>JAYUPB010000015.1:0-17899 GCA_043760405.1 Sphingomonadales bacterium
GTCGCGATTGCCGCAGCGGCCAGCCAGATGAGGAAAAAGCCAGGAGCGATAATTTCTGCTGTGGCAAGAATTGCACCCAAAATCAGCCGCATTGGATGTGGCTCAAGCGCGTTTAGTGTGTCCATCATCTCACTTATCCTTGCCAAGAGCGTCACGGGCAAGTTCACCAATGCCGCCAAGTGTGCCGATCAACGCCGTGGCTTCGACAGGGAACAGAATTGTTTTGGCGTTGGGTGAAGTTGCGAACTGGCTGATCGCATCAACATATTTTTGTGCTACGAAATAGTTGATGGCTTGAGTATTGCCGTTGGCAATGGCTTCGGACACAACCTTTGTTGCCATTGCTTCGGCCTCTGCTTGCCGTTCGCGCGCTTCTGAATCGCGAAACGCAGCTTCACGGCGGCCCTCTGCTTCAAGGATCTGTGCTTGCTTACGCCCTTCTGCAATGTTGATGTCATTCTGGCGTTGGCCCTCTGACTCAAGAATTGACGCGCGCTTTTCGCGCTCTGCTTTCATTTGGCGGGTCATGGCGTTGACGATGTCAGCGGGCGGACGAATGTCTTTGAGCTCAACGCGCGTTACTTTTACGCCCCAAGCTTCCGTCGCAAGATCGATAACAGAGAGCAATTGTGCGTTGATCTGATCTCGCTTGGACAGGGTTTCATCCAAATCCATCGATCCCATCACCGTGCGAAGATTGGTTGTCGTTAACTGCATGATGGCAAGATAAAGGTCTGACACTTCATAGGCAGCCTTGGCTGCATCAAGCACCTGAAAGAAGACCACGCCGTCGACGGCGACCATCGCATTGTCCTTGGTGATGATTTCCTGGCCCGGAATATCGAGCACCTGTTCCATCATGTTCACCTTGCGCCCGACGCGGTCGACGAAGGGCATAATAAAATTAAAGCCGGGCATGGCGGTGTTGGTATACCGACCAAAGCGTTCAATGGTGTAAACAAAACCCTGTTTAACCACCGTGATGCCCATGATGACAAAGGCAATTGCCAAGCCAACAAAGAACAATACAAAACCGAATCCACCCATGATCAATCTCCCGTTAGATAAAAAAGATATTGCCGTGTTGTATGGCATGCGCCAAGTATAATCGGATGGTTAATATATTGAATGTTTGTGACGTACACACATCCAGGCGGGTATTTTGTGCTACAGCGCTGCTGTCGGCGACATTTCCAGCTTTTGCACTTGAGCCATCTTCCGATGTGGTTTTTACATCAGATTTTGATGAATTATGGCGCACATTGGACAAGCGCTACTGCTTCTTTGCTGAAAAACAAACCAATTGGTCTCAGGTGCGCGATCATTATCGTCCGCAAGCCGTAGCCGCAAAGTCGTTCGCTGCTTTCGAAGATATCATCAGGCGCACTCTTGGCGAACTTTATGATGCGCATACCCATCTTTCCAATCCTCCAGAGGGGGCTCCGCGCTGGCCGCCGTTTGACATATTGGTTGAAAGGGCGGGGCAGGATATCCGTGTTGTCACGGTTCAAGCCGGTTCCGCTGCTGCTGATAGTGGCTTGTCCATTGGTGACAGAATTATTGCGATTGATGGATCAGTGATTGCGAAAAGCGCGGCACTTCATATGCCTTCATGTTTATCACACCCTGATCCAGTTGCGGAGGCATATGCGCTGAACGTGGCCGTTGCGGGACACCGTGGCCAAGCCCGCTTGATACAAGCCGCGCGAGGTTCAGGCCCTGTCGAAAACTTTTCACTGCCGCTGAAACGGCGCAGTGATAGCCCAGATATTACTTCGAACCTATTGAAAGATGGCAGCGGCTATATTCGGATTGCCAGCTTTGCGAATGACGCGGTGGTGGCTGCGTTCGATAAAGCGTTGATGGCATTAAAAGACACGCCGGGGCTTATTATTGACGTGCGGAGCAATGGCGGCGGCGATACCGCAGTTGCTCGGCCAATTATGGGGCGCTTCATTTCGACGCCAAAACCATATGCCAAAATGCGGCGGCGGTCAGGTGGAAACCTTAGCCCAGCTTGGGTGGAATATGTCAAGCCACGCGGACCCTTTACATATACCAAGCCTGTCGTCGTCTTGGCCGATCATTGGAGCGGCAGTATGGCAGAGGGATTTCCGATGGGCATGCGCGGCATTGGCCGTGCGCAGATTGTTGGAACGCCCATGATGGGGCTTGGTGCAGCAGTTTTCTCGATCAAACTCAAAAAAACGGCTCTTCAGGCCCAATATTCGGCAGAGCCTGTTTATGATGTTGATGATAAGCCTCGGTGGTTAATGCAGCCTGATGTTTTCGTTCCATCCGGAAAGGATGTTTTGGAGGCGGGCGTGTCGGAATTGACGCGTTTGATCAGAACAGCGCCCTAGCCACAACCGCCTCAACTGGTTACATGGCCCGTCACGACTCAGCATGTAGGGCGCGGCAATATTATGAATATTCGACTTGGATTGACCTTTGACGACGTGCTGTTGCAGCCTTGTGCGTCTGACATCATGCCTAGCGATGCCAACACAGCGACCAGGCTAACGCGCGATATTTCGCTTAACATTCCAATTCTGTCCTCTGCGATGGATACAGTGACAGAAGCCGATATGGCCATTGTCATGGCGCAATTGGGCGGCATTGGCGTTTTGCACCGCAACCTGACCATCGAAGAACAAGCTGCAGCCGTGCGTCAAGTGAAGCGCTTTGAATCGGGCATGGTCGTCAATCCGATCACGATCGCGCCTACAGCCACGCTTGCCGACGCCAAAGCAATCATGGCCGCGAACCGCATTTCTGGTATTCCCGTGGTTGAAGAATCTGGCAAACTGGTTGGCATTCTAACGAACCGCGATGTGCGTTTTGCGGGCAACCCTAAACAGCCCGTCAGCGAATTGATGACGCACGAAAATCTGGCAACCGTTAAAGTGGGGGTTGGGCAAGATGAAGCACAACGTTTGCTGCATCAGCGCCGGATTGAAAAACTGCTTGTGGTTGATGATGCATTCCACTGTGTTGGCCTGATCACAGTCAAGGATATTGAGAAAGCCGTTACTTATCCCAATGCAACTAAGGATGCGACAGGGCGTTTGCGGGTTGCGGCGGCGACAACGGTTGGCGATGCAGGGTATGAACGCACACTCGCTTTGATCGATGCCGAATGCGATTTGATTGTGCTGGATACGGCGCACGGGCATTCAAAAATGGTGGCGCTTGCGGTTGAACGTATTCGCAAAATTTCGAACTCGCTTCAGATTGTTGCCGGCAATGTCGCGACAGCGGGGGCCACGCGCGCGCTGATTGATGCGGGAGCAGACGGCATTAAAGTCGGGATTGGTCCAGGGTCAATCTGCACCACGCGCGTCATTGCTGGCGTTGGCGTTCCACAATTGACCGCGATTATAGACTCCGCTGAAGAAGCGGCAAAGTCTGGTATTCCAGTGATCGCAGATGGCGGCCTGCGGACGTCTGGCGACATTGCCAAAGCACTGGCGGCGGGTGCATCCAGTGTCATGGTCGGATCGTTACTGGCGGGAACAGCCGAAGCACCCGGTGAAACCTTTCTGTATCAGGGCCGCACTTATAAATCCTATCGCGGTATGGGTTCGGTTGGGGCTATGGCGCGTGGGTCTGCGGACCGTTATTTCCAACAGGATATTAAAGATCAGTTGAAGCTTGTGCCAGAAGGCATTGAAGGACAGGTCGCATACAAGGGAGCGGCCAAAGATGTCATTCATCAGCTTGTTGGTGGCGTAAAAGCCGCAATGGGCTATACGGGGTCTGCAACGATCCCTGACCTGCAAAAAAACGCGCAATTCGTGCAAATTACCAATGCCGGTCTTTCAGAAAGCCATGTCCATGATGTCTCCATCACCCGTGAGGCCCCGAACTATCCGACGCGTTAACCTATGACACCGGCTGCACGCGTTCAATCCGCGATCGACATTCTTGATTTGGTCATCACTGCCGCGCGCGAAAACGGGGCTGCGGCGGACACGATTTTTGCGACATGGGCGCGGGGGAATCGGTATGCGGGGTCAAAGGATCGGCGTGCGGTGCGTGATCTGGTTTATTCTGCCATTCGTGCCTTTGGCATGATTCCCAAAAATGGCCGCGCGGCAATGGTCGGGCTGGCCAAACGCGACAAAGAACTTGCAGCATGTTTTGATGGATCACCTTATGGTCCAGCCCTTATTGAACAGACTGAGCAACGCTCGGCGCGATCACCGTTGGCTCCGTGGCTGGCCAAACTGATTGATCCAGCCGAGCATGAAGCGCTGTTGACACGGGCGCCGTTTGATCTGCGCGTCAACCAATATTCGGCAAAGCGTGATGAGGTGCTGGCGCGCTTGGAAGGCGCTGAACCCATCGCATTTCTGCCCAATGGTATCCGCCTTGCCGCCAATATTGTGATTGAAAAACATCCTGTCTGGCAAGAGGGCGTGATTGAGGTTCAGGACGCAGGAAGCCAGCTGATCGCAAATGCGTGTCGCGTAAAACCCGGGATGATTGTGGTTGATCTTTGCGCTGGGGCAGGAGGCAAAACCCTTGCACTCGCGGCGGATATGGCAAACGAAGGGCGCTTGATCGCGACTGATACCAACCGTGACCGGATACAACGCCTGCCGCCGCGTGCGGAGCGGGCCGGGGCGATTAATATCGAAACACGCCTGCTTAACCCCGGTGAGGAGCTTGATGAATTTGCCGACGTCATTGGGCAAAGTGATGTCGTTTTGGTCGATGCGCCCTGTTCTGGCAGTGGGACGTGGCGGCGCAATCCAGAGGCGCGGTGGCGGTTAACGACCAAGCGGCTGGAGCAATTGTCGGCGACTCAGGCCCATGTTTTACGCACTGGCGCGCAATTGGTTAAGCCTGGCGGGGTTTTGGTCTATGCAGTCTGTTCACTCATCGCGCGTGAGGGGCGCAGCCAGATTGCGACATTCCTCAATAATAATTCAGAATGGAAAGCAGAAACGTTGGACCTTGGCGCAGGTCGCCCCGACGGCGCTGGCGTGATCCTGACACCGGCCCATGACGGAACTGATGGATTTTTTGTCGCGAGGCTGGCAAGACGCGGATAATATGGAAACAAATCGATTTTCGGAGTTGTTTATGCGTTTCGGTGCCCCTGCTGTTGCTTTGTCTTTGGTTCTTGCTGTGACGGCAAGTGTTGGCATGGGCAAACGCCCAGCCGATGATCAAATTAACCCGCGTTCTCAGGCGCTCGTGGCTGAAGGTGTGGCTTTTGCAGGCGCGCAGAAATTTGATGATGCGATCAGTGCATTTGAAACTGCGCTTGCGGTCGACCCCCGGAATCGGAGTGCCTTTATCCATTTGGCGCATGTCGCACAAAAACAGGGCCTGCCGGGCAAAGCGATCCGGCTGTACCGCGAAGCATTGTTGCTTGACCCAAATGATCTTTCGGCGCTCTCGGGTCAGGGTGCAGCCATGGTGCAAAAAGGCGCGTTGACCAAAGCGAAAGAAAACCTTGCGCGGATAACGCGGCTTTGTGTGTCCAGTTGCGCGGAGCAGCTGTCCTTGTCGGCTGCCATTGAAAAGGGTGAAAAGACTCCAACAGTGATAACGGCAGAGGCAATCAAGCCCAAGCCAGTCGTAACAGGGACGACAACCCCTTAAGAATTCGCCTTCGTGACGGCCTGACCAAGGGCAACAAAATCTCCAACTTCCAATGTCTCCGCTCGGCGGGCAGCATCTATACCTATTTCGGCAAGGCATTGGAGCGCGTGTGGCGCTGATTTCAGACTTTGGCGAAGCATTTTGCGCCGTTGACCAAAGGCGGCTGCGGTGAGCCTTTCAATCGTTGGGCCATCAACATCAGCTGGGGCAACCGCAGGCAAAATATGCACCACCGCTGACATGACCTTTGGCGGCGGCGTAAATGCGGACCGGTGCACGGGCAACGCCAATTTTGCGGTGGAGCGCCACTGGCACAATATTGATAAGCGGCCATAATCGGATGACCCGGGCTTTGCGACGATGCGGTCGGCAACTTCGCGTTGGAACATGAGGGTCAGGCTTTTCCAAACGGGCGGCCAAGGCGTTTCAGATAGCCATTTGATCAGCAAAGCGGTCCCAACATTATAGGGCAAGTTCGAAACGATATGCCCACCGTGCGCCAAAATCTCTTTGTGATCGATGGTCAGTGCATCACCTTCAATGATTGTCAATTTGCCTTTGAAGGCGTTGGACAGTTCTTCTAACGCAGGTATGCAGCGGCGATCCCGTTCAACAACTGTCACGGTCGCACCAGCACCCAATAAGGCCCGTGTTAACCCGCCGGGCCCTGGACCTACCTCATAAACATGCTCACCCGCCAAAGCACCGGGGATAGAAGCAATTTTATCGAGGAGCTGCGCATCGAGCAAAAAGTTCTGACCAAGGGCTTTGCTGGCGTTTAGGCCGTGGCGCGCAATCACTTCCCGCAGCGGCGGCAGTTTGACCGTCATTCTGCGTGGGCGCGAAAATGAACGGCTGTTGCAGCGGCGCGGATTGCGGCAATCATCGCGCTGGGATCAGCTTTATTTTGCCCTGCAATATCAAATGCAGTCCCGTGATCGGGGGCGGTTCGGATGATAGGAAGACCCAGCGTCATGTTGACGCCTTCATCAAAATAGAGGGCTTTGATTGGGATGAGCGCCTGATCATGATACATACACAGTGCGACATCAAACGTTGGCCGCGCCCGCGGTGTAAAGAGTGCATCGGGCGGCACCGGCCCGAACACATCCAGACCTTCAGACTTGAGTATGTCAATCGCTGGCCCAATGACGCGGATTTCTTCGGTCCCCAGCGCGCCGTCTTCTCCTGCATGCGGATTGAGGCCAGCTACGGCAATACGCGGTGTCGAAATACCAAAATTACGCTGGAGCGCACGCGCTGTGGCACGACCTTTGGCAACAATCAGATCGGTCGTGAGTAATGCGGGCACAGCGGAAAGTGCGACATGAATGGTAACCGGTACAACGCGCAAATCACCACCTGCCAGCATCATAATGACATTGTCACGTGCGACACCGCACCGTTCGGCAATGAATTCTGTTTGGCCAGGATGGGTGAAGCCAATGGCATAAAGTTGGGCCTTGGAAATAGGGCCGGTAACGACCCCACTAACTGCACCGGATCGTGCCAAGCCCACGACAAGTTCCAATGCGTCAAGGGCGCACCGTGCGCCTTCTACATTAGCAACGCCGGGTGTAATAGCGCCGCCATCTTCAATCTCAAAAACAGGTAAGGCCGTTGGAAAAACAGCATTGGTTTGAGATGGATCGGTAATCCGCACTAGCGGTCCTTGCCAAACGGCCTCAATTGAACGCGCATCACCCACTGCAAAAAAGACAGGGAGATCATTTATGACACGGGCTGCCCAAGCTTTTGCAATGATTTCAGGGCCAATTCCTGATGGATCACCCAGTGATATGGCAAGCGGCTTCATGCCGATGGATTAACGATAATCTACAACCGCATCGCGGCGGAGATCGCGCAGATAAATCTGGGCACGCCGATTGATGCGCTCATCACGCAATTGGCCTTCGATCGCATCGGCGGATGGTCCGCCAGCAACCTGAGGATCATCACGCCCACAGAGGACCAAAACGCGAACGCCCTCTGCCTGAGATCCAAAAGGAGGTGTTGCTTGGCCAACTTGCAGTTTTAACAACATATCTTGCAGTGGTGGAGGCAAATCCCGAACGCGGACTTGATCATTATCAACAACTTCGGCCCCGAACTGTTTTGCAACACCGTCAACAGAGCCGCAGCCCTGCATGTCTTGGGTGGCCTTGGCGAATTCTGTGGCGCGGGCCTGCGCTTGGGGCTGTGTCAGCGTTTTTGGAAAGCCAAGCGCAAGTTGACGCAGGCTCATCACCGCATCACGCGGATTGGCGACAAGCACCTGACGACTGTCAACCAGATAGAGAAGAGAATATCCGCCTGCTATCTGAATAGGGCCAGCAATTTGACCAATAGAAAGCTCTGTCACGGCTTGTGCTAATTCTGCTGGCAGCTGGGCGGGGCGAATCCAACCCAAATCGCCGCCAACTGCGGCGGTTGATGCTTCTGAAAACTGACGGGCATAGGCCTGAAACGATCCGCCCTGACGAAGTTGATCAACAATCCGTTTGGCATTGGTTTGGACTTCGGCAGCATTTTCCGGGGTTGACGACAAATAAATTTCACCGACGCGAAATTCTTGTGTTCCCTTCGTGGCATTCAAGCGGTCCATGATAGATTTAACTTCTTCATCACCGACATTGACGAAAGGTTCAACACGGCGGCGAAGCAAGCGGCTCCATGCCATTTCGCCTTGAATCTGTTTTTTGATTGAGCGATCCGAAGATCCTTGCTCTCTCAAATAGTCAGACATTTGCGCGGGTTGTCGCTTGAAATTTTGGGCAACGCGCACATAGCTTTGATTGATTTCGTCTTTAGCGATGATGATGTCATTCGCTTTTGCTTCTTGAATCTGCAACGATTCATCGATTAAGTTCCGCAGCACTTGGACACGCAAGCGGTCTTTTTCAGCATCATCAACTTTTCCGCCATTGGCAAGAATGATGAGGGCGAGGCGTTGATCCACGTCGGTGCCTGTAATGACATCGCCGTTGACGATCGCCGTTGCCTTGCGCAATTGCGGGTCGACCTTGCCAAATGTCGCAAGATTGGTTGGCAGGTTGAGTGATGTCGAAGGTACTGACAGGTCATCAGAAACAGTTTGCGCTTGCACCGCGATAGCACCTGAAAAAACGCCGATAGTGGCCAATAAAGCCAGAGTTCGAGAGTGCTTCGTCATTCCTGAAAATACCCCAAAATCGATAGTCACGAATATGCCTAATATAAAATTTGTGCTGAACCTAAGCTTAGCGAAAACAGGTCTTTAACGACCCAAATTGCGTAAGGATAGCCGCAATTGGAAGGTGTTGCCGCGTTTGGCATCTCCAGAGGCATCATAGTCGCGCCGCCATGTCAGACCGAGTGTCAAACAATCGTCTTCGTAAGCGATCCCGACACGGTGGCGAACAGGTTCATACCCATCAGCCAGAGAGAATGGATCCTCAGCGCGGTCGGTTAAATCAATGATCGTTGAACCAAAGAGCGACCAGAATTTAGAGACTTGCACCCGACCACCCAAGCGGACTTCTTCGCGATCCCGCAAATCTTCCAGCTGTGGACCAATGTCACGATTCAACCGCAAATATCCGACTGTGCCATATGTTTTTGCTGTGCCAACGGTCGCGTCAAATTCGTTGCGACGAATAGCGAGTGAATCCTTATCCAGACGGTATCGATGCGTCAGACTGATCAGTTTCTTGAATTTTACTGATGTCCGTCCAACGACATCGGACGTGCGGCTGGAAAGGCCGGTTCCATCAGGAAAAAGTGTTGATTTTGAACTCAGCCGATAACTTTGCCCAATATTGGCTTCCATGCGAAAACCGGGGGCGTCCAGCGCCCAATCCAATCCGTAAGTTGCGCGTGTCCCGTCTTCCCAACGGTCATAGCCTGCAAAACGGTTCAGCGCGAACAGGTTGCTGTCCTCTAAATCTACGGCTCGTGCATCTTCATTGGGGACGCGGAGGTTGGGGGTTCCGGGTGATGCGACGATTTGCAAACGCGGGGTCAGGCGCTGCGTACCACCAAGGAATTTTCCAATAAAAGGCCAGCGGATTTCAGCGGCAGCGGCGGAAATGAAGCGCCCATTCCATCCTGTAGTACCGCGATAGGCGACCGTGCTGGTTTTGTTGACTTCATCACTGTGGTAAACATCGGCCCGCGCATATCCGGTCAGCACAACTTCCTGACCGAGACCGGTTATCCGGCGGACATCCCAACGCGCGCCAGCAAAGGCGCGCTGCGTATCCTGACCACTGGTTCTGGCGAGCGCCATGCTGTTCAACTGGAATTCAACGCGCCCGCCAACCAGGGGGTCTGACATGCGTTTGCGATAATCAAAAACGGGCAAAGCCAGAGGGATTTGACCCTGCGCATCACCGGACCGCAAGGTTTGAAAGGCCCAATTTGAAAAAGAAAAATAACTGGTACGCGTGACGCGTTCAATATCAAGCACAGACCGCAACCGATCATCGCGCGAAATATCATAGCGTCTCAGAAAAGTGCGATCTGTAACAGCGCGGAATGACCCTGTAACACTCCAGCGCGGGTCAAGTTGCAACTTACCGCTTGCTTCCAAATAGCCTCTAAAATCGCGTTGCTGAGGCGTGCCCGCTGTTAACGTCGGAATACGACTGCCATAGGTTGCAAAACCGCCGATTTGATAAGCGCCTTTTCTTGTTAGAGCGCGGTATTTTGCTTCAAGAGCGGGCAGAGCACTTGAGTAAATATGGGGTGTTAATGTCAAATCTTGGTTGCGGTCGAGGAGCACATAGAATGGAGTGGAGAGCTCCAGACCATTGGTCTGCGTAATTTTAAGATCGGGAACCAGAAATCCAGACCCGCCGCGATCATCAGCAGGATGCGAAAGGCCGGGCAATGCCAAAATGGGAAGGCCAAACAGTTCAAGCTTAGCGCCCTTGTAACTGATGCGATTGCGGTTGGGATCATGAACCACACTGACCGCAGAGATTTTCCATACAGGGTCTTTGGGACATCCTTTGTCATCAACAACCTTGCACGGTGTGTAAGCGGCGCGATCTAGCCGTGAAATTTCATTGCTGCGCGTGCCTTTCACCGCGACCAGCCTGCCGCCGTCTTTAAGGACAATAAGCAAATTATCGACGACACCATCTCTCAGCGTGTCGGTTAACGCAATGCTGTCCCCGTATGCAATATCGCCGCTACTGTTGGTCACCATGACATTGCCAGATGCGTTGACCTCACCTGATTTTCGGTTCCAAACGATTTTGTCAGCGCGCAAACGGTTGCCATCACGTGCCATGCGAACATCGCCGCTGGCGGTTACGACGTCAGCATTTCTGTCATATTCAAGTTGATCTGATGTGAAGGCCACTTCTTGTTTGGGATCGACAACCACGTCTGCGGATTGCGCAAATACGGGATTGGCAACCCCAAGTACCAGCGGGAAAGAGACCAGAAATATGGATCGGGATAATGTCACGCGCGGTCGTTTTCTTTCGATTCTGATAGCCCTATCGCATTGTCCGGCAAGGCCTGCAATCAGCTAACTTCTTGTCTTGCTGCTACTGACAGGGGCATTAACACGCTACAACACGATTCGGGCCTTTAATCCCGAAATATTCAAGGAATGATAATGATCACAATCAGTTTTGCAGCGCAACGCCCAGAATCCGGACATTGTATCGCTCTTTTCGTTCCCAAAGACGGACTGCATGGCGTCAATGTTGGGGGAGAGCAGGCTGGCGTTATTCGCGCTGGCGCGAAAGCAAACCGGTTTGAAGGCGAAGCTGGCAGTATTTCTGAACATTTTGTCGGACACGACGCGGGCGCGCAGCGTACTTTGTTGGCGGGTGTCGGACAGGGTAGCGTTGAGGATTATGAACGTGCTGGCGCGGCCATTACGGCGAAACTGCTGACATCCGGTGAAACCGACGTGGTGATTGATATGTCTGCCATGGCTATAAAACCATCTGTTGAGGCTGTCGCAAGAATGGCCGCTGGCGCTGTTTTGCGCGGTTGGCGCTATGACATTTACCGCACAAAGTTGGCCGACAAGCAAAAACAAACGCTAACCGCAATCACAATCCTAGGCGCGCCAGAAGGCAGTGAGGCCGCTTGGGCGCATCATCATGCTGTGACCCAAGGGGTTAGCTTGACGCGTGAATTGGTGACGGAGCCGGCCAACATCATTTATCCTGAGAGTTTTGTGGAGCGTTGCAAAATGCTCACGGCACTGGGTGTTGAAATTGAAGTTTTGGGTCAGGCCGAAATGGAAGCTGCTGGGATGGGCGCGCTGCTCGGCGTCAACCAAGGGTCGGTGCGTGAACCGCGCTTGCTGGTGATGCGGTGGGACGGGACCAATGGTGCAGTCAATCCTCCCGTCGTTTTCGTGGGCAAGGGCGTGACGTTCGATACGGGCGGTATATCCATCAAGCCCGCAGCAGGCATGGAAGATATGAAGTGGGATATGGGCGGAGCAGGCGCTGTTGCTGGCACTATGCTTGCGCTCGCCACGCGTAAAGCAAAAGCGCATGTCGTTGGGGTGTGCGGGTTGGTTGAAAACATGCCTGACGGGAAGGCGCAGCGCCCCGGCGATGTTGTCACATCGATGTCAGGGCAAACCATTGAAGTGATCAACACCGACGCCGAAGGCCGTCTTGTCTTGTGCGATGCGATGACCTGGGTGCAAAAGAAATACAGCCCAAAGGTGATGATCGACCTTGCGACACTTACTGGCGCGATCATTATTTCGCTGGGCAATGAACATGCTGGCATCTTTTCCAATGATGATGGGCTTTCTGATAGCTTGATCAAAGCGGGGAAGGCATCGGGGGATCCGTTGTGGCGGATGCCGATTGGCCCTGCCTATGACAAGCTGATCGATTCCCCGATTGCTGACATCAAAAATGTTGGCCCGCGCGAAGGCGGTTCCATAACGGCCGCACAGTTTCTGCACCGCTTTGTTGATGACGGTGTGAAATGGGCGCATCTCGATATTGCAGGCATGGTTTGGGCGGCAAAACCCGGCGTGGTTTGGGACAAGGGCGCCACCGGATACGGGGTGCGTTTGCTCGACCGGTTTGTCGCGGATAATTTTGAGGCGTAGCGGAACCCTTGCCATGCTGCGCTGCAACAGTTAGACGCGCGGCCAATTCAAACCCCTTTTGACACGGAGACGACCAGTCATGGCCGCAACACGCACATTTTCAATCATCAAACCAGACGCCACCCGCCGTAACCTGACAGGAGCCGTCACAAAAATGCTCGAAGACGGTGGTCTCCGGATTGTCGCTTCAAAGCGTATTCAGATGACCAAGGCACAAGCCGAAGGTTTTTACGCTGTCCACAGCGAACGTCCGTTTTTCAATGATCTGGTCAGCTTTATGATTTCCGGTCCCGTCGTCGTTCAGGTTCTCGAAGGCGAAAACGCGATGCAGCGTAACCGCGACATTATGGGCGCGACCAACCCGGAAAATGCTGAACCCGGTACAATCCGCAAAGAAATTGCGGAATCGATCGAAGCCAATTCGGTGCACGGTTCGGATAGCGATGAAAATGCAGCGATTGAGATCGCTTACTTCTTCAAACCTGAAGAGGTTGTTGGCTGATCTGAAAAATCTTAGTGCTAATGAAAAAGCCGTCGGAGCGATCCGGCGGCTTTTTACTTAATTATCATCCGGCTAAAGTGTGAGTTGCAAGGTGATTTCGCCGTTCGGCGCAGGTCCAACCTTATGCCAGCCCTGGTTGCAATAAAAACGTTCTGCACGTGTGCCCGATGTTGTTGTTAAACACAGGGCTGGAATGTGACGTGCACGCGCACTTTGCAGCATGTGGTTCATCAGAGCCTTGCCAACACCATTGCCTTCAAATTGAGGGCTTACGAATAATGCCCACACTGACATTTTATGCCAATCAAGGCTTACAAAACCGGCCAGCCTTCCGTTTGAGATGGCAACCCACGTTTCGCCAATATCTCCCAAATAGGGTAAATAGTCGCTACAACTCAAGGCGTTGCTATCCGATAAGATATTCTCTTTTACGCCTGTCCGAAGAATATGCATTTCTGTGACATCATTTTGAATTGCGGATCTTATGGTGACTTGCATCAAAAATCCCCCGATATATCCATCATCTTCGTGAGTTTCTTCGGTGCTACCGCGAGCCAGCTTTTGGCGATCCACGCGCCGATATGGTCCCAATCGGTGTCGCCCAGGTCCAGCCTTATGCCCACCCAGCCGTCGCCGAAATAGGCGGGGCGATAGTAACGGTCTGGATCATTTTCGATCAGCATAACCTGTTCATCAACGCCGCTGATTTTAACGAGCAATGCGGTGCGCCCGTCGCCGTGATGGTCATGCGTGAAATAAACGAATTTCTTGCCGCCGATGATGCCGAAGCAAGGCATGCCGTGGGACAGGGTTTCATCAGCATCTGGCTGCGCCGTGGCATATGCCCGAACCTGAGCAAGCATCCACTGCGGGTCGGCTTCTCTGCTCACATAGTCCGCAAGCACGCGGCTATACAGTTGGTGTTCGGCTATAAGGGTGCGCGCGGCGAGCGTTTCCGGTGTGTCACCCGCGATGATCGCGACTTCGGTTTGACCCAGCACAGGGCCGTCATCCAGTTCCGCCGTTACGACATGAACAGAGCAACCCGTTATTTTGTCTCCCGCAGCCAGAGCACGCTCGTGCGTATCGAGCCCCTTATATTTGGGGAGCAGGGACGGGTGGATGTTGAGCATTCTGCCCTGCCAATCGCCAACAAATTCTGGTGAGAGCAGCCGCATATAGCCCGCAAGCGCAACATAATCAGCGCAGGATTTTTTGATCGCGGCATTGATGATCGCATCAAATGCCGCGCGCTTCATGCCGCGATGGCTATGCGCGAAGGTCGCGATGCCTTCTGCCTTGGCGAGTGTAAGACCTGCTGCTTCTGGGTCATTGGCCACAACCAGTATAATTTCAAAAGGGCATTCTGGCTGTTTGGCGGCATAGACAAGTGCTGCCATATTGGAGCCGCGCCCCGAAATCAGGACAGCGACCCGCGCTTTAGCCATTGTGGGTCGCGCTCCAATTGCCCATCGCGCTCCAGGTCTCAGTGGAGCCAGAGACGGTACAACCCTTTTCGCCTGCTGCGATATGGCCGATGCGGAGGACGGTTTCTCTTGCTGCTTCCAATGCTGCCGTCACGTCAGCCACATCATCTTCAGCAACAGCAATCACCATGCCAATGCCACAATTGAACGTCCGCGCCATTTCTTCGGGTTCGATATTGCCCTGTGCTTGCAGGAACGCCATCAGGCGCGGCTGATCCCACGCATCGGCATCGACACATGCGTGGAGGCCATCAGGCAAAACGCGCGGAATATTTTCGAGGAGTCCGCCACCCGTAATATGCGCCATCGCATGAATTTTCTCGGCGCGGACCAGGGGGAGCAAAGATTTCACATAAATTCGCGTCGGCGCCATCAGCGCGTCGATGAGGAGAATTTCTGGATCAAACAAGGCAGGGCGATCCAATTTCCAGCCCTTATCCACTGCCAAACGTCTTACCAATGAAAAGCCATTGCTGTGCACGCCAGAGGAGGCGAGGCCGAGGAGCACGTCTCCCGCCGCAATCTTATCGGCTGTGAGCACCTGATGACGTTCGACTGCACCGACGCAAAACCCGGCGAGATCATAATCGCCGTCACTATACATACCGGGCATTTCAGCCGTTTCTCCGCCGATAAGCGCGCAACCGGCCATTTTACAGCCCTCAGCAATGCTTGCGACCACTGCCACTGCAACATCTGTATCCAATTTTCCGCTGGCATAATAATCGAGGAAGAAAAGCGGTTCGGCGCCTTGGACGATCAAATCATTGACGCACATCGCGACCAAATCAATTCCCACGCCACCGTGCCGCCCCGAATCGATAGCGAGTTTGAGCTTGGTACCAACCCCGTCATTGGCTGCAACCAACAAGGGATCAGAAAATCCGGCAGCTTTCAAATCAAAAAAACCACCAAATCCGCCAAGATCTGCGTCTGCGCCAGGGCGTCTGGTTGCCTTTGCAAGTGGCGCAATCGCGCGAACAAGGGCATTTCCGGCAGCGATTGAGACGCCTGCTTTGGCATAAGTGTAAGAAGAATTATCGGTCATGCAGCGCGTTTACGCATATCGGGCTTGGAATTCCACGCCCAACTCGTCAAAAGGGCGACGTGAATAGTCTAAAACGCTTTTTTAGTCCCTTGTCGCTCGCGCTGTTGTGCCTTTTTGGCGTGATGGGCGTGGCTGTCGTCGCGCAAATTGAAGGCAGTGACCGCGGCGTTGCCCCCATTGACAGCTCCAGCGCGTTCGAAGCGTCAGGGATTACCGTTGATGTTGCTGGTAAAACGGCTGAAGCAGCGCAGTTGCGCGGTTGGCGTGAAGCACAAAGACGCGGCTGGCGCTTGTTGTGGCAAAAAACCCACGGGGGGGCTGCGCCGGGATTAAGCGATGGCGCACTCGATTCGATTGTGTCGGCGATTGTTGTTGAAGATGAACAAATCGGACCCAACCGTTATATCGCGCGGCTCGGCGTTCTTTTTGACCGGGTTCGGACATCTGAAATATTGGGCGTATCAGGCAATGTGCGGCGTTCTGCGCCGATGCTTGTCATTCCCGTGCAATGGAGCGGCGGCTTCGCGCAAAGTTTTGAAGGTCGCACCGAATGGCAAAAGGCATGGGCTCGGTTCCGGACCGCGAGCAGTACGCTCGATTATGTGCGCGTAAGCGGCACAGGGTCGGACCCTCTCTTGCTCAACACAGCGCAAGCGGGCCGACCAGGGCGCAAATGGTGGCGTTCTTTGCTGGATCAATACGGCGCAGCTGATGTGTTGGTGGCGCAGGTACGGTTGGAACGCTCTTATCCCGGTGGGCCTGTTACTGGCTATTTCAGCGCACGATACGGCCCTGATAACCGTCTGCTGCAAGTCTTTACGTTGCGTGTCCAATCCAGCGCTGCACTGCCCAAGCTGATGGATGAAGGTGTCCGGCGTATGGACGAAATTTATGGCATGGCTCTGTCTGCGGGGCAATTGCGGCCCGATACGTCACTGATCATCGAAGCGCCGATTGATGAAGAGGCTCTGAAAACAGAAGAAGACGAAACAGAAACGCCAACCGGACTTCCGGCTGAGGATGCGCCTCAAAACACGACACAGCCTGCTCAGGTGACGACGAGCCAGTTTACGGTGCAGTTCGATACGCCTGATGTGGCCTCAGTTGGGGCGACCGAATCGGCAATCCGGGGTATCCCCGGGATGAAATCGGTGTCGACCTCTAGCCTTGCTTTGGGGGGTGTATCCGTCATGCGCGTCAATTTTGACGGTGACGCCGATATGTTGCGCGTTGCTTTGTCGGCGCGCGGTTACCGCGTGAAGGAATCGGGTGGATCATTCCGCATCCGGCGGGCAGGCGGCTCAGAAGGGCAATGAACCAGATAGCGCTGCCACTTGATTGGCCAGCCAAGGAGGATGAAGGCGACTTTATCGTCACACGCTCAAACGAAACGGCTGTCACGCATCTTGATCGCTGGGGAGGGTGGCCGGTCCGCGCAACTTTACTTGTTGGACCGCGCAAGTCAGGGCGCAGCCTGTTGGGCAGAATATTCGCAGCGAAATCAGGCGCGCAGTTGATCGATGATGTCGAAGAGAAGCGAGAGGCGGATATTTTCCACGCTTGGAATGTCGCGCAATCGTCCCGGATTCCCCTTTTGCTGATTACGGACCGTGCGCCGCCCGCATGGTCAATCCGCCTTGCTGATTTGCGCTCTCGCTTGTCGGCAACGCCGATCGTCGAAATTGATCCGCCGGATGATATTTTGATCCGCTTGCTCCTCGAAAAGCTGCTTGGTCGGCGCGGTATTGCCCTGCCGCCGGAAGTGTCAGCTTTTATCATTCCGCGCGTTGAGCGCAGCCATTTGACCATACAGAGGATCATAGACGCCCTAGATGAAGCATCATTGTCACAAAGACGTGCCATGACCATTCCATTTGTCCGAGATGTGCTGACGGCACGCGGACTTCTTGACAATGGGGATAGATCACATGGAGAAGCAGCGCATGGCATCACGCAAACCAGTTGAAACGCAAGCGGACTGTGTAACGTTGAATCCGGAATCGCGTTTTTTTAACCGCGAAGTTAGCTGGTTGAAATTCAACTGGCGGGTTTTGGAAGAAGCATCAAACACCGCGCATCCTCTCCTCGAACGTCTCCGTTTTTTGTCGATATCCGGCAGCAATCTTGATGAATTTTTCATGGTCAGGGTCGCTGGCTTGCGTGGT
>JAYUPB010000016.1:0-46770 GCA_043760405.1 Sphingomonadales bacterium
AGCTCCCGTCCCAGTCCAGTTTTCGATGTCGTGAATGGAGGTCCCAGAATCCGTTCCTTTCGAAACTTTGTAAGCGTCGGTGTAACTCCATGAATGTTCAACGTAAAAGTTCTCGGTGTCTGTGTCATAGCACACGTGCCACCAATCTTCGTTTTCCATCAACGCACCCTTGATGCGCTTTCCTATCTCTTTCTTCAAAATCGCCATATTGTAATTCCTCGTTAGAAACTCACATCCGAAACACCCCAAACCGGGGCGCCTCCTCGACTGGCGCATTCAAAGTCGCCGCCAAAGCCAGCCCCAGCACATCCCTTGTCTGTACCGGATCGATAATCCCGTCGTCCCACAGCCGCGCGGTGGCGTGGTAGGGGTTGCCTTCGTCTTCGTATTTTTGGCGGATCGGGGCTTTGAAGGCTTCCACCTGTTCCACGCTCCATTTTTCGGCATCGCGGTGGACGGTCGCCAGCACGCTCGCCGCCTGTTCGCCGCCCATCACGCTGATCCGCGCATTGGGCCAGGTGAAGAGGAAGCGCGGCGAGTAAGCCCGCCCGCACATGCCGTAATTGCCCGCGCCGAAGCTGCCGCCGATCAGCACGGTGATCTTGGGCACGCTGGCGGTGGCGACGGCGGTGACGAGCTTTGCGCCGTGCTTGGCAATGCCCTCAGCCTCATATTTGCCGCCGACCATGAAGCCGCTGATGTTTTGGAGGAACAAGAGCGGTATCCTCCGCTGGCAGGCGAGTTCGATGAAATGCGCGCCTTTAAGTGCGCTTTCGCTAAACAGCACGCCGTTGTTGGCAAGAATCGCGACCGGCATCCCCCAGATATGCGCAAAGCCGCAGACGAGCGTGGTGCCGTAAAGCGCCTTGAACTCGTGGAACTCGGAGGCGTCAACGATCCGCGCGATGACTTCGTGGACATCATAGGGCGCGCGGACGTCTTGCGGGATGATGCTGTATAGTTCTTCGGCGTCATACTTAGGGGGGCGGGGTTCGCGTGCTCCGGCGCAGGCCGGAGCTGTTGCCCCCGCTCCGGCCTGCGCCGGAGAACAAGCTCCGCCAAGGTGGCTGACAATATCGCGCACGATGGTCAGCGCATGTTCGTCATTTTCAGCAACATGATCGACCACGCCCGACTTGCGGCCATGCAAGTCGCCGCCGCCCAAATCCTCGGCGCTGATTTCCTCACCCGTCGCGGCCTTTACCAGCGGCGGGCCCGCGAGAAAGATTGTGCCTTGCCCCCGCACAATCACGCTCTCGTCAGACATGGCGGGCACATAAGCGCCGCCTGCGGTGCAGCTACCCATGACGCAAGCGATTTGCGGGATGCCCTTGGCGCTCATATTCGCTTGGTTGAAAAAGATACGCCCGAAATGATCGCGGTCGGGGAAAACCTCGTCCTGATGCGGCAAGTTCGCGCCGCCACTGTCGACGAGGTATATGCACGGCAGGCGGTTGGCCTCGGCAATCTCCTGCGCGCGCAGATGCTTTTTGACGGTCATCGGGTAATATGTGCCACCCTTTACCGTCGCATCGTTGCAGACGATCATGCATTGGCGGCCCGAGACGCGGCCAATGCCGGTGATGAGGCCCGCGCCGGGGACGTCGCCGTCGTAAAGGTCATTTGCGGCCAATTGCCCAATTTCAAGGAAGGGCGAGCCAGGATCGAGCAGCCGCTCGACGCGTTCCCGAGGGAGCAGCTTGCCGCGCGCGGTGTGCCGTTCGCGCGACTTCTCGCTCCCGCCCAATGCAGTTTCTGCGACTTTTGACCAGAGCTCATCGCGCAACACGCGATTATGCAAAGCGTTCGCGCGGAAGGATTCGCTGTCAGTATTGATCGCAGTGACGAGGGTTGGTGCGCTCATGCCCCAATCAACTCCCGCCCGATCAGCATCCGCCTTATCTCGTTCGTCCCCGCGCCGATATCCATTAACTTGCTATCGCGCATCAACCGCTCAACGGGCCAATCCTTGGTATAGCCCGCCCCGCCCAGCGCCTGAATCGCTTCTAGGGCCACCCGCACCGAATTTTCCGACGACAGCATCACCGCCCCCGCCGCATCAAAGCGCGTTGTCTGTCCGGCATCGCAGGCACGGCACACGGCGTAAACATAAGCGCGCGCGGAATTGAGCGCGACATACATGTCCGCCACCTTGGCCTGGATCAGCTGAAAGCTGCCAATCGGGACGCCGAACTGTTTTCGTTCGCGGATGTAGGGGATGACGACGTCTAGGCACGCCTGCATGATACCAAGGCCAATCCCAGCGAGCACCGCGCGTTCATAATCTAGGCCAGACATTAAAACGCCAACACCGCCGTTCAGAGGACCCATCACATTTTGAGCGGGCACGAAACAATCATTGAACACGAGTTCGGCGGTGGGCGAACCACGCATGCCCATTTTATCAATTTTTTGACCGATGCTGAACCCTGCAAAATCCTTTTCAATCAGAAAAGCCGTGATCCCGCGCGATCCTTCGCCGGTTTTGGCATAGACCACCAATGTATCGGCATAGGCCGCATTGGTGATCCAGAATTTAGTACCATTCAGGCGGTATCCGCCGTCAACCTGATCAGCCTTGAGCTTCATAGAGACAACATCCGACCCCGCCCCTGCTTCGGACATGGCGAGGCTACCGACATGTTCACCCGAAATCAGTTTGGGAAGATATTTGGCTTTTTGTTCAGGGTTGCCCCACCGCCGGATCTGATTGACGCAGAGATTTGAATGCGCGCCGTAGGACAGGCCAACCGAAGCGGACCCGCGAGACACTTCCTCCACCACCACAACATGTTCGAGATAACCGAGGCCAAGCCCGCCCCATTCTTCCTCAACGGTAATGCCGTGAAGACCCAGCGCCCCCATCTCTGGCCACAGGTCCAGTGGGAACCAATCTTCGGCATCGATCTTGGCCGCGAGCGGCGCGATCCGTTCATCCGCAAATCGCCTGACGCTATCGCGTACCATGTCGGCATTTTCACCAAGCGCAAAATCAAAGTCTGGGGTCGCAGGCACATGCCTCTCCTGTTCAATTATTACGTCACGCTATGCGATTTATGCGCAAAAGAAAAACGGATAAGCGACTGATTGAAGAAGAAATATGAAAAAATGCGCCGGAGTTGATGAATTTGCGAATCGACTCGCTGGCTACGGAAGCTGAACATCGCGGGTGAAAAGGTGAGGATAAATTCCCTTATTCAATAAGACCAACGCCCAACGAAAAAGCCCCCGACTTTCGTCAGGGGCTTCGAAATATGGTAGAAATGTAAGGTTAAAGCCTCAACGGCCCCAACCATTATCACCCCAGACCCAATCCCAAAATCCGCGAACAGGCTGCTGCGGCTTTTTAGAAGCATTCTTCATTGTAACCTCCAAATTGGCTGCGCAGATTCTGCAGCCTGTTTCAAATCTAAATTATTTTGTTATGGTTATCAAGAAATTAACTAGATTTTGAGCGTGTACAAAGTTCGCGCAGCTCCGTTCGGTTCGAATATGTCGGGCATGGCCAGAGTTCAGTTATCGACAGGCCCGAACCAAACGAGGCCTAGATGAACAGCGTCAATTTATGACATCAAGCGCTAAGAGCGACCTGCTTTTCGCCTTCGACCAGCAACAGTCGGTATAGAGAACGCACGGGCATTGGTTTGGCAATGAAATATCCCTGCGCCTTGTCACAGCCCAAATCGATCAAGCAGTTTAGAGCTTCAACCGTTTCAACACCTTCGGCAACAACTTTTCGTCCCAATGAATGGGCCATTTCAACCGTTGATTTGACCATGACGCGGTCGCTTTGATTCTGATCAATAAACCGCACAAAGCTCTTATCAATTTTAATCTCGGTCGCTGGAATGGCTTTCAGATAGCCTAATGTCGACAGGCCTGTGCCATAATCATCGACTGAGATGTTGGCACCAATCGCCCGCAAGCGCGCCAGCAAACCAATAAATTTATCGTCTGAAGCCATGGCAGCGGTTTCGGTCACTTCAAATGTCAGCAGTGCGGGATCAAGATTATGCTTTTCAAGCAAAATTTTGACCAAGTCATCGATGACCACTTCATCCGCCACGCGCGGTGACAGATTTACTGCCACCTCGAAACGAATGCCGTGCGCATTAATCTTCGCGGCCACCTCAATAGCTTCGGACATGACAAAAGAGGTCAAATTGCCGATACAGCCTTGTTCTTCGGCAAGCGAAACAAACTGATCTGGGCTCAATTCTCCCCGCACAGGATGCAACCACCGCACCAATGCTTCTGCGCCGCAAATATGCTTGGTTTGCAGATCGAGCTTGGGTTGATAGGCAACCCACAATTCACCCTGACTGATCGCAGAATCAAGCCGCCCAAGCAGGTCCATTTCCCATTCCACATCACGCGACGTGTTGGCATCGGCCGTGGTCCAGCGCCGCCCGCCTTTCTCTGCGCGCTCTGCCGCCAGAAGCGCACCACCCATACGATTGACCATGGACCGCTCAAAATCTTCATCAACACCAAAGGTCAGATGAACATGCACCGGTCGCCCTGAAACGATCAAAGGGCTCCGGAAAAAACTATGAATGGCTTCCAGATGATCGCCGAAACTATCCTTAGATTTGGCATCATCCAGCCATGCGAAAATACCATCATCGCCCTGATAAAGTTCCATCTCTTTTGCACCAACAGACAAACGTTTGGCAATTTCGTCGACCAGTTCACGTTCCATATATTGAGGCAAGGCTGATGTGATCGAAGAGTAATTGAGGATGTTGGCAACGATCAATATCTTCTCATTTGCCGTACCTAGGTCATGCAAAGCATTAAGGTTTTTGAGGCCAGAGACCAAATTAACTATACCTTGATTATACAACATCGCCTTGAAACGATGCCACCCCTGATTTATACCAATAATGCTAAAGATAAAAAGCGCGGGTGCAATTTCGATATAAATCTGGCTCATTTCCAAGAACACTGGGGTAATCAGAGAGCCTGTAATGGCAAAAGCAAATGCAGTCCGCCTAAGGTTCGATTTTTTGGTTTTCCCGATGATTAGTGCAACCACCATGGCGAAGCACCAAAATGGCAACCAACCAAAAGAGAAAGGTTTCCCTTTTTTGAGTGTTTCAGCACCAATAATCTTTACATAGGCTTTCGGTATTAACCCATGGCCAGGAAGAAAAGATTCATCGTTATTGTCCGCTGCAATTGCTGTTACGACAACGATTTTTCCAGCTATTTCAGACTCTTGAATGCGCCCTCTTATCACATCAACAGCGCTGATTGTTGGTATTGATTTTGGCGTCAACGCATAATCGACAGGAAAACTTCCGATCTCCGCATTGGACACACCTGCCAGAACCATTGACATTGAGGGAACCAATGTTGATCCCAGTTCTACATTATAGGGTATATCCCAACTATATTTAAACGAGTCACGCCAGACCATAACACTTGCAACTGAAGCATGCTGGCGGAAATCTTGGATTGGATAAACACCAACTTTCTTTTGTGTCACAGGATCAATCGTAAATTTTGTTTGCAGAAAAACAGGCAGTTTAGCGCGTGCTAGGGCGCGCTGAAAAACTTCATCATCGGCTGCATTGGTTTTGGTTTCAAACCCAATGTCAAAAAACACGCGTTTTGCACCCAAACGCCCTAACTCATCAAGGATATCGGCATATTTGCGACGGGACCAAGGCCAAACCTGCTCCTCATACAGACTTTTTGAATCTATGCCGACAATCACAATTTCGCCGCTAGCATCATGCGCACGGAGTTTGTTGCGCATGACGCGCAAGAAATCATCAAGCGGCTTGCCGACTTCAAATATGCCAAAGAGTAAGCTGAGAACGCACGCGACCAGCAGCAGCTTTGTGCCGCTTTTAACTGATCGAATGGAACGCTTCACACGTGGCAAACCACAAACCCCTGATGTTGAACAGGGATTCTATAAACCCGAACCCGTTACCAAATCGCAAATTATGAGATCAGATTATGGCGGTTAATGGGGATTAATCGGTTCAAAATGAACGATTTTTTGATAAAAGCTAAATGATACATTTACCAAAGACGTCATTTGATGCTTTTTATGCGACTAACAACTGAGGAAAAAAGATTAAGCGCGCTTGATCACCGGCGCGCCATTTTCCAAGGCTGTCGACAGCTCATGAACCGTTGCCGCACCAACCCCGTCCTTTGAAAATTGGGGAAATGCCGAACGCATTGCCGCTGCCCCGCGCTGCGTGCGCCACACTTGCTGCATGACCGGACTGGCCGCTGGTGAAAAGCGTGAATGCGCGAAAGCGATGTGAATCGCGCGCAATTCCTCACGGCATGTCTCCACCCCGCATCCACACAACATTGCCCATTCTGGATCAGCCTCTGTCGTTGAATAATCAAACGTGATCTCGTCATGCGAATGAATGGCCCGCAACGCAACCAGTTCAAAATTACGACCGAAAGCAGCATTGGGCGCGCAACTGTGATTCATCGTATCAATCGGAGGGTCCGGATCAATCCAGACATTGGGAGAAATGCCAACATAATTGGGTTCGCCGTGCGCGCTTGAATGGAACACTGGCCGTCCCGACATTTTCCAGATCACATCGCCCGTTGAAAAACCTTGTCCGGCATGAACGCCTCGTCCGTGTATAGCACTATTCGCGAAATAAAGTGTGCGGCGCTTGTCAATATAGACACGATCCTCACTCCCCCTACGTAGCGCGAAAATACCTAAAATGCCGTGCAAAACCATATTCAAAATCGGATAAACGAGCAGCATGGGATGCGCTGTTCCACTGGTCTGAAAAGTTGCAATAGCAAGGGCCCCATAAGCAAATGTCCACACCAGCCAAGGCGCAGGCAGTTCGCGGTCGGGGGCGATCCATGTTGACCGGATAACGGGCACGAAACATGTGACAGCGGTTAGGTTGGTCGCCAACAAAAACCATGATGAATATTGACTGCCACTGCCAAATCCCATCACAAGAGCCGCGTAAATAATCGTCAGCCAAAGATCCACCGAGAATGCCACAGCTTCAACACGATCAATTTTTTCGGTCGCACCGCGCGGTATGCACATAATTGCAACAATGATGCTCATCACCGCGCACACTGTGGGTAAAAGCAACACAGACCATGTTGCCCCGTTTTGCCATTCCATGAAAGCAAGCAGCGAAGTGCCATAGGCAAACATGAAAAAGCTCGCTGCATTCGGTTTTATCGAATGCTTCAGAAAATACCGAATATAAACTAAATATCCGACGATTTGGAGGACCGCAGCCAAAACGCCAAAATTGGCCAGCATTGCAAAATCCATACGTCCTCACATTAGACTAACGCCAATATTCATAAGGCTAAGCCCGAATTTTGAGCATGTCTATACAAAAAATTTACTAGATTCATTAGGTTGGTATTAATCTTTAAGAGTTGGACTCTCAAACAGTCACTTTGTTTGGAAATTTTTTTCGTCTTTCATCACCCTTAAATCTGCACTTTGTGTCCAAAAAACGCGTTTCAACACATTGTTAACCAAAAGATGCGACAAAGATGTGATTGAAACGATTGAGAATTTTTAATGCCTGCAAAATCGCCTCTCAATGCTGACGCTACGGTACGTCGTTTGGCTGTACCCATGGCTGCTATTTTGGCCGCGCTTGCCGCTCTTTTGGTCAGCGTTGCCTTCTATTCAGCGCAGAGCATGGATCGCAATGCGGTTGATCGCCAACGCGCACTCATCGATAACGCACTAAGTCTCCGCCTTGCACAGTCACTTAGCGAGTTGCGCAGTGTGGCTTGGTGGGATGAAGCCGTCAGCAAATCACGCGTGGATCAATTTGATGCTAATTGGCTAGACATCGAAGTTGGCGTTTTTGTAACAACCTCTTATGCGCATGACCGTGTCCTTATCATCGATGAAGTCAACAATCCTGTTTATGGCTTTGGCAATGATACGCGTTTATCGCGCAGTGAGCAGGAAAAATATACCAGCGCACTGATGCCACTGATCAGTCAAATTAGGGGCGGCAAAAATGTATCGCCACGGATTACGGATAATAGTCTGCTGTCTGAACAAAAAGAAGCCAGCAAAATCACAAACAGGTCTTACGGAAGGGGTGCTGCAGCCATTCTATCCGTCGATGGCAAACCCGTGCTTGCCTCGATCATGTCAATCACACCTTCAATTGACATGTCACTCAATTCTCCGCGCCCTCGCTTATTGGCTTCCGTGATCGATCTGAACGCAGCCGTTATGACAGACATAGGAAAAAGCGTTTTAGTACCCGATCTTGCGGGCGCGACCAAAAAATCATCTGCAAATTTTGTTTTGAAAAGCGATGAAGGCAAAATCATGCAAGCCCTAGGTTGGTCGAGCCAAAATCCTGGACGTGGCCTCATCAGTGACATCCTGCCCCTCATTTTCATGGTTCTGATTGCCACAGCTGCCAGTCTATTTGTTTTATTCAAAAAATTGTTATCATCAACGCGGACGCTGGCCATCCGTGAGAAAGAAGCACAACATCTTGCCAACCACGACACGCTGACCGGACTGCCCAATCGCCGTAAATTGGAAGCGGAACTCTTTTCTCATGCGGGGAAATCAGACACAAGTTCGGCCCGCCTCGCTGTCGCCATTGTCGATTTGGATCGGTTCAAGGACATTAATGACACCCTTGGTCATCATGCCGGCGATGACCTTATTCGCGCTGTTGCCGACCGCTTAAAACTGACGCTTGCAGACACAGACTTTGTTGCGCGCCTTGGCGGAGATGAATTCGCTGTTCTCCGAACGTGTTGGGAACTGAACGATGCGGATGAACTTACAACACTCATTACATCTGTTTTTGCAACGCCATTTGCCGTCATGGGCCACCAGATTGAAGCGAATGCCTCCGTTGGCCTTGCAATCGCTAGCTACGACCGCGCGATTGAAGATCTGGTCAGAGAAGCTGATATTGCACTCTATGAGGCCAAAGCCCGCAGTCGCGGATGCACTGTGCATTTTGCGCCTTCAATGGCGCGCAAGATTGAGCAGCGCCGCACGCTCGAGATTGATCTGAAGCAAGCCATTGCGACACGTGCTTTGTCGATGCACTATCAACCAATAGTCGAAGCCGCGACTGGTGCGATCACATCTGTTGAAGCGCTGCTGCGCTGGCAATGTCCAAAGCACGGAAACATCAGCCCTGAAATTTTCGTGCCAATTGCTGAAGAAACAGGCTTAATGGCCGAATTAGGCCGCTTTGTCATTGAACAGGCCGTGGAGGATAGCAAACGCTGGCCCGGGCTGACAACGGCCATCAATATCTCACCCGCCCAGCTGCGCTCAGCGTCGATCTTGCAGGACTTAATGGATCCTATTCGCAAACACGGCGTGTCGGCGTCACAGATCACAATTGAGATCACTGAATCCATCCTGATGGCGAACGATCAGCGCACTTTGCGCACGCTCAATATCCTGAAGGACCGCGGTTTCAGCCTTGCTCTGGATGATTTCGGCACTGGCTATTCAAGCCTTGCCTATGTCCGTGACTTTCCTTTTGACCGGCTCAAAATTGACCGCAGCTTTGTCACGGGTCTAGCCGACACCGAACGGTCCGTTGAAATCATTAAGGCGATTGTTAATTTCGGTAAGATATTAGGCCGTGAAATTATTGCGGAAGGTATTGAAACTGAAACAGAAATGCAGGCGATGCAAGCTGCTGGCGTGACCCATCTTCAGGGTTATCTGTTTTCCAAACCTGTGTCAGCAACCCATATTGAAGCATTAATCAGCACCAGCGGCCGCTTGTCTGCCGCGCGGATGATGTCTTCCAAGCCAAGTGCAGAAATTAAAGAAGCAAGCGACGCGAAAATACGCCGCATCGTTTAAGCTTTCTAAAACATCGCCTATTTCTTAAAATCTCGGGCAATCGATGCCTTGGTGGCTTTATTATATGGCGGCATCATGCCCGCAAGCTTTGCCACATTGATCTTAGGCTGTGTGTAGATGCTCTTGGCATGGCTAAAGGTCTTGAATCCGTCAAAGCCGTGATAGCTGCCCATACCCGATGGCCCTACACCCCCGAATGGCAAATCCTCCATTGAGACATGGAATACAACATCATTGACCGTCACACCGCCTGATATAGTCCGGTCCAGAACATGTTTCTGTTCCGCGCTGTCATTGCCAAAGTAATAAAGCCCCAGCGGGCGATCGTGCGCATTGACATAAGTAATGGCCTCATCAACCCGGTCGTAGGTTTTAATGGGCAGGACGGGGCCAAAAATCTCCTCCTGCATCACTTTCATATCATCAGTGGGATTGCGGATAAGATAGAGCGGCATTTTGTTGCGGTTTGATGAGGCGAAATCTTCGTTCGCAGGGTTCACCTCAATCACGTCTGCGCCTTTGGCCTTTGCATCATCGAGATAGCTTTGCAGGCGGTCGCGGTGGCGCGCGTTAATAACGGATGTATAGTCTGGATTTTCAAGCATCGTCGGGTACATGAGTTTGACTGCATTTTGCAGCCCCGCCACAACCTTGTCCTCATCGTCCTTGGGCACCATCAGATAATCAGGCGCGAGGCAAATTTGACCGGCATTAAGCATTTTCCCCAGCGCAATCCGCTGCGTCGCGGTTTCCATATTGGCGGATTTCCCAATAATCGTTGGCGATTTTCCACCGAGTTCGAGGGTGACAGGTGTCAAATTATCGGCCGCTGCATGCAGAATATGACGTCCGATGCCGGTCGCGCCTGTGAAAATCAGATGGTCAAATGGCAGCGTAGAAAATGCTTGCCCGACATCAGCGCCGCCGCTGTAAAACACCGCTTCATGCGCGCTGAAATAATCTGGTGCGACCTCTTCAAACAATGCCGCGACACACGGGGTAAACTCCGATGATTTGACCATCACGCGGTTGCCCGCTGCAAAAGCGCACGCAATTGGCCCCATCGTCAACTGAACTGGAAAATTCCACGGCGCGATGATGCCAACGACACCCTTGGGTTGATACGCAACCTGCGCCTTTGCTCCCAACAGGCCGAGTGGAAAGTCAAGTTTGCGGCGTTCCGGCTGCATCCATTGATCGAGATGTTTGATCGCATGCTTGATCGGCTTGATTGACCCCGTAATGTCCGTGATCCAGCTTTGATCTGGACTACGATGTCCAAAATCTTCTGAAAGCGCGGCTACAAAACGTTCGCCGTGATCAACCAGCATCGCGACAGCACGCTTCAGACGGTCCTTGCGCGCCGCCGCTGAGACAGGCAGTTCAGCGGTAAAATCCGTGCGTTGTGCTAAAAGTGTCGCCAGCATATCTTCGCGTGTCGCTGCCATCTTCATTCTCCTAAAATGATCCGTTTCATTTCTTTATTTTGGGCGTTCTATTTAGCATCAAAACCCCAAATATGCGCAGTTTCTATATATCCGATGCGCCCCAGTACATCCAATTTACACCAGTTGCTTGCGCAATCAGAAAGTTTCCCGACGACGCCAGGTTCGGCGCGCCAGATAATTTTTGCAGCAGCGTTCGGTTTTTCTCGCAAAGGCCTCACCGTCCCCGTCACCTCTGCGGTGCGCGCGTCGCTGAGCAAATTGGCCTGCATCCATCCTTGAGTACCGCTTTGATCCTCAACCTTGCGCCAATTGGGATAGGTTTCAATCACCCGCACGGGCAATCCTGCACGTTGATAAAGCCAACTCGCCGGAAATTGTTGCCCCGGCCCCGTCCGCATCCGCGCTTTGCCAGCGGCAAGTGACGCCCAATAGGGTACAGCCTTTTGCGCATAGGCAGAAGTCGCTTGTACCATCAACAGACAAATGAGAAAAACCACAGACCCAGATTTACGCATAAATATCAACTCCACCCTTCTCTGCCATAAGGCGCTTTATGCGAACCGACAACGCCCCACTTGCTCCCACTGCGAGAGCGGACTAGCGATACGCTATGACTTCACCAAACCGCCCTGCCCGCCCCAAAGTAATCGTCACACGTGAATTGACTGACGGCGTCATGACCCGGATGGAGGATCTTTTCGATACCGTTCTGAACCGCACAGACAGCGCGCTGAGCCGTGCTGAGTTGGAGCATGCCGTCACACAAACTGATGTACTGGTACCCACGATCACGGATGTCATTGACGCCGCACTGATCGAAAAGGCCAGCAGCCGGTTAAAACTCATCGCCAATTTCGGGGTCGGGGTCGATCACATTGATCTCCACGCCGCGCGGGCACGCGGTATCATGATCACCAACACCCCCGGCGTGTTGACAGAAGATACCGCCGACATGGCGATGGCGCTGATTCTGTCGGTGCCGCGCCGTCTGGGCGAAGGCGAAAAATTGATCCGCAGCGGCGATTGGGACGGGTGGAAACCCAGCGGCATGCTGGGCCACCGCGTGAATGGAAAGACTTTAGGCATTGTGGGCATGGGCCGCATTGGCCGCGCGGTGGCACGGCGCGCACGCGGATTTGGCATCAAAATCCTTTATCACAACCGCCACCGCTTACCGCCTGAGGCCGAAAGCGCACTCGACGCCACTTATGTTGCCGATTTGGGGGATATGATGGAACATGCTGACATAATCTCGATCAATTGTCCCCACACTCAGGACACCCACCACCTGATCAACGCCTCGCAATTGCAGCGGATGCGGCCCGACGCCTATCTGGTGAACACCGCACGCGGCGATGTGGTGGACGAAAATGCGCTGATTGAAGCATTGGAGGCAGGTAAAATTGCGGGCGCAGGCCTTGATGTCTTCGCCCATGAACCTGCGATTGACCCGCGCTTGCTCACCCTACCCAACACCGTGCTGCTGCCCCACATGGGTTCCGCCACTTACGAAGGCCGCGCGGCCATGGGCGAAAAAGTGATCGCCAACATCCGCGCCTGGGTCGACGGCCACCGCCCGCCCGATCAGGTGCTGGAGGGGTGGAGTTAGACAAAAGGTAGCGCCACAAAATTTATTGTGCTATGCAGCATTAATTATCGCTGCGTGTGATCGCTTGGCGTGTCCTCCCGTTTGGAAATTTGATGCCTTTTTCTACTTTACCCGGCCCGATTGGCGAAGCCCTCGCCGGTCAGGGTTATGAAACCCCAACTGCCGTTCAAGCTGCGGTTCTTGAACCCGAAGCCTCTGGTCGCGATCTGATCGTTTCGGCGCAGACTGGCTCTGGAAAGACAGTTGCATTCGGCCTCGCCATCGCACCAGATTTGCTTGATGAAGAAGGCCGCTTTGGCCCGCCGCGTGAACCGCTGGCGCTTGTTGTGGCCCCAACCCGTGAACTTGCACTGCAAGTCAGCCGAGAATTGTCATGGCTGTTTGGCAAGGCGCATGGCCGCATCGCCACCTGCGTTGGCGGGATGGATGTCCGCGGCGAACGTCGCGTGTTGCAACAGGGCGCGCATATCGTCGTGGGCACACCGGGCCGTTTGCGTGACCATCTCGAACGCGGATCGCTGGTGATCAGCAATGTGCGCGCAGTGATCCTCGATGAAGCCGACGAAATGCTCGACATGGGCTTTCGTGAAGAGCTTGAAGAAATCCTTGAAGCGACGCCGTCCGAACGGCGGACCTTGTTGTTCTCCGCCACTATGCCCAAACCGATTGTGGCGATGGCCAAACGCTATCAACGCGATGCGTTGCGCATTTCAACCGTTGGTGAAGATCGCGGCCACGGAGACATTAGCTATGAAGCGATGGCAGTTGCGCCGTCCGATATTGAAAATGCGGTTGTCAATTTGCTGCGGTATCACGAAGCGGAATCAGCGATGCTGTTCTGCGCGACACGTGAAAATGTGCGTCGCGTTCATGCCAGTCTGACAGAGCGCGGTTTTGATGCGGTCGCCCTTTCGGGAGAACACAGCCAAAATGAACGCAACCGCGCGCTACAGGCGCTGCGAGACGGCAAAGCCCGCGTCTGCGTTGCCACTGATGTCGCCGCACGCGGGATCGATCTTCCTTCACTTTCCCTTGTCGTCCACGTCGAAATACCGCGTGATGCCGAAACATTGCAGCACCGTTCTGGCCGCACCGGTCGCGCGGGTAAAAAGGGCACGGCGGTCCTGATCGTCCCCTATCCCCGCCGTAAACGCGTCGAAGGCATGTTACGTGGCGCGCGGATCAATGCGGAATGGACCAAACCGCCCACGCTCGATGATATTCGCGCACGGGATCATGAACGCTTGCTTGAAACTTTGTTAGCACCAGTGGATCCGACCGACGATGAACGTGCGCTCGCCGCGCGCCTGTTGGAACAACGTTCTGCTGAAGACATTGCAGTGGCATTGATCAAAATCCACAGCGCAAAAATGCCTGCACCTGAAGATATGGTGGATGAAGGTCCGCGTGGTCGCGAACAAAGCCGTCCTGATGGCCCGCGCCCCGGATTTGAAGAAACAGTGTGGTTCAGCATGAATGTGGGCCGCAACCAAAATGCCGATGCGCGCTGGTTGCTGCCTTTGCTCTGCCGCCGTGGTCATATCACTAAAACCGAAATCGGCGCGATCCGCATCACCGGCCATGAAACTCTGTTTGAAGTGCGCAGAGAAGCAGCGGGCCGTTTTGCCGATGCTTTAAAACGCACCGAAAATGATGATCCCGACGGCGACGGCGGCGTTGAAATCCGCCAAGTTGAAGGCAAGCCACGCGAAGTGGCTGCCAACAACCGGCGCAAAGCCAACGCGCCGGACGAACGTGCAGCCCGCCCTTCCCTTGGTGTACGGCCCAGTTTTGGCAAACCCAAAGGCAGTTTTGAGGGCAAGCCAAAGGGAGATTTTGAACGCAAACCCGGTGGTCGTCCTGACAGCCGTCCGGGTGGTCGTCCTAAAGGCGGCCCAGGTGGCGGGTTTAGTGGTGGTCCGGGTGGCAAACCAAAATTTCGGCGCACGACAGAGCGTTAAGCTTTGGCCGTTCGCATCCTGATCGACGGCGACGCCTGCCCGGTCAAAGATGAAATCTACAAGGTCGCGTGGCGCCACGTTGTGCCCGCGACCTTAGTGAGCAACGCTTATATCCGCATCCCCGATCACCCCTTGATCGGCCGCGTCGTGGTCAGCGACGGGTTTGATGCCGCCGATGATTGGATCGCTGAACGCGCGGACGCACAAGCCATTGTGATCACTGCCGATATCCTGCTCGCCGAACGATGCCTGAAATTGGGTGCCAGCGTGATCGCCCCCAACGGAAAAATCTTTGACGGCCACTCTATCGGTGCCGCTGTTGCCACCCGCGCCCTGATGGATCATCTGCGTGTCGGCGGCGACATCGTTGGCGGTCCACCGCCCTTTCAGAAAACGGATCGATCCCGCTTTTTGTCAACGCTCGATACGGTGTTGGTGCGGTTACTGCGCTAATCCCTCTTGATGCATCTGCCCCACTCGCTTAGCAGGGACGCGATATAAAAAGGGGTTACGGATATGCATTTGCGTTCGATCATTACTGCAGTGGCCGGCACTTTGGCATTTCCTTCGCTTGCCTTTGCCCAGCCAGAGATTGTTTCGGACAGCGGCGATACTGCATGGATACTGATCGCCTCAGCTTTGGTGCTGATGATGACGCTGCCCGGTCTTGGCCTGTTTTACGGCGGTTTGGTGCGCGCGAAAAATGTTCTGTCGGTTATCATGCACAGCTTCGCTATTGCTTGTGCAGTGTCTCTCCTGTGGGCGATTGTCGGATACAGCCTGGTATTTGGTGAAGGTTCGCCTTGGCTTGGCGGGCTGGGCAATGTCATGCTCGGCAATCTGGCGGACTTACGTGATGGCCTTACCATTCCGGAATCAACCTTTGCGCTGTTCCAAATGACCTTCGCCATTATCACCCCCGCACTGGTCATAGGCGCCTTTGTCGAACGGGTCCGTTTTGGCTGGGTAGTGGCATTTTCGACGCTGTGGACGTTGCTGGTCTATATCCCTGTCGCACATTGGATGTGGGGCGGCGGATGGCTGGCGAATGATATTGGTGCACTTGATTTTGCTGGCGGCATTGTCGTGCATACAACCGCAGGTGTCGCGGCACTGGTTGTTGCAAAAATGCTCGGCAAACGGCGCGGTTTCAATAAAACCCTATTGCCCCCGCATTCGCCCGCATTGACGATGGTTGGCGCTGGATTGCTATGGGTCGGTTGGTACGGATTCAATGGCGGTTCTGCACTCGCGGCAAATGATGATGCCTCAACCGCGATCCTCAACACCCATTTCGCGGCATGCGCTGCGGCGCTGATCTGGATCGCGATTGAACGTATAAAGATTGGCAAATCAACCTCTGTCGGGATCGTAACAGGCGCAGTTGCGGGCCTTGCAACGGTAACACCTGCTGCAGGCTATATCGGCCCAACGGGCGCAATTATTTTGGGATTAGTGGGCGGCACAATGTGCTTTTATGCAGTACAGATCATCAAACAACGCTTCAAAATTGACGATTCACTCGATGTTTTTGCAGTTCACGGGGTAGGCGGCATTGTGGGATCACTCATCATGCCACTGTTCTTTACAGCTGCGATGGGCGGCGGCGGATTTACAGACGGAGTCACCCTGACCCAGCAACTTGTGGCGCAGGGCGTTGCCGTTTTCGTGGTGGCATTGTGGACCGTAATCGTCACGATCATTTGTGCATGGATGGTCTCTATGGTTCTGCCCATGCGGGTCGGAGAAGAAGCCGAACATGACGGACTGGATTTGTCGAGCCACGGTGAGCGCGGGTGGGAACTGGATTGAGGAGTATAGCCCTCAATCCATCCCTTTGATTTCCCGCTCAACCCCCGGTCAAAATCCGCTCGACCAGCTGCTTCACAGTGGGAACGAAATTATTCGAATAAAACGGATCTTGTTTAAATTTAAACGCTGCGTGCCCCGCGAACATCAGATTGTCGTCAACAGGGCCGCCGTGCGCAATGTCTTGCAAGGTTTTCTGGATGCAAAAACTACGAGGATCAACATTGTAGCCCGTCATATAGTCATCATGGTCTTTCCACGCTGAAAACGCACAGTGTGAAAGGCAGCCCATGCAATCAGCCTGATCCTTTTGGATAATGACTTTTTCCGCTGCCGTCACGAAAACAAGCGTGCTGTCTGGCGTTTTAAGCGCCGTTGTAAAACCGGCACCAAACCATTCACGTGCGCGCATCAGATCCGCCTTTGACACCCAGAAATTTTTGCCCTTCACCCCGACGTCTAGCTGATGCGAGAGATCATCGGTCTGGATAAGACCAAACGGAATTTGACGCTGTGACCGCGCCTCCAAATTGCGCAGGAACGGCGTGCGGACAGCGCTGGAATAAAAACCAGTCGGCGAAAATTTGTGGAGAAGGACGTCGCCGTCATTGAGCGTCATCAGCCTGTCTTTCCATTCCTGGGGAATGGGGCTTTCCTGGGTCAACAAAGGGCGCGTACCAAATTGAAAGGCGATCTGCCCCAATTCCGGATTGTCGAGCCAGTCGTTCCACGCGCTGAGGTTCCAAACCCCGCCCGCCATAACAATCGGCGTTTCATCAGAAATACCGCATTCGCGCATGACATCGCGTAATGCTTTTACGCGGGGGTATGGGTCCTCAGGCTTTTGAGGATCTTCGGCGTTTGACAGGCCGTTGTGCCCGCCGGCAAGCCACGGATCTTCATAAACCACAGCTGACAGAAATTCTGCGGTCTTGGAATAAGACCGTTTCCACAGCGCGCGAAACGCCCGCGCAGAACTGACAATTGGCAGATAAGAAACGCCGTAAGACGATGTAATCTCTGAAAGTTTATAGGGCATACCTGCCCCGCATGTGACCCCGGCCACTTTGCCGCGGGTACGGTCCAACAGCCCGTGCAAAATCTGTTGTGCACCGCCCATTTCCCATAGGACATTGACGTTGATCGCGCCTTTGCCATTGGAAATTTCAAACGCGCGGTCAATCTGCGCAACCGCACCTTCGATACCGTATTTGATCAGCTCTTCATGGCGTTCGCGCCTTGTTTTGCTGGCATAAATCTGAGGAATAATCTTGCCAGTGGGGTCATAGCTGTCTGCATTGACTGCTGACACCGTGCCGATACCCCCAGCGGCGGCCCATGCACCTGAACTGGCGTGATTGGTCGCTGAAACGCCTTTTCCACCCTCAACCAACGGCCAAACTTCGCGACCGCAATAGAGAATTGGTTTTATACCCTTAAACATCCGAACCCCATTTTATATAACCCCGTAGCCCGCCTATAAATGCATCACCAGAAAATGCGCGGCCTTTTTAACAGGCCAGTCCTTCATTCTTCACCGCGCCGGATCAAGCACGGAAAGATAGAGCGCTGTATAATCAGCAATCATACGTGCTTCATCATAGTTGGTGACTGCAAATGCGCGGTTTTCAGACCCTAGCTCAGCTCTCAAAGTCGCGTTAGATTTTAACACAGAAAGGGCTTCTGCAAAACCAGCTTCATCGGACGTCTGCACAACATAAGGCTGATTACCGTGCGACAACATGCGTTTCACATCGCCAACATCGGTGGCCACAACCGGTAATCCGGCCGCCATTGCCTCGACCAAGGATATCGGAAATTGTTCACTGTCAGAAGACAGTGCAAAAATATCAAAATGACTGATAAAAAGGTGCGGATCGGGCAGAAATCCTGGCATTAGCAAGCGGTCCATTATGCCACAGCGCGCAGCTTCTGCAAGGATCGCATCGCGCTCTGGCCCCTCACCCACAATCACAAGTTTTACGTTAGCCGGTTGTGCCGCCACCGCACGCACCAAGCGCGGTAAATTTTTAACCCCTCGAAGGCCCGCAAGCGTTCCCACCACAACATCATCTGGCTTACGGGCGAACCCTGGTATTGAACCAGCGACTGGGCCAGTCGCGTAAAGATTAACCGGAATGCCGTTGGAAATACGCTGAACACGGCCAGAATGCTGCTTCCACACATTGCGGGCGATGAATTCTAGGCGTTGGCTTGGAACAACCACTTTATGCGCCGCTGGCAACATCAGCCGCCTGAACGCATTGCGTTTCCAGTTGAGTCGTTCCACCTCGTCAACGTTAAACCCGTCTTCGTGATGGATCAGCGGCGGACACCCTTTGGTGAAAACCCGCCGCGCCGCCACAGCATCCATGCTGCCCCAATTATAAGTCAGGACCAGATCAAATTGCGTCATATAGCCGCTCAGCGCGCGGTAACGGCTTAACCCTGGTTTCCCGTGGAGCGCAGGTGCCGCCTTTCCGGGGAAACAAACATTTACCCCGACATCAATCGCATCGCGCGCAGACAAAGCCTCTGGCATCGCCGACAGAATTGTATGATGAGCATCTTTCCCAAAACTGTTCATCAACCGCACCGCGCGCGCTTCTTTGCCGCCTAATGAAAAAGTGGAGTGGCAATGCAGAATGTTTAGCGCGTTCACACTGTGACCGATCTCAAAAGAGCATTGATGGCCTTCACCGCCACTGGTTCATTCATACTGGGAGCGTGGCCGACACGGGGCACAGTAATGAGTTTCAGTTTATCCTGACGCTGCTCCATCATAGTTGCAGTGCTTGGCGACAAAACATCGGACAGCGCGCCGCGTAAAAGCAGAACAGGATTGGCACAGAGCGCGTCAAATGCCGGCCACAAATCAAATGCTTCGTTTGGTAGCCGCATAGGTTCGGCAATTTTCGAATCATAATCAGGAACGATCCGTCCTTGTGCGCCCAATCGGTATAGCTGTTTTGCCATTGCGACCCAATCAGCAAGATCATAATCTGGATAAGTCTCACCTTGGGCTTCTGCCAAACTGCGCGCGGCATGCACCCATGTCGGCCAATTTTGCAATTTTCCTACAGTCGTTCGGATTCGTGCCAAACCACATTCTTCCACAACGGGACCAACATCGTTCAGCAGCGCACCGACAATCCGCTTCGGACCCATGACGGCAAGCAACATGGAAACCAGCCCGCCAAGCGATGTCCCAAATGTAATGAAACGCTTGATCTTCAAATGTGCAAGGAGGTGTTCAATATCCTGTGCGTAGCTGATCGGTACATAAGTCATAGAATCCTTGGCGTAAGCGCTTTCGCCGCGCCCGCGCAGATCAACACAAATAACCCGCCAGTGCGGCGAAAGACGCTCTGCAACCGATTCAAAATCACGCACATTGCGGGTTAAACCGGGCAAACACAGGATGGGAGGGCGCTCTTTTGGCCCAGCATAGTCGCGGTAATGCAAACGCAAACCATCTTTGGACCACCAATAGCCATCTTCATATTGCATTGTACCGCTCATCTCCCCCATATCGCGGTATGACAACGATCCCGCAAGACAATCAATATCGCCCCGCCCAAGCAATCTTAACTATTGCCGATTTCATCGCCGATCCGGCAGAAGCCGCGGACTTTCCCGAAACCAAAATTCGATTCCGCAATGACCGTGCCGCCGCAGAAATTGGGCTATCAAATATTTGTGACGCAGCTTGGGCGCAACATTTCGGACGCTTCGTATCTTTGGATGGGTGCCAACCGACCCCGCTGGCACTGCGCTATCACGGGCATCAGTTCAGAAATTATAACCCCGACATTGGCGATGGGCGCGGATTTTTATTCGCGCAGCTTTATGACACCTATGGCCGGTTGATGGACCTGGGCACCAAAGGCTCTGGGCAAACTGTCTATAGCCGCTTTGGCGATGGTCGTCTGACTTTAAAGGGCGCAGTGCGCGAAATCCTTGCGACCGAAATGCTTGAAGCCTTGGGCGTGGAAACATCGCGGACGCTTTCGGTAATTGAAACGGGTGAGCCGCTGCACCGGGGTGATGAACCATCCCCCACCCGTTCGGCAGTGCTTGTTCGGTTGTCGCATGGCCATATCCGGATTGGCAGCTTTCAACGGCTGGCCACACTGGGGGACACTGACAACCTCAAACGCCTGACCGCTTATGCGCTCAAACATTATTACGGAGAAGAAGCGGGTGATGATGCGCCGCAGCGTCTGCTGTCACATGTCGCCGGACGGACGGCCCACCTTGCGGCAAGTTATATGGCGGCAGGCTTTGTCCACGGCGTTCTCAACACCGACAATATTAATATTTCTGGGGAAAGTTTTGATTATGGCCCGTGGCGATGGACGCCGACATTTGATCCCGCCTTCACCGCCGCCTATTTTGATGAACAAGGTCTCTATGCCTATGGACGCCAACCCGAAGCGATCCATTGGAACGTTGTGCAGTTGGCAATCGCGCTCTCTAAAATTGCAGAGCAGGAAGTGCTGGTTGATGCCGTCAATGCATTTGAACCTGCCTATCGCCGCGCGCTGATTGACCGTATGGTGTGGCGGTTAGGCGTCTGCCCGCGCGGATTTGAAGAAGACACTGCCTTAATCACCAGCTTGGAAAAAGCGCTGATTTCATCAGCTTTGTCTATCGATCAGTTTTATTTTGACTGGTCCGGTGGTCACTTAAGGAGCGAGGCCGCTCGAAATGTTTATTCAGCCCCAGATTTTGAACCCTTCAAAATTCTGATTTCAGCTTATGCGCCTTCACGCCCTGTGTCGCACCTTTATTGGAACCAAAGCACCCCTTGTTCGATGCTGATTGAAGAGGTGGAATCGCTATGGTCGCCCATCGCTGAGGCCGACGATTGGGGGCCGTTGGAACAAAAAATAAAAACGATAAGAACGATGGGGGACGCTTTGTCACAAACGCTGTAAAAGTTAGCGATGAGGCTGGATCATTGAACAGATTCTTGTATGACGCCAGATATGGCTGAACATGAAATAATTTCTATCGAACCGGCAACGGGGGCGGTTTATTGGCGCGGTGCGGCCAGCGACGTTGGTCATGAAGTTGAAACCGCACGCGCCAACTGGGCCGACTGGGCGTCTCAACCACTTTCAGTGCGCGTCGAAGCATTGCGAAGCTTTGCACAGTGCGTGCGCATCAAGAGCGAAGAGTTAGCAGAGTGTATCGCGCGCGAAACCGGCAAGCCCCTTTGGGAAGCACGGACCGAAGTCGCATCGGTGGTCGGTAAGGTCGAAATTTCAATCAACGCCTACAATGACCGCACGGCGCACCGCCTGATTGATGCAACTGCGGGCGTGCGCACTTCACTGCGCCATAAACCGCACGGCGTCATGGCAGTGCTTGGCCCGTATAACTTTCCTGCCCATTTGCCTAATGGCCATATTGTTCCTGCGTTACTCGCTGGGAATGCTGTTGTATTTAAGCCATCCGAAAAAACACCGGCAACGAGCGCGATGTTGGTTGACCTTTATCATGCGGCGGGCATTCCCCGGGGTGTTGTCCGTTTGGTGATAGGCGGGCCGGATCATGGCCGCGCACTTGCCAGCCATGACGGCATTGACGGATTGTTGTTTACTGGGTCGGCGCGGACAGGGATCGCCATCAATCAACAATTTGCGACTCAACCTGGCAAAATTTTGGCGCTAGAAATGGGTGGGAACAACCCTATCATCGTTTGGGAAGCAGCCGACGTCCACACTGCCGCTGTACTCGTTGCGCAGTCCGCTTTTCTGAGTGCCGGACAACGGTGTTCGGCCGCAAAACGATTGATCGTCCGAGATGGCATGCACGAACCCTTGCTCAAAGAACTCAGTGCCTTGATGGACCGCATGATCGTGGACCACCCCCATGCCACGCCGGCTCCCTTCATGGGGCCAGTGATTGATAATGAGGCCGCTGATGCTCTTGAAGAGGGCTTTTTGGCGTTGATGATGAAGGGAGGGCAACCGGTAAAACCGCTGCGCCGTCTGGTCCCTAATCTTCCGTTCCTCAGTCCTTCAATCATTGATATGACCCATGCGAAGGACCGCCCAGACCATGAATTGTTTGGCCCCATATTACAGATGGTCCGCGTCCCCGATTTTGAAAGCGCGCTGAGAGAGGCCAATGCAACTCAGTACGGACTTTCGGCATCCTTAATCGGCGGTGATACAGAACTTTTCGATACATTTTGGGCAAATAGCCGCGCGGGCATTGTCAATTGGAACAAACCAACCAGTGGCGCTTCATCCAATGCTCCCTTTGGCGGCATTGGCATGTCGGGCAATCACCGCGCCAGCGCTTATTATGCAGCGGATTACTGCGCCTATCCGGTTGTATCGACTGAAGAAGACGTTCCACGCGCCGCAATCGGCATTGGTCTGCGCCAAATCGAGCCAAGCTATTCTAAATAGCGGTCAATAATCTCTGGTTTGAAGCGCGCTCATCTTAAGGCCATTTATATATGATGAAAAATTCACTTTCTTCTGGCCTTGTGGTGCTTGTCGGGGCTGGCCCAGGTGACCCCGACCTGCTGACACTTAAAGCTGCCCGCGCGCTGTCAGAAGCGGATGTTGTTGTCCATGATGGGTTGGTCGATGACGGCGTTCTGGCGATCATCAACCCCAAAGCGCGCCTGATCTCGGTTGCCAAGCAGCGCAGCCGCCATTCGGTGCCGCAGGACGGGATCAATGCCATTTTGATTGCTGAGGCACAGGCCGGACACACTGTCGTGCGTCTGAAGGGCGGCGATCCGTTCATTTTTGGTCGCGGCGGTGAAGAGGTTGAGGCCTGCCGTGCAGCGGGAGTTGCTGTGTCGGTCATCCCTGGCGTCTCCGCAGCGCTTGGCTGCGCTGCTGAAGCAATGCTGCCACTCACCCACCGTGATGCGTCGAGCGCTGTCAGCTTTGTCGCTGGCCAATGCAAAGGATTGACCGATCAGGATTGGTCGGGGCTTGCGGGAAAAGGCCGGACACTGGTTATCTATATGGGCGTTGCCACAGCAACTGACATTGCTGAAAAACTAATCATGGACGGCGTTTCTCCCGCCATGCCCGTTGCCATTCTGGAACGCGGTACCCGCAAAGGTGCGCGCGCAATCCGAACGCTGCTGACCGACCTTGGCGATATGGTCGCGCGTGAAAATGTAAAAAGCCCTGCAATCATCATCATCGGTGATGTTGTAGTGCGTTCTGATGCGGAGGACCGTCTGGTTACTCTTGCTAAACAAGCGGAGTATCTTGTGTGAAGTTATTGACTGGAAATGATTTACCGACCGGTGATGTCGTGTGGTGGACGGGCAAAGGTTGGTCGCTTCACATCGCAGAGGCCGTTGATGTTGGTGACGCAGGCGATGCCATATTGTTGGTTGAAGAAGACGCACGTCGCGTCAATGCGTCCTATATGGTCGATGCGGCGATAACTCCGCAAGGCCCCCTGCCCTTGCATATCAAAGACCGCGTTCGCGCATCCGGCCCAACGGTGCGTCAAGACCTCGGCATCAACCCTGCCATCAACATTGTGAAGGCATAAGCCATGTATCAATATGATAAATTTGATCAATCCGCCGTCGACGCCCGCGTTGAAGAGTTCCGGGATCAGGTAAAGCGTCGCATTGCCGGAGAAATCACAGAGGATCAGTTTAAGCCCCTACGTCTGATGAATGGCCTCTATCTTCAACTCCACGCCTATATGCTGCGTGTTGCCGTTCCCTATGGCACGTTGGATAGCCGTCAGATGCACATGTTGGCCCTTATCGCGCGCAAATATGATCGCGGTTATGGCCATTTCACCACCCGCCAAAACATTCAGTATAACTGGATCAAGCTTGAGGAATGCGCTGATTTACTTGCCGAACTGGCCAGCGTTGAAATGCATGCCATTCAAACCAGCGGCAATTGCATCCGTAACATTTCGTCTGATCAATTTGCAGGTGCCGCCGCAGACGAAGTTGCTGACCCACGCCCTTGGGCCGAATTGCTCCGCCAATGGAGCAGCTTTCATCCTGAATTCAGTTACTTACCACGTAAATTTAAGATCGCCGTGATTGCCAGTAAAGAGGACCGCGCAGCAATGCGGCTTCATGACATCGGCCTTGAACTCATTATGCGCGACGGCGTTTTGGGCGCAAAAGTATTCGTTGGCGGCGGCATGGGACGGACCCCGATGATCGCGCCTGAAATCAAAGACTTCATCCGTGCCGAAGACCTGCTCAGTTATGTTGAGGCATGCTTACGCGTCTATAACCGTTATGGCCGCCGCGATAATATCTACAAAGCGCGCATCAAAATCCTCGTTCACGAAATCGGGGCTGATGCTTACCGCGCCCAGGTTGAAGAAGAATTTGCGCATGTCAAAACGCTGGGCATCGACCCGCCATTGGCGGAACTTGAACGGATCACGGCATTTTTCGGCTCGCCAGCCTTTGAAATAGGTCTGTCCGACACTGTTGACCGTTCCGACCCAGATTTTGCAGTCTGGCTCGATCAAAATGTCAAACCACATAAGCAAGCGGGCTATGCCATTGCCAACATCAGCCTGAAACCCATTGGCGGTATTCCCGGTGACGCGTCCGCAGATCAGATTGACGTCATGGCGACGCTTGCCAAACACTATAGTTTTGACGAACTGCGCGTTACCCACGCCCAAAACATTGTACTGCCCCATGTGGCGAAGCGTGATCTTTATGCCCTGTGGCAAGCATTGAACGAAGCCGGGTTGGCCAATGCTAATCTTGATTTGATCAGCGACATTATTGCCTGCCCCGGCCTTGATTATTGCAGCCTTGCCAATGCGCGATCAATCCCCGTTGCCCAGAAAATTGCCACACGCTTCGCCAGTGCAGAACGCCAGCGTGATCTGGGCGAACTTAAACTTAAAATCAGCGGCTGCATCAATGCCTGTGGTCATCATCACGCCGGGCATATCGGCATTTTGGGTGTCGATAAAAAAGGTGTTGAAAATTATCAGCTGACCTTTGGCGGGTCAGGTGCAGAGGATGTCAGCATCGGTAAAATAATCGGTCCGGGCTTTGACGAAGACGGTGTCGTTGATGCCGTTGAAAAAGCGACGGACGTTTATAAGGCGCTGCGCACCGACGGTGAGCGCTTCTTGGATACCTACCGCCGTGTTGGTCTCGATCCATTTAAGGAGGCGATTTATGGGTAATTTAAGATATCGGCAAGACAGTGCAACAACCGCACCGGTTGTTGCACTCGACAGCTTTGTCGGTGAAACCAACTCTACCGCCGTCCGCATTGAACCGGGTGAAGATGCGCGTGCACTGATCCCCCATCTTGACCGCCTGTCATTGGTTGAAATTGCTTTCCCCAAATTCCGCGATGGCCGTGGTTATTCCTCTGCGCGGATATTGCGTGAAGCGGGCTATACCGGAGAACTCCGCGCGCAGGGTGATGTTCTGGTTGACCAAATCGTCTATATGCGCCGCTGCGGATTTGACAGTTTCGTCCCCGATGTGCCCTTGGATGAAACCGTTGTCAGCGAAGCCCTGGACCGCTTCGCATATGTTTATCAGGGCGCAGCGGACACTGCTGTGCCGATATGGAAATTGCGTCATGGCTGAAACTGCCCTGCGCACCGTTGATCGCATCAACACGGCACCGCGCTACACAGAGGCTGATGCCGTGCGTCTGAACAACATGTTTCGCGGGGTTGATACGGCTGACATGCTGGGTACTTTGCTGCGCGAAAACATGCTGGGGGACACCGCAATTGTTTCTTCATTCGGGGCTGAATCGGCGATTTTACTGCATTTGATTTCGCAGATTGATCCGTCCGTGCCGGTACTGTTCCTCGAAACTGGTAAGCATTTTCCGGAAACATTGGTGTACCGCGACCGGTTGATAACACAGCTGGGATTGACCGACGTGCGCAACATCACGCCGGATGTCGATGCGATTTCAAAAAAGGATGAAACTGGCCTGCGCTGGTCCTATGATCCTGATGGCTGCTGCGAAATTCGCAAGGTGATCCCCTTGTCAAAGGCACTGGCGCCCTTTGACGCGCAGTTCACGGGTCGCAAAGGCTTCCAAGCATCAACCCGCACCGGTCTGCCCCGCTTTGAAGTTGAGGAAGGACGGTTAAAGGTCAATCCACTGGCCAGTTGGTCCAAGGCTGATCTGGAGGCCTATGTTTCTGTGCACGCTTTGCCAGCCCATCCCTTGGTTGCAGACGGATATCCCTCTATCGGGTGCGCACCGTGTACATCGAAGGTACAAAAGGGCGAAGACCCCCGCTCAGGACGCTGGCGTGGGTGGGACAAGGTTGAATGCGGCATTCACACCGCTGTCGCTGAAGATGATGACCCCGCAAATTTACCTGCGTTTTAGGGCGGGCGCTATATTTGAGGCATCCCCCTAATTCATCTGTTCAGGCAAATGGCTTTCGTCAATATAATCACTGAACCGCGTAATTTTGGCTTCAAACCGCAAGCGCACTTTGCCGGTTGCGCCGTGACGCTGTTTGGCGATGATCAATTCAGATAGCCCCTCAACCCGGTGAAGATCAGCCATCCACTTGGCATGGTCATCCCAAATTTTCGCGTCATCGCCTTCTGCAGGTGTTTTGGGTTCAAGCCCCTTGATGTAATATTCTTCACGGTAAACGAACAACACAATGTCAGCGTCCTGCTCAATTGATCCAGATTCCCGCAAATCGGACAATTGCGGGTGCTTGTCTTCGCGTTGTTCAACCGCGCGGCTCAGCTGTGAAAGGGCTATCACGGGAACATGAAGCTCCTTCGCCAACGTTTTTAATCCGCGTGAAATTTCTGAAATTTCCTGAACGCGGTTGCCGTCTTTTTGCTTGCCGGATCCTTGCAAAAGCTGAAGGTAATCAACCACGACCAACCCAATTCCGTGACGCCGTTTCAACCGCCGCGCCCGTGTACGCAGTGCTGCAATCGTCAGCCCGGGCGTGTCATCGATAAACAACGGCAAACTTTCAAGATCAGACGCTGCCCGCGCCAAATTTCGGAAGTCAGTTTGACCGATTTTCCCCATCCGCAGATTTTCAGAACTGATCCCGGATTGTTCTGACAAAATACGTGTCGCGAGTTGATCCGCCGACATTTCAAGGCTGAAAAAGGCGACCTTCGCGCCCACTGATTTTGCGGGTTCAATTCCGTCTTCTTCATCACGAACCCAGCGCCGTGCGGCGTTAAACGCAATATTGGTGGCCAATGCGGTTTTGCCCATGCCCGGACGCCCTGCAAGGATCAACAGATCGGAGTGATGAAGGCCGCCGGTGCGTGCATTAACCGAATCGAGACCCGTCGTCACACCAGAAAGCCCGCCACCAGTGTTGAGCGCCTTTTCCGCAAGCTCAACCGCCATCCGTGTTGCCTGAGCAAATGTTTTAACACTGCCGGTTTCGCCGCCTTCTTCTGCAACCCGGTACAAAGCGACTTCAGCTTCTTCAATCTGTTCCTTGGGTGTTACCGCTTCACTGGTGTCGAGCGCGCGCGTCGCCATATCGCGACCGACGCTGACCAATTCGCGCAACAGTGCCAAATCATAAATCTGCGTGGCAAAATCTCTGGCCCCGATCAGTGCAGCCCCGCTTCCAGTCAATTGCGCGAGATAAGACGGCCCGCCTAAGGCCTTCATTGCTTCATCAGCCTCAAACATGGGCCGCATCGTCACGGGGTTTGCCACCATATTACGGTCAAGCAGTTTGAGAGCGGCGTCATAGATCCGGCCGTGCACGGGTTCATAAAAATGTTCGGCGCGCAACCGCAGCTGAACATCCTCTGCAAGTCGGTTGTCGATCATCAACGCGCCGAGCAGAGCCGCTTCTGCCTCCACATTGTGGGGCAGTTCGGGCGATGCCGTGTCATTGGCGGGCGGAATCAGACGAATAGGGTCAACCATGCCTCCTCTTCCTCTCTTCTGTCCCTTGCATCAAGCCAGCAAGACTGTGGATTGCCTGTGGAAATCCTGTGGATTACTTTTCTTTGCACGATGTTGGTTGAGACTATCACACTTCCCCGATATGCGCACTGTATGGCTGACCCACGCATCATGGACATCAAACTGGATGAACACACCATCCTGTGGCGCAGCGCCGATATTGAACAAGAACGGCGCATTGCCATTTTTGACATATTGGAAGGCAATCATTTTGCGCCGCAACGTGTGCACGGTGATGGCTATGCGGGACCCTACCGGCTGATGCTGCGGGTTGAGGAAGGGCGCTTGGGCCTTGATCTCTCACGAGAAGATGAAACCCCGCTTGAATCCGTGGTGCTGGGATTGGGGCGATTTCGCCGGTTGATCAAGGATTATTTCGCCATCTGTGATTCCTATTATCAGGCGATCAAAGTCTCGACCGCTCAGCAGATTGAAACAATCGATATGGCGCGGCGCGGTATCCATAATGAAGGCGCTGAATTGCTGGTTGAACGGCTAGACGGAAAGATTGCGGTTGATTTTGATACGGCACGTCGGCTGTTCACGCTGATCTGCGTATTGCATATCAAAGGATAGCATGATGCGACGCCTGATCTATGCCATTTTGGGTTTGGCGTTTGTCGCTGTTCTGGCCCTGTTTTATGCGCTCCATTGGCGACCGAGCATTGAAACATATCCAGTTCAAGGGATAGATGTATCGCACCACAACGGTGATATTATCTGGCCAACGGTTGCAGCAGACGGCGTTGATTTTGCTTATATCAAAGCAACCGAGGGCGCGGATATGCATGATCCGCGCTTTGCTGAACATTGGATTGCTGCGGACAAGGCCGGTGTGCGGCGCGGCGCATATCATTTCTTCACATTGTGTCGGTCGGCAACGGATCAGGCGACCAATTTCATCGCCAATGTCCCGCGCGATGCGAATGCGCTGCCCGCCGCCGTGGATTTGGAATTCGGCGGCAATTGCACCGGACGCCCCACACGTGATGCTTTGCTCGTTGAACTTAAGATATTTATCACCATGGTCGAAGCACATACAGACAAGCCTATCATCCTATATTTGACCCAAGAATTTGATGCCTATTATGACATTAGCAGCGCGATTAATCGGCAATTATGGTTACGCGGCATCATCCTGAAACCCGCATATGGCGCGCGGCCTTGGGTGATGTGGCAGTCATCCTCCTTTAATCGTGTGAATGGCATGCAAGGCCGTGTGGATTGGAATGTGGTGAAACCATGACAAATGACTTAATTGACGCCGCGCGCGCCGTATCACTTAATGCTTATGCACCTTATTCAGGATTTGGCGTCGGGGCCGCTGTCTTGTTATCCAATGGCGACATCGTCACCGGCTGTAATTTCGAAAATGCCAGTTACGGCCTGACACTTTGTGCAGAAACGGTTGCTCTCGCGAACGTCAATGCGCTTGGCCGGTTCAAAGACGTCCGCGAAATAGCGGTTATCGGCGGTGTCCTAAAGAACGGTGAGATTACGGGCTCTGACCCCGTCCGCCCTTGTGGTCGCTGCCGCCAAATTATCAGTGAAGCGGCACAAATTGGCGGATATGATATCATGGTTCATTGCAGCGCCGCTGATCAGTCTCTGGTGGAGCACCATTTAACTTCAGAATTATTGCCCCACGCCTTTGGCCCAGCTGATCTTGGGTTGGTTTAACGCTTAGCGCGGCTGGGACCATCAGCGTCACCACCTTGTGTGTCCTGGATCAATTCCCAACAGCCCGTTTTGGTTGGATAGAAGAGAAGATAGCCGGGTTTACCGTAAGGCCCTGTCGTGTCATTTTCTTCGCCTTCGTTGGGGCTGCCATTTTTATAACCCATCCGCACCCAATCAACGCGCGCACGGCCATCCGCGACTTGGTTCATTTCAAGCGTGATATATTCAAACGGCGCATCCACCTTTGCGACAAGATTGCGCAGAGATTGCCCCGTCACCCAATTATAATCGATCATACCAATCGGAAAATCTGAATATTTCAGCATTGTTTTGTCTGCGCCGACACCGTCCTTGACGACTCTTATTTTCTTGGCTGAATATTTTGCTTGAACCTCAGGCGACCGCACAAACGCTTCAAAAAACTGTTTGAAATCAGATCTTTTACAAGCACTTTTGGCTTGCGATTCCCAAGTAATAACGCCCGAACCCACTGCGATTGCCGGCGTAGAACCAAAAAATACTCCCATCGCCGACAGAGAAATCAAAAATCTAGAACTCGATTTGTGAAACATAAAATCCCTTTCACTGCATAAATTTCTTTATCACCACCATATCTGCGGGCCAATGGGTGCGCTGTACTAGTACCCCTTGCGCTGGCATGAGTTTCTGCCAAAAGCGATAGCAATAATCAGGAGCAACAATGTCGATACTGTCTGACAAATGGATCCGCCAACAGGCGACCGAACATGCGATGATAGAACCCTTTGTTGAGGCCCAACGCCGCGATGGTTGCATCAGTTATGGCCTGTCTTCCTATGGCTATGACGCACGTGTCGCTGATGATTTCAAAATTTTCACCAATGTCGATAGCGCAGTGGTCGACCCTAAAAATTTCGACCCCAACAGTTTTGTTGATCGCAAAACCGACGTTTGCGTTATCCCCCCAAACAGTTTTGTCCTTGCACGGACTGTAGAATATTTCCGCGTGCCGCGCGATGTTCTCGTTATCTGCCTCGGCAAATCGACCTATGCGCGCTGCGGGATTATCGTCAACGTCACCCCGCTTGAACCGGGTTGGGAAGGTCATGTGACATTGGAGTTTTCAAACACCACACCTTTGCCGGCAAAAATTTATGCCAACGAAGGCGCATGTCAATTTTTGTTTCTGAAAGGCAATGAACCCTGTGAAACCAGCTATGCCGACCGCGCTGGAAAATATATGGGTCAGCTTGGCGTAACATTGCCCAAGTTATAACCAATATCTAAATGTTATTGAGGAGTCTGATATGCGTACCATTATAGCCCCCATCGCCACTGTTTTATTGTTGGCAACCCCAGCATTCGCGCAGACAGCACCGAATGCCGTTACCATTTCAAGCACGGTTCAGGCGGTAAAGGACGTAACCGATGCAAAGGGCGTAAAAAAACGAATATTGGTTGATCCTACGTCTGTGATCCCTGGCACACCTTTGGTAATCTGGGTGACGTACAAGAACATGTCTGCAAAACCTGTAACCAGTTTTGTGATCAACAATCCCGTCAATAAGTCTCTAGATTTCACTGGTTTTGGTGACAATAGTGGCTGGGCGACTGTGTCTGTTGATGGCGGAAAAACATTTGGTTCGCTTGCAACACTCAAAGTCACCAAGGCGGACAAATCGATACGCCTTGCCATTCCTGCCGATGTTACCAATGTCCGCTGGAGCTTTGCCAAACCCATCGCGCCAAATGTTGGCGGCGTTCTAAGCTTTTACGGCGTTGTTAAATAAGGAACTGACTATGGCCAAAAAATCCGCAGAATTTGATATTATCGTGTACGGCGCCAGTGGATTTACGGGCCGGTTGGTGGCGGAATATCTGACCGCGCGTGGGATCAAAAACTGGGCTATGGCCGGCCGCAACGCCGCCAAGCTTGCCGAAGTCCGCGATTTGATTGGCGCACCAAAAGATACACCATTGGTCGAAGCTGATGCCAGCGCACCTGAAAGCCTGACAGCCATGTGCAACCGTACCCGCGTCGTCCTGACAACGGTTGGCCCCTATCAGCTCTATGGGAATGAATTGGTTGAAATCTGTGCAGCAACCGGCACCGATTATGTTGATCTGTGCGGAGAACCCGCATGGATGCGCCACATGATTGATGCGCATGATGAAAAGGCCAAGGAAACTGGCGCGCGGATTGTGTTTTCATGTGGGTTTGATTCAATTCCCTTCGATCTTGGCGTCTGGTTCCTTCAGCAGGAAGCCATCAAGCGCCACGGCAAGCCCGCGCCGCGCGTTAAAGGCCGCGTGCGTAAAATGCAGGGTGGCGCATCTGGCGGCACTGTTGCAAGCCTGACCGCGACGATGAAAGCGGCAGCAAAGGACCCACGCATTATCGGCCTTCTTAAAAGTTCTTTTGCGTTGACCCCGGGGTTTGAGGGGCCATCACAGCCCAGTGGCCTGGTCCCAGAATATGACCGCGCAACGGGCACATGGACCGCCCCCTTTATCATGGCCCCAATCAACACAAAAAATGTCCACCGCACCAACGCTTTGCTTGGTCATCAATTCGGCGCTGATTTTGTCTATGACGAAATGATGGTAACGACGATTGGCGAGGCTGGAAAAGCGATGGCAGAAGCGATTGCGAAGGCCAATCCGTTTGGTGAATCCAAATTGAAGCCGGGCGAAGGCCCTAGTAAGGAAGAGCGCGAAAACGGATTTTACGATGTATTGTTCATCGGCGAATATCCCGATGACACGAACATCCGCGCCTCCGTCAAGGGCGATCGTGACCCGGGTTACGGTTCCACCAGCAAGATGATCGCCGAAAGCGCATTAACGCTGTTGGAACTCGATGCGCCCGGCGGCATTGTAACTGCGGGCGGACTTATGGCCGCACCTTTGCTCAAACGGCTGGAGGCTCATGCCGGTCTGACGTTCGCAATGGAGGATTAATTCCAGCTTTCGCGTGCCAGCCACAAAGCCAGTTTCCGGCGGAGACTGGCGGCAACCAGTGCTACATGTACAGCGTAAACGCCCAAAAACCCAATAACCCAGAACATTATATCCCCGCGCAACAACGCCCAGCCGCAAAACAAGGCGAAGGCCCAGAACGTCATGATTACCCGCATATCAAGGGTAAAACGAAGCGCCGAAAAACGCGGCGGCATCATCACAACACCCCCTTCAAATTCACTTTCGTTTGATCCTTGTGTACTGATCCGTTCGACCATACCACCGTCAACATAGCCAAAGGCGTCAAAGCGTTCAAAGCGGTGATATCCCTCTCCGCGTCCAAAACTGAAAACGCTGCCGTTGTGGCTTGTGATTTCATAATGGCCCGCAAAACCGCGAATGATCCGTTCAAAACGAACATCATCAATGGCCGACATGGGTGTTTCATACATCAACCGCCCCAGCGCCAAATGCCGAAGATCAGGCCGCACCTACTTACGACGTCCCTTGTGCCGAATATTGGCAGGCCGCCCGCGTTTGCCCATGATCTGGCGCTTGCCGCGGTCTTTATTATCATGGCGCATAGGCAAGTGATTGGCTCCCTCGGGAAGTTCAAAACGCAGTGCCCCTGACATGGGATTGGCCTCTACCAAGCGCAAGGGCAGGCGCTGACCAACATGATAGGCTTCACCCGTATCCTCACCCGTCAGTGTCTTGTGAATTTCATCAAAACGGAACCGTTCAATCCCCAGCGTCGAAACAGGAACAAGCCCATCGCCGCCCAAACCTTCGACCGTGGCGAAGAATCCGAAATTGGTCACGCCGGTGATCCGTGTGTCGATCAATTCGCCAACACGGGTCGATAGGAACGCTGCGACATAGCGGTCAACGGTTTCCCGTTCTGCTTCCATCGCGCGGCGTTCGCAGGCAGAAATGGCTTCGCCAATCACATCCATCCGCGCAGTATCGGTTTCAGAAAGCCCCGTATCCGCACTTTGAGGATCAAGCCCATAAGATCCCACCAAAGACCGGTGGACCAGTAAATCGGCATAGCGGCGGATGGGCGACGTGAAATGCGCATAGGATCCCAGCGCCAATCCGAAATGTCCGCCATTTTGCGGCGTATAAAACGCCCGCGTTTGGGACCGCAGGATCATTTCCATAACCTCATGTTTATAGTCCGCGTCACCCAGCTTGCTGATAATCTGGTTAAAGGTTGCAGGACGGATGACCTGTCCCAGCGCCAAAGACAGGTCGAATGTTTCCAGAAACTCCTTAAGCGCGACCAGTTTTTCGCGCGCGGGCGGTTCATGGACGCGGTACATCACTGGCGCCTTGCGTTCCTCCAATGCCTTTGCCGCCGCGACATTGGCTGCAATCATGAAATCTTCGATCAAACGGTGCGCGTCCAGCCGAGGACGCGGCGCTACCGAGAGGATTTTTCCGTCCTCGTCCAGAACAACCCGGCGCTCTGGAAGATCAAGGTCTAGCGGATTGCGGTGGTCGCGCGCTTTTACCAGCAACGCCCAACATGCCCATAATGGCTTGAGTGCCGTGTCGAGAAGATCGCTTTCCTTCTCCCCGTCAATCGCGGCCTGCGCGTCTTCATACGGGATATTGGCTGCGACACGGATCACCGCGCGCGAAAAGCGCCACGACTTCACTTGGCCACGGTCATCAACATGCATATGACACGCCAAGGCCGCACGATCCTCTCCCGCGCGCAGCGAGCAGACATCGGCGGAGAGTTGTTCTGGCAACATCGGTACGACACGGTCGGGGAAATAAACACTGTTCCCGCGTTTGCGCGCCTCTTTATCCAATGCAGATCCGGGACGGACATAAAAGGAAACATCGGCAATCGCGACAATGGCGTCAAACCCGCCATCGTCACGCGCACTGGCCCAGACAGCATCATCAAAATCACGTGCATCAACCGGATCAATCGCGATGATCGGCAATGCGCGCAAATCTTCACGGTCACCCAGTTGGTTTGCCGCCATTTGTTCGGCCTCCACCAGCAGTTCTGCAGAAAAGACGTGCGGCATGCCGAATTTGTGGATTGCGATCAGGCTGAAAGAGCGGGGCGCGAACGGATCGCCCAATACTTCCATAACTTTCGCCGTAATACGGGGCGCACGTCCTATTTTTTCGGCAAGCACCAAATCACCCGCCCCTGCTTCACCCAGATCGGAAATAATCATGTCGCGGCGTTCTTTTTTATCGACCGCACGCAACCACCACCTGTCACCGTCCTGCTGAACCACGCCGAGTATCATCTCCTCTCCGCGCGCCAGTTTCTTCATCACATGCGCGACTTGACCCGCGCCGCGTTCTTCAGTGCGGGCGAGAATCCGGTCGCCAATGCCAAGGGCAGACCGTTTGCTCCGCTCGATCACCCGCAGACGCGGCGGCGGCTTGCCTTCTGCCTGCCAATTTTCAGGAACAGCAAACACATTATCGCCGTCACTATCGACGATGCGCAGCACAGTTACTTTTGGCACCCCGCCCATTTTATGGAACGCGCGGCCCGGCGCGGCGTCAATCAAGCCTTCATCCGCCATATCTTTTAGAAGGGATTTGAGCGCAATTTTCTCATTCCCCTTAATCGCAAACGCACGCGAAATCTCGCGCTTGCCAGCAGGCGTGGGAGAACTGGTGATAAAATCCAGAATTTGTTTGCGGGTGGGAAGTCCAGCAGGGAGTGTTTTGGCCATAAAGGATCGTTAGGGGCTTGGCGAGACGACGCCAACCGTTAAAGCGTTATTTCTATGACATATGATCTCCTTATCATCGGCGGCGGCATTAATGGCTGCGCTATCGCCCGCGAGGCCGCACTTAATGGTTGGTCGGTTTTGCTCGTCGAAAAAGATGACCTTGCGAACCACACATCATCGGCGTCAACCAAGCTGATCCACGGCGGGTTGCGTTATTTGGAGACGTATGAATTCAAAATGGTGCGAGAAGCGCTGCAAGAACGCAAGCTGCTGATGGCGATGGCACCGCATCTCATCCATCCCAAATCATTCGTCCTGCCGCAGGAAAATTCGCCGCGTCCTTGGTTTTTGGTGCGTGCGGGGCTGTATCTTTATGATCTGCTTGCGGGTTCAGGAAATCTTGCGCGGTCACGGCGTTTGAAACGCTCTGATGCCTTATTCCAATTACCCCTTAAACGTCCCGGAAGCGGGTTTGTCTATTCCGATTGCAGCGTTGATGATGCCCGCCTGACAGTGTTGAACGCAGTTGACGCTGCAAAAGCGGGCGCCGTCATCCGCACACGAACGGCATTGGTTTCTACCAAGCGCAACCGTAATGATTGGGTTGCAACCCTGTCCGACGGGACGACAGTGATGGCAAAGGCCGTGATCAACGCCGCTGGCCCTTGGGTGTTGGACGTTGAAACTAAAACCGGCATGGCCGCGCGTAATTCTATCCGCCTTGTCAAAGGCAGCCATATTGTCGTGCCCCGCCTTTATGCAGGCGAACATGCCTATATGCTGCAACAAGAAGATCGCCGGATTGTGTTTACCGTACCGTGGACACACGACACCACCATGATCGGCACGACCGAGGAAAAAGTCGACACCCCCGAAAATCCCGCGATCAGCGCAGAGGAGACGAACTACCTTATCGACGCCGCTAACCTGTCCTTTGTTCGCCAATCAAGCAAGGCTGACATCATCTATGACTGGGCCGGTGTCAGACCTTTGTTTGAAGATGGCGCAGTTGATGCCCGCACCGCGACGCGCGATTATGTGCTGGAACTCAACATCGAAAATGCGCCGGTTCTTGCGATATTTGGCGGAAAAATAACAACGGCACGTCATTTGGCCGAAGAAGCGATCAGCAAAATGGGGGTGGCTTTGGGCCGTCCGACGACGCCAGCCACCCGCGCGCGCCATTTTCCCGGCGGGCAATTCCCGACATCCTTTGACCGTTTCGTCAAAATCACAGCCAGCCGCTGGCCCTTTCTTGGGGCAGAACGCGCCGACCGCATGGCACGCGCTTATGGCACGATGCTTAATGACATGCTGGCAGGCATAAACTCTGCCAAAGCAATGGGCGTTGATTTCGGGGGTGGCCTGACTGCGCTTGAGGTTGATTGGCTGGTTACCCAAGAATGGGCACAAACAGCAGAGGACATTCTGTGGCGCCGCACAAAAATCGGTCTCGTTACTGCCAAACCAACTTTGACCAAATTGACCAAATATCTGGAGGATAGGCGCAATGCTGCTCGCCATTGACCAAGGCACCACATCATCCCGCGCAATTCGTTTTGATACGTCGGGCCGTGTATTGCAGATCGCTCAACAGGAATTTCCACAGATTTATCCACAGAACGGCTGGGTAGAACATGATGCGGAGGCGATCTGGGCGACCACGCTGGAAACCGCGCGCGCTTGTGTGACCGACGGCGTCACTGCGATTGGCATTACCAACCAACGTGAAACCATCTTGCTGTGGGACCGCGCGACCGGAAAGCCCCTGCATAATGCCATTGTCTGGCAGGACCGGCGCACTGCTGACTATTGTGCAGCGCTCAAAGCAGATGCGTTAGAACCCGTGGTTCAGGCCAAAACCGGCTTGCTGCTCGATCCCTATTTCAGCGCGACCAAGCTCAAATATTTGCTCGATACTGTTCCGGGCGCGCGCGCGCGCGCTGACAAGGGTGAACTGGCAGCGGGAACGGTTGACAGCTTCTTGCTCTGGCGGTTGACCGGCGGCACAGTTCACGCGACCGACGTCACCAACGCTGGACGCACAATGCTGTTCAATATCCATGACATGGCGTGGGATGAAGATTTGCTCCGCCTGTTCGACATTCCGGCGTCCTGCCTGCCAAAGGTTCATGCCAACACGCATATCTTTGGCGAAACCAGCCCAAGCTTGTTCGGGCGTGCCATTCCGGTTGCTGGCATGGCTGGGGATCAACAATCCGCACTGATCGGCCAGGCATGCTTTACGCCCGGCATGGTCAAATCAACCTATGGCACGGGCTGCTTCATGCTGATGAATATGGGCGATAAGGCGGTGGCATCGACCAATCGGTTGCTGACTACGCCTGCCTACCGCATCGGCGAAGACACAGCCTATGCGTTGGAAGGGTCCATTTTCGTCGCGGGCGCGGCGGTCAAATGGCTGCGCGATAAAATCGGGCTGCTGGATGCATCTGAAGAATCTGAAAGCATGGCGCGCGCGGCACATCCCGATCACGGTGTGGTTATGGTACCAGCCTTTGTGGGTCTGGGCGCGCCCTATTGGCGGCCAGAAGCCCGCGGTATGATCACTGGCATGACGCTTGATACCACCGCCGCCGATCTTGTACGTGCAACGTTGGAAGCAATTGCGTTCCAAACCCGCGACCTGACCGAAGCGATGGCAAGGGACGGCGCCCCGACCCCCGCCACAATTCGTATCGACGGCGGCATGTCACAAAATGGCTGGTTTGCGCAGTTTCTGGCCGACACTTTGGGGGCACCGGTTGAACGCCCCGAAAGCCATGAAACAACCGCACTTGGTGCGGCGTGCCTCGCCGGGTTGACCACCGGGGTTTTCGCAGACAAGGCCGATTGCGCCGCGCGGTGGGCCGCAGCCGCGCGATACACCCCCACAGGTGATGAACTCGCCCGCGCCAAAGCCTATGCATCCTGGCAAACGGCCATAACGCGCGCATTGCTCTAGGCGCGTCCTTTTGCCCTAGTATATATCTTGCGTTGAGTTGCGATGCAGGGGCGTCTAACTTCTCGCAATACCGTTTGAGAAGGATGAGTAACTGTGTCCAAAAAGTATCTGTTCGCTGTTGGTTTGATTGCGACCTCGTTCTCGTCAATCAGTTCATCAGCATTGGCGACGACCGGAAACCCAGTCAAAAGAATATGCGGTCGTTACTCCACAGTCATTCTCAATCCCGATGAAAGCGCGACTGTTGACGGGGCTGGACTGAATAGTGTCAGCCTTTTGATTAACGGCAAAGCGGGGACGTGGCTTTTTTATGATGGCCTGGTTCCAACTGGAGAAGCAATTGCGGGCGACACACTTGTCCTTAAAAACCCAACATATAACGCCTATCGCCGAAGCCACGATGCGCGCATTTATTCTGTTCAACCAAGGCCTGCAAAAATGGTCGATGGCAAACAGGTGAATGTTGGGGTGATGGGCGTGAATATGATGCGCCAAGCCTTTCCTATCCCCGCCATAAAAGGGACAGCTGCTGACATCGCCATTTTGAAACGCGTCCTGCCAGGACAGATTAGTAAATGCGACCTGCGCTGGGTGCCCGGCAAAGGCCTTGTAAAGTAAAATGGGAATTTCTTCCGTCACAACATCACTGACGCAATGCTTAATGGTCGCCCTGTCTACTGTCGGCATCACCACACCCGCATTTGCAGAAAACGCTCCCGTCTCGATCAAAATCAACGTTGAAGAAATGCGCGCCAGCTTGCGTCTTGTCGTCAGAAGTGCTGGATATACCGCACAGCGCAACGCAATATTGCAACAGGGCAATAAGGATAAAATATCGATTGTCTCCGTGCTCGACGCCAGCGGATTAGAATTTGTATTGGTTTCCGATCAACCGACAACCAGCAAAGTTATGGACAGCAATCATATCGCCGCGCTTGGACTGTCAACCGATCAAGCAATCGCTTTGGCCCGCAAACAGGTGCTGGCGGCACTGCCCCCCATACCAGAATATTCTGATGTCAATGAAGGTGTCATCACCAGCCCCAGCATTGATTATATCGCCAGTCTTTTTCTAGCGGATGGGTGGGATAAATTGGATGTTGCGTTGGGTGGGAACCTCATCGTTGCCATTCCGTCAGACGATCTCATTATCATTTCCGGGCCCAAAACCGCTGACGCGCGCGCAGAATTGAAAGACTTTGTTAAATTGAAATATGATGACGCGAATAGAGCCGTTTCCGCCGCGCTTTACTCACGGAAAGATGGAAAATGGGTGGCTTTTCGATAATGCGCGCAGACAAGCGCATGAGGACTTATTGAATGAAGCCCACACAATATCCAGCGTTGAAATTGCTGGTGACAGCCCTGATTTGTGTGGCCCCAGCCACAGCGACACGCCCGCTTCAACTGCTCAAGATCGTCGACCATAACAGTATATGGGAGGCGAACGGAGACAGCGAAGCCTCCATATCCATTGATGTTCCGCAAGTGCGGAAAGGGTATGACCCCTTTGCGTTTCTGGCAGGTGCGGCACCGCTCATGAAGGTCGGTTGCACCGGCAAAGGCCCAAACAGCATCTTGAGGCTCTGGGTCGGTTTTTCTGGACCGGGGTCTGCAATAAATACCACAGAAGGTGCAGAACGTATCTTTGTCGAAGGCATAGATTACCGCCTTGGTTTGGAGGGAAAATTGTTGCTTCTAAATGATAAGGGCGTGCTCCTCGACGACATCAAAGTGTTTCCAAAGGAAGGGCGCATGGAAACCCTTGCCATCCGTGCCGATCAATTGGAGGGGCTGAAGTACGCAAAAATCATCCGCCTTCAAACACCCCGACTAACCCTGGAAGTGCGCGCGACAAAGCTTGCTAAAACGCTCGGTGCGTTTCGTGATAAAAGCTGCTTTCCTGAACTTGAAGTGCCAAATTAAATTTAGGGTCAGGACCTGACCCCTAATCCCCCGCAAAGCTGAACGGCGCGACCCCGCGTTCGCGTTCGTTGAAAATGAGCGTGCGTCCGGTGGGCGGTGCGCCGCGTTGGGGGCAATCTGGGCGCGTGCAGGCCGAACAGCCAAGACCGATGCTGTCGCCGCTGGTCAAGTCCACGCCCCGCGCGGCGGCAATCTCCGTTGCCAATTCGGCTGCCACCCCCAGCCCAACGGCGAATTCAGCGCGGACGCCGCCAATCCGACCGCCCTGTGGTTGCACGGTACGGGCGAAAGTGAACCAATGGCTGTCATCTTCTAACGCGACCAATTGGGTGATCAAACGCCCTGCGGTGCCGAATGCCTCATGCAAGCGCCAGAGCGGACAACGCCCATCAGCTGCCGCGAGTGCCGCGCCGCTCGCGCCGACAAAGCGTTTTGAAACCTGGCCCGCGCGGTCGATCCGCACCATGAAAAAAGGCAACCCACGCGCACCAACGCGTTGCAACGTGGTCAGCCGGTGCGCAACCTGTTCAAACCCTGCCCCGAACCGGCGTTGCAGCAATTCAATGTCATATCCCGTTGCCTCACACGCACGCAGGAAGCGCGCATAAGGCATCATCAGCGCAGCAGCGAAATAACTGGTCAAATGTCGTCTGTAAAAGCGTTCTGCGGCCCGTTCAGTAAACGCCGCGCCGCGCACCAGCGCCTCAATCTCATCCTTCGCCTCCAACTGCGCCAGTTGATAGGCCAGGCCGAACGCCCGTGACGCGGGATCGAGCAATTCAGATAGCTGTAATTGCCGCGCATGCAGGTCCAACCGCCGCAACCGGTCAGGCATGACATCAACCGGCAAGATACGGATCGACAGTTGATGTTTGACGCGCAGTCGTTCTGACATTGCGCCGTAAAGATCACCCGTGCCGAGCCGCAGATCATCGGCCAATTGTTCCGCCGCACTGTCCAGATCACCAAAATGATTGCGCCACCGCTCAATTTCCCGCCGCGCGGCTGTGACTGCATCACTCCCCGCCTCTGGCCCTGCACCGGTCGCCCCCATCCGGTCATAAGCGCGGACAAAGGCCTCTACACTCACTGGAGCAGCGGCCAGCCACGCCGCCACATCGTCACGGCTGATGTCCAGATCGGCAAAGATTGGATCGGCCAGCCGGTGGCGCACCGCCTCTGCCCCGCCGCCGGGCTCTGTTGTCATCAACACGCGTGGGTCAAAATCAAATTGATCGGCAAGGCGCAGCAACAGCGCCGCCGTCAGCGGGCGTTGATTGCGCTCAATCAGGTTGAGATAGCTGGGCGAAATGTCCAGCGTTTGCGCCATCGCCGCCTGTGTTTGTCCAGCCCCACGGCGTAAGCGACGGATATGATGTCCAGCAAAAATCTTTTGTTCAGTCATTTGTAAAAAAGTTACAACATTACAAAGTAATTACAAGAATATTAGACATATCGACACGTTTTCTTGTCATTTTTTATGGCCAGGGTGGCAATAACACGCCTATTCGACATCCAAAGAGGATGTTTGAAGGGCAACGACCTTTCGCAAAAATTTCAAGGACTGACCCATGTCATATCAAGATCACATCACCCAAATCAACGCACTGACGCAAAGCAAGAACGGCGCCTGGACCGGCATCGATGCTGAATCGGTTGCGCGGATGCGGATGCAGAACCGCTTCCAGACCGGGCTTGATATTGCGCGCTACACCGCGAAAATCATGCGTGAAGATATGGCCGCCTATGATGCTGATGCGTCGAACTACACCCAGTCACTGGGCTGCTGGCACGGGTTCATTGCGCAGCAGAAAATGATTTCAATCAAGAAGCATTTCGGCACGACCAAGCGCAAATATCTCTACCTTTCCGGTTGGATGGTTGCCGCTCTGCGTTCGGATTTTGGCCCCCTGCCCGATCAGTCGATGCACGAAAAAACCAGCGTCCCTGCGTTGATTGAAGAGCTTTATACTTTCCTGCGGCAGGCCGATGCCCGCGAACTGAGCCTGCTCTTTCGCGACATCGATGCCGCCCGTGCGGCCGGAGATGCGACCAAGGAAAAAGCACTTCTCGACAGTGTCGAAAATTACCAAACCCATGTTGTTCCAATCATTGCTGATATTGATGCAGGGTTCGGCAATGCGGAAGCGACATACCTGCTCGCCAAGAAGATGATCGAAGCCGGGGCGTGTGCGCTCCAGATTGAAAATCAGGTGAGTGATGAAAAACAGTGCGGCCATCAAGACGGGAAAGTCACCGTTCCGCATGAAGATTTCATCGCGAAAATTCGTGCCTGCCGCTATGCCTTCCTTGAACTGGGCGTTGAAGACGGCATCATCGTCACCCGCACTGACTCGCTCGGCGCTGGACTGACCAAGCAAATCGCGGTCAGCAACACGCCCGGCGATCTTGGTGACCAATATAACAGCTTCTTGGATTGCGAAGAAATTGATCCTTCTACAGCGCGCAACGGCGACGTCATCATCAACCGCGACGGAAAAATGATGCGGCCCAAGCGCCTGCCCTCCAACCTCTATCAATTCCGCGCCGGCACCGGAGAAGACCGCTGCGTCCTCGACAGCATCACCTCGCTTCAAAACGGCGCCGATTTGTTGTGGATTGAAACCGAAAAACCCCATGTGGAACAAATTGCCGGGATGATGGACCGTATTCGCGAAGTCTATCCCACAGCGAAACTGGTCTATAATAATTCACCCTCGTTCAACTGGACGCTCAATTTCCGTCAGCAAGTGTATGATGCGATGAAGGCCGAAGGGCTTGACGTTGCTGCCTATGACCGTGCCGGTTTGATGAGCGCCGATTATGACGCAACCGAGTTGGGAGTGCAGGCCGATAAAATGATCCGCACTTTTCAGGCCGACGGCGCAAAGCGGGCGGGCATTTTCCATCACCTGATTACCCTGCCCACTTATCACACCGCAGCCCTTTCGACGGACAATCTGGCGAAGGAATATTTCGGCGCGGCGGGGATGCTCGGTTATGTTCTGGGCGTACAGCGTCAGGAAATTCGTCAGGGCATCGCGTGCGTGAAGCATCAGAATATGTCAGGGTCCGATATTGGCGATGATCACAAAGAATATTTCGCCGGTGAGGCCGCCCTTAAAGCTGGCGGCGCGCATAACACGATGAACCAGTTCGGCTAAACCAGCCCATCATTTTCCTGGGGAGGAAAAAGGCGCCCGTCGGATGAAATTCCGGCGGGCGTTTTGTTTGGAAATGCGGGGCTAAAAAGGATGCCATCCTCAGCCTGAACAAAACGGCCAAACGTCAGATATCGTACTAGTACAGCTGAAGCCTTGTATTGAGCGGAGATTTGCGACAATCGAATTCTATATCATTGTATCGTATGCGTAATTTAAAGGTGTGTCATGAAAATGCGGTCGATTTTGTTGGTGAGTTTGGGACTGGCTTTGGCTTCCGGACCAGTGCAAGCGCAGTCGACGCTGGACAAATATCTCGAGAAAAACTCCCGAAGTGGTTCGGGCACGAGCAATGCCGAACAAGCCGGAATCAACAAAGTGTTCAAAAGCCCCGAGGGATATTGGAGCTTGGACGATAGCCGTGCGACCGGTGGTTTTTGCGCGATTACATATGTAACCCCTGCTTATTTTGCTGCACTTCATGGTGGCGGAACTAATCCCAAGGATACTTTTTTTGTATTTAATGGCCCGACAATCCCCGGGATAAAGAAAGAGACGCGCAAGAAGCTGACCATTACTGGTGGTGATGGCGTGGCGCAAACGACGCAAGCTATTCATGCGCCCGATCCTGTGCACAAAGAAATGGGGTCCCTGTTCATTGGCATGCTTAGCATCGAGTCCGCGATGGATGGAATGCTCGATGTTGAGCATGTGACGATTGTCATGGACAAAAAGCAGGTGTTTTCGATGAAATGGAAGGGCGGGCATACCGCGCGCGCCGCGATGAAGAAGTGCCTTGCCAGCACGCCATCAGCAGGAGCGAAATAATGACGAAAAGATCAATGCTTCGTTTTGGCAGCGCACTGTCTGCGGCATTGCTGGCAACAGTCGCGGTTCCGACGTCGGCCGCCAAATGGATGATCATTGGGGCCGAACCCGATCCCTCACCGAACCGCAGCATTTACGTAATTTCGGCTGAAGATAGCGGGATATCAAAGCGGCTTGCAGATGGCTTCGATGTATCTAGCCCCAATGCGTTGGCCAACTTACAAGCCAATACCATTCGCACGGTTCTCGTTTATCAGATTTTTGAAAAAGCCGGTGGCACGAACTTCATCAGTTATAATGTAGAATTCAAATGTCAGGAGGGTTTGGTCAGCATTCCGGATGCGAGAAGTTATGACCGCGCTGGTAAACAAGAAGTGGGCGGCTCACCTGATTGGATGAGGGTGCCTGATAACTGGATGGGCAAAGCTGAGATGATTGCCTGCGGTTGGCAAAAATGGCGGTCTGCGAAACAAATTTGGGGGGAAGGCGATGCGCCGATGCCCAAGCGCAAAAAAAGCAAAGAGAAAGAGCCCGCCGTCAGTTTCGCATCGCTTGGGATGGAATATCTTGGCGAAGCGAATTATTTCACCCCGACGGAGGTAGTCGACCTGGTCTGGAACACCCGGTGGACCAATGCTGTCCAACCCGCTTATTATGACGGCACACCCGCAGAAAAGGCAGCAGCAGCTGCCAAGCTTGCTGAAATGCAAGGTAAAATCAAAACGACACTTCTTGATGCAAAGAAAAGGGTCGAAGACGAAATCATAATGCAGAATAAAATCGACGCGAAACTTGGCCGAATCGGCGATAAGTTTTTCCGTGAAATGCAGGGTGTTGCTGGAAATTCAGAAGAACGCGTTATCGAAAGATGGGGTATCCCGCAGGGCTTGATCACAACAACCCCCGGCGTCAGGCAACTGAACTATTATTGGTCAGATACCGAAACCATCCAGGTGCCGTATCAGGTCGATATCATGGGGACCAATGGAATGGGAGGGATAGTGCCAATGGGTCAAAGAACGGAATATCGCTCGGAAACCCGCACCATCCAATGTTACCGCAAATTGTTCCTGAAAGAAGGCGGCCAATTACCCGGATACCGTGTGTTCGATTTCGACATTGGGTGCAGCTAAGCAGATTTACGGTGCAGTTTTTTACAAGATCATGCCTCACGCTTGCAATGATCATGCCGGGCGGTCCGCTATTTGCTCAGTTTGCGAGCAACGGTTGCCCACCCGGAATGATTCACGAAGGTTTCGGCTGCCGTTATGGGGATCCAACAGGTCAGCCACAGGCCCCTCGTCCTAAAGAGGCGGTTGACGTCTATCTTGCGGTTGCGTCGCATCCTGACGCCAACGATGTCTGGGCAATCTGGAATGTACGTGAAAGCCAGGGTGGTCAGGCGGCATCGGACAAAGCTGTGCTTTCCGATTGCCACAAAGTGATGGGTGAGGGCTGTTCTTTAATTGGCCAAGGGGTAAACAGCTCGGTCGCCATTGGTCGCGATCGGCGTGGTTTCATATACGGTACCTGGGGTGAAACGCCTGACAAAGCCAAAAAAACGCTGGTCGACGGATGTGCTTCGGTATCTCCATGCGCAGTATTTAATATTTTTACCGCTAAACCGTGGGTCGAGTACACCGACGTACCTGGCTTTGATGAATTAAAGCGTTATCGCCCAAATAGCCGTGGGGTAAAAGGCCGCTGGGGTGCCGTTGTCATGACCGCTACCGAAAACGCCCGATGGGGCCGTACAGCCTGGGTAAGTTCAGGACATTCGACCGCCGCCGACGCTCAAAAAACTGCACAGGATAAATGCAGCGCCGATGTTGGCAGCCAGTGCCCTTTTTTTACCCTCAATAAAGATGGCGTTATGGCCTTGTATTGGGACGAACATGGCAACCTTAGCGCACTGGACGAACGAAATAACCAAGATGCTA
>JAYUPB010000017.1:0-5802 GCA_043760405.1 Sphingomonadales bacterium
CGAGCAGCGGACCCGCCGACAAGCATGACGATCAGGCAACCCGGCACCAAGGGGAAGGAAGCCGTTCCGCTTCTGAAACTATTTCAGCGGCCTGCTAAACATGCTGAAGGTCAGTCCCTTGGGATCGAGATTGCCTGCGTATACTATCTTTGCGCCGGAGCGGACCAACACGGTGCAGATCGAGAATAGTGCACGATCGACCTCACGCGAAGGCAAGCCAAGGCGGGCTCGGTCAGGGGCATCGCTGACCGAAAGTGCGACCGACTTACCCTTGAGTCCCGTCATGATAGCTCCCCCAGCGTAGCCAGGCGTGTTAAGGGCGACAGCGCCTTGAGAGCCTTGACCAATAGACTTTCCTCGATCTCACCCAAAGGTGGATCGGGATACACGATGATCTCAGGCAGCTTCTCCGCATCTACCACGTCGAATAGCTCCGGTGGGCGGGGCAGCAACAGCGCTTTGTCGGGATCGCCGATCACACGAGCGGCTTGCCTCTCGAACAGGTCACAGCGCAACCCCTCTGACAAAACTTCAACCAATAGTGGCTCGATCCACTCTGTGCTTCCGGACGTTGGAGAGATCCGGACCTTGGGGAGATTAGCGCCATAAGGATAGGTGCGGCTGGTTCGCCTTTGACCAACATCGGCGAGCACAATCGGCCGCCGCTTTCGCTTTGCTGTGGTGAGCTCGAAAACACACCAAGGTCTCGAGTCGTAAGCGTCAGAAACGATTGCGAGAAGCGTGCCTGCACCGATCTCCTCCTCGAAGCGGCTGCTAAAATCCTCTCCGGGATTTAGCTCCTTCGCGTCGTAAAAAGTATGTAGCGAGACGTCCTGATTTTTGTCGTTCACGAAAGCAACGACCGCGGAGGCGGTAGCATCGCCATCCGCTTTCGCATGGCTGACGAAGATCCTCTCCTGCCCGTCTCCGCCTCCCATGAGAGCCAGCTGGCGCCGAATCTGGTAGATCGTGTGTAGGAGCAGCCGACTATCTCGGGCCGGGGCTGACATCCCCGCGCGGGCCCAAGCCTTACGGTACGCGTACTGAACCTTTGCCGCAGCGTCAGACGGTAGCGCCGGATCGCCAGAAGGGCTGCCGAACGGAATGATGAAGTCGACATGGCGGCGCGCAGCGATCGCCTCCCTTGTCCGATGGATGTAACCGTCCCACCCGACGAAGTTCTCCTGCATAACGTCATCGTGGAGAAGTACAATCGCGTTATGTTCTGCACGGTTGAGATCCATATTGGCAGGAAGGGGCGATGAACTATCCCACGGTGTACTGGCAAATCGGACCGGCACCCTGTAAGCAACGCCGTCCCGCTCCATACCTATTCCGTCGAAATGCTTTGACACGAGCTCGGCAATCCGCGCGCTTTCATCCGATCCGTCTGCCCATACGACGTGGATACGAAGCAGGTCGAGTATGCGGTGGGTAACATGCGAGCCCACTTCCGCACTCATAGATTGAATTCCATTCGAGCCCGAGAATTATCAATCAACCTTTTGAATGCGGCATTCGCTATCTCTATGGCATCAGGAAGTGCCGTCAGATTGGCCACGATGTCGCTCCACGAAATCCAAACGGCATATCCGCTATCGATATTGTCCTGAAGGCGCGATGGCTTCTCTGTGCAGTTGTGGGGTAGCAGCGGCAGTGTTGGAAGCCAAATGCCGACCAATCCCATCTGTTGAGTCAATGACGCCTGAATCTCCCAATCAACGTACTTGCGTCGCCACGTATTCGCGCCGCAGAGCACGATGGTGCAGGAGCTGCCATGAAGGTGATTTTCACGGATGCGCCGCATGATGTAATCGTAGTTGCTGCTGTCGATGCGCCTCTCTAGCGAGTTGTCAGTGAGCAGTTGTAAACGATCATGCATCGTCCCGGAAAGGCTGTCGTAGTAGGGTTGGTCATCACCGTGATGATAACTGACGAACACATCTCGTCGCACAGGCCGCACTTGATTGAAGAGGCTTCCGATCATTTCCTCACCGCTCCAATTCATCCCCCAGATCCGAAGTTACCTGGATGGTCGCGCGTTTCCAACGTTGTACTTTATGTCCTCGCCAGCCAGTTTGAAAGCGTAACTGCAGTATTCTCCCGCCCGTCTTTGACCATCCACACCTTACCTGTTTCGCCTTCCAAGTCACCCCAGACCACGCGATCGTAAAGACCAAGATATTCCCAGTTAGTCCAAGCTGTCTCATCCTTTGAGTCGACAGCAGGAAAAATAGCAATGCGCCTAAGCCCCTTGTGCTCGTCCGCAATTCCTAGCTCCCAGGGAACCCACCGACTGTCCTTACTATTGTTAGATGCTAGTAACACGAATTTGCGAGACTGGTGAATCCGGTTCTTCAGGCCCGCTGCGGTTTCCTTGTTCGTGTAGGGTGGAAGCGTCGGATCCTTTTTATCGACGTACACGGTTGCCCCGTGCCCTTCCAGCACCCGGATGGCACCTACCAGCCACTCACCGTCCTGACTCGAATGTGATAGGAACGTAGCGCCTGCAGGGCTTCTGTCCTCAGCCCTTTTCCGCACGGTAACTTGTTCGCTAAGCGGAATTTCGCGAGCAAAGCGTTCCAAAAGAGCTTTTGTAGGGTATTCGAGCAACTCGCTCTCCTGCTTCGTCAGCACGCCCGCGAGCAATAGTGATTAGCTGAGACGATGTGTCGTGGCCAGAGGCTTGGCCTCATATTTACCAGTCTAGGGCTGAGTGACCTCGCCGATGGCGCGGACGGGTAGACGATCTCAGCCCAACCAGCCGTTTGCTCCACACAAGTGGCTTCCGGAAACCGGCAGTCCGTACAGCGACAAAATAGGAATGAATGGCTCCTCAGCATAAAATTGCTGGCGCTCGGAGCATCAACACACGCTGTAATGTCTCCGAGGACATCGCTCTATTTCGAGACTTAAATTGCGCAATTTGCATGGCTGAAGAGGTCGAGCCGATCCGCACGCATCTGACTGGCATACATAGACTTCATGGTAGCAAGAAACTCAGTCTGCCCTCCATAGCTGGGATGGCGCGCCTTGTGTAACCGATCTGGCCCGAAAGTGTCAGCAAGCGCGGTAAAGGCATCATTGCCCAACGCGACAATCCGGCGGGGTTGTAGGACCTGAATGATGGCCATCAGAATATCCACCCCCGCGCGCCGCTCCCGCGCGTTATGCGCACGGTTGGTGAAGGGATCACCTGGGTCATGCGGATGAAGGGGAAAGACATTCCACATGAAGATGGGCACGTCCAGACGCGAAAGGATTTCCCAGATTACGGTCGCCGTGCGCTCTGCCACGGGTTCGCCAATAGTCGGGCGCTGCACTGACAGGTCCCAGCGCGACAGGTGGTCGGCGTAATGCACATCATCGGTGAGCGCCAGCCCGGTGCGTCGGCCTCCGCGATATCCCAGATCGCGTCCGACCCAGATGGCATCGATATCGCTCACCGCCGCACGGTCAAGCATAACGGTTAGATAATCGCGCCGCATGGCGGGGGCGCCCTCTGTGTCATGGACCGGGCATCGGTCGACATAGGGGTTGAACGTGTTTTCAAATCGCAACTCAGTCAAAGCGTGCAGGATGGCCCCAGTGCCCATGATCGTCTCCCCCTGTTTTATCTGATCACAGCGCCTTGAAGCGCAGTGTCCTTTCGTTGCGGTCGCCAATGACAATACCGCCGTTGTGTTGGCGAATTTGTCGGAAGACGCTGTACCCTTGCAAAATGGCATCTTCCCAGAGTTTTAGGGGGCATTGTTCGACCTCGTACCCCTGAACAAAGTTGCGCACAAATTTCAACAGATCGAAAGAGACGGATTTTTGCCCTTCGAAGAAATTCAAGGATTTAGCTTGAGCGAAGATATAGGCCGAAACCCCCTCGTCCACGACAATCGCGCGACCGCTATCCTGGGCCTCATCCACCTTGGGGTTGCTCTTGCGTTTGTGTTTGATCAGAGCGCGAAAAGTCGGGGACCAGTGCAGGATCGCAGCATTGGCAAAATGAAACACATCATGGAAACGGTATCCGTCCGAGTCTGCAATGTTGTCGGTCAGCGGGTCACCGATGTACACGCCTTTCCAGCGCAGGTAGCTGCGGCCATTTGGGCGCTGGGTGACCTCTATCTGGAATTCCCAGGGAAGCTGTTCGTCTACAGAAAATTCCTTGTCAAAATCGGGCAGGTGCTTGGGGTCAGGCTTCAGGAAACGGCCCCGCACCTTGGCAATGTTGCCATGCAAAACGGCCGCAAACGAGACGCCAGATGCCTGAACAGCCTCCAGATAGGCACGGGTGAAATCAAGCAAGACAGCCCGAACATTCTGACGGTCTGTCTCGACCGCAAGAAGGCGCGCAGCGTGGCCACCGAGACGTAGGAGAACATCGTCCAGCGAAGCGATCTGATCCGCGCTGATGACATGTGACAGCGGGTGGAGCGGCTCCGCGTTTGCAGCAATGCTTTTCGTGAACCCAGAACTTTGCAAGACTTCATCAAACAAATCAGTCAACGGGATGTTGACCCGACGGCACAAGGCTGTGAGGTACCAAAGCGTATCCCCCAGCTCTTCCTCCACATCGCGCAGGTAGCCAACGAATGCATTGCTTTCGCGCTGCAGTTTTTTCGAAGTACTCATAACACTGCCCACCTCGCCGAAAAGTCCGAGCAAGATCGGTGTCATTTCTTCAGTGCGAAAGCGGTCAGTTTCTGCAACTTCTTCTTGATAGTCGGACACAAGGACGTGTGAGGCGCTTAATGGGGGTTTCATTGCTTGACTTTCAAATCGTTCAACATTTCATGCGGCGTGCATTGGTAGCCGATAATCCTGCCCTGACCTTTCGTGCTAATCGAGAATCTTATCCATGCGCTTTGAGTAGCGCGCACCGCTCTCCATGAACTGATATGGATCACCGATCACATTGTTCGTGCGCCCTCGGTAGTTGGCATGAATCCAGTCCAGCAGGGGCTGAGCTCCTACAAGCGGGAATTTTCTATGACCTATCTGGTTGCGATAACCGAGATGGCTAAGAATGTGATGCGGAATTAGAGGAGCCTCGTCACCAAAATAGTAAAAACTGTGCGAAATCAATACCCTATTTGTCTGGGTATCATTCTTGATATTGGATGGTTCTGGGCTGCCGTCAACTTGGCTGTGATGTGAGTCTTCCTGGACCCATGCCGTAGCCCCCACCGACCGATGGTAGATATTGTCACCCATGATCGTTTTCCGAGTGCCATTTCGGGCTGGGCGTTTGGAATGAAACATTGGATCGTCCCAGTACGCATCGAATGTGCGTGTGTCGGTCACCTGCATCGCATAAATGCAACGGCCAACCGCTTTCAACTTAGCCCCGCCCATACCAACCACCCAGTCGCCGACTTGGGCAGTTTTTCGGATCTTGGGCTTGCAGGTTGCGAGCGTGCACACGCCGTGAAAGGGATTCGGGGCGAAGCCAAAATCTCGCGCGACCACGTACATGTAAACGCTGGGCATGAAACGCTCAGCACCTAGAGGTCGGCGCAGCATGAACCGGTTCGCGCGCCGTGCTACCGCCCGGGTCCTCAAACGAAGGAGTACCTTTACCATCGATTGCATCGATGAGGCTGTCAGAGTTCCAGTTTTTCAAATCACTTCCGTATTTTTCGAACGCGGGTGGGATGTCAGCTTTCGTTCCACCGTGAGTATAGACACCTACGATGCGCTTCCCTAACTTATGTGCCTTCTTGATTTCCCAATCCACCCATGGCCTTTTGTGCGTTTCCTTGCCTATCAGCACGATCACAGTTCCAGCCCAGGACATCTTCATGCGCA
>JAYUPB010000018.1:0-46682 GCA_043760405.1 Sphingomonadales bacterium
TTGGCGGAAAAAGTGCCAAGCGGCAAAGTTCCAGTCACTGGCCCGCCACTGGCGATCCGCCGTGATTTGAGACCGACCACCACATCACGTGTTTCCAGACGGTAACCATCCTGTGATGAAAAAACCAAAGGGCCATCGACCCGCACAATTTCGTGGTCCATGTCATACCGTCCGTTCTTGGCGGAAAGCTCCGCGGGACCATCGGTGAGCTCTATTTTAGCTGCTAAATCGCGTAAGTATACCACGGGCACACGAGATGATGCCTGAACCGCAGACCCGGCGGTCAATTGAAAAGGGCGGCCCTTACTGTCTTCTCCGCGATAGGTTGCGGCGACCACCTTCATCCGTTCTTTGGCGATGGCCACAGTGTCTTTTGCCAGAACAAAGCTGACATCGCCGTTCGGGCTGGCCAGTGGGGCAAAGATTAAAAATGCAGTCAGTGCCCCAATCACAGCGGGCAGTATGCGCCGCGTCCAGCGAATGACGGTGTCATGTCGCCCATGTGGGCGGGCCCATATGCGCCGGGTGCTGCGTTCTTGTTCGGCAAGTTCAGACATGATGCAGCATCACATATGCGCAAATATATCGGTTTCCGGCCAACCCGCGAGATCAAGCCGTGCGCGGTGAGGCAGGAAGTCAAAACAAGCCTGAGCAAGAGACGTGCGGCCTTCACGGGCCAATCGTGTGTTGAGGATCACCATCATTTTGTGCAAATAACGCACGTCAGAGGCGGCATATTCCATCTGTGCATCCGACAATGTGTCCGCGCCCCAATCCGAAGATTGTTGTTGTTTGGAAATCTCGACACCCAAAAGTTCACGAACCAGATCCTTCAACCCGTGCCGGTCGGTATAGGTTCGCACCAGACGTGATGCGATTTTCGTGCAGAAGACGGGTTCTGCCATCACATGCAAATAGGCCTGAATTGATGCCAGATCGAACCGCCCGAAGTGGTAGAGTTTAAGGCGTGTTGGGTCTGTCAGCACCGCTTTCAAATTGGGCGCAGCGAAATTGCTGGTTGCGCTGAACCGCACGAGATGTTCATCGCTGCCACCATCAGAAATCTGCACCAGGCAAAGCCTGTCGCGTCCGGGGTGCAAGCCCATTGTTTCGGTGTCGACCGCAACAGGGCCCGCAGCCAGAATGCCCGCTGGCAAATCTTCTTCGTGAAAATGGACTGTCACTTGCTGCGTTCTTCCCGTGCTGCGGCCCGTTTTTGTTGAACGGTGCGGCTGATAATGTTGAGGCCCTCAACCAGAACTGAAAAGCCCATTGCCGCATAGATATACCCTTTGGGTACATGCGCGCCAAAGCCTTCTGCGATCAATGTCATCCCGATCATGAACAGGAATGCGAGCGCGAGCATGACAACCGTTGGATTGTGTTCGATAAAGCGAGAAAGCGGCCCTGCGGCTGTTACCATAACTGAAACAGCAACGATGACCGCAAGGAACATGATGGGCACCTCATCTGTCATGCCCACCGCCGTGATGATCGAATCGATGGAAAATACCAGATCGAGCAAAATAATCTGAATGATGGCGGTGCTGAACCCAAGACCCTGTTTCAATGTGTCAAACATATCATCATTGGGCGTGGTATCCACACTGTGGTGAATTTCCTTGGTTGCTTTCCAAACCAGAAAGAATCCGCCTGCAATCAGGATCAGGTCGCGCCACGAAAATCCATGGCCAAATGCCTCAAACAACGGTCGCGTCAGCGTCACAATGAACGCAATCAGGCTGAGCAGCACCAAGCGCAGACCCAGTGCCAGGCCAATCCCTATTTTGCGTGCTTTATCACGCTGATCCTCGGGCAGTTTATTGGTGAGAATCGAGATGAAAATCAGATTGTCGATGCCAAGAACCACCTCCATCGTGATCAATGCGACGATGGCGGCCCAGTTTGAAGGGTCTAAAAAGACAGAGATAATATCAGACATGATCGCCATTTGCCCGCCCGCGTCGAATGCCGCAAGCATTCAATTTAGGGACTGCTTAGATACTGATTTTATTACTATAATAAATCACTCGCAGAGGGAATGAAATTCCGCTACGGCGTGAGATTGGCGCGTAGTGATTCTCGCCTAAAAGTCTGTCGCCCTCGTCCTGCGCAGACTTTCGGTATGTCTGGGCGAGTGAATTACGAAGAAAGTTATTTAAGGCATGGGTTTTGATAGAGGGCGGCGCGGAGAGCGCGGCGGACGTGGCAGAGACAAGCGCGACAGTTTCGGCGATGACAATTTCGGTGGCGGCGGCGGTGATCGTTTTGGCGGCGGTGGCGGCGGCGACCGCTTCGGCGGCGGCGGTGATCGTTTTGGCGGCGGTGGCGGCGGTGATCGCTTCGGCGGCGGCGGCGCTGGTGGCGGCGGATTTCGCAGCGGCGGTGGCGCACCTCGTCCTTCAATGCCTGCGCAGGTTGTCGGTGAAGGCACGGGCGTTGTTAAATTTTTCAACGGACAAAAAGGCTTTGGCTTTGTCGTTCGTGATGACGGCGGCGAAGACGTGTTTGTTCACATCTCATCGGTGGAACAGGCTGGCTTGACGGGTCTTGCCGAAGGTCAGCCCCTTGGGTTTACCCTTGTTGATCGTGGTGGCCGCATTTCTGCGACAGACCTGAAAATCGACGGCGAACCAATGCCAGTAGAAGATCGTGGTCCTCCACGTGATCGCCCAGAACGGGGCGAGCGCCCTGAACGCGGCGGTGATCGTGGTGGCTTTGGTGGGGGTGATCGTGGCGCCGCACCGCAGCGCACACTGACTGGTGAAACATCAACGGGTACGGTCAAGTTCTTCAACGCAATGAAAGGCTTTGGCTTTATTCAGCGTGATGATGGGCAACCTGATGCATTTGTTCACATTTCTGCGGTTGAACGCGCTGGCATGTCGACCTTGAATGAGGGCGACCGTCTGAAGTTCGACATCGAAGTTGATCGTCGTGGCAAAAATGCTGCGGTGAACCTTTCCGCTGGCGACTGAAGCTTTCAGCTTGAAAAAATGGGGCTCGGTTCGAAAGGACCGAGCCCTTTTTTATGGTCTCGCTGTCTCTTCCAAGAACCACGCGCGCTGTTCGGCTTCATCTGTCCAAGTGTCTACAAAACCGCTCGTCGCATTATCTTTGGCGTCGTCAACAATGTCTTTGAGCTCTTTGAGGCCTGCAACCAGCGTCAGATTATCGGCACGAAGCTCTGACAGCATATCTGCTGCGGTGACTGTGTCGGCGTCATTATCTTTTATCCTTTGACGACGCGAAATGTCGCCAATCGACCGCAATGTCGTGCCGCCGGTTTTGCGAACACGTTCCGCAATAATATCTGTTGTTGCCAAAATTTGGGCGGCTTGTTCATCGAGCAAGATATGATAGTCGCGGAAATGCGGCCCAGAGATATGCCAATGAAAATTTTTGGTTTTGAGATAGAGCGCGAAACTATCAGCCAGAACGGCATTGAGCGCGTCTGTGGTGGAACGATTTGTCATCGGAAAACTCCTTTTAACCTTCAGCTTTTTATAGCAGAGCTGACGTTCAACCGCTCATGAGGATTTCCGATGTGATTGATCGTATTTCTAGATCAACCGTAAAGCTGAAAGCGCGGCATAGGTTCCACTGATCAGAAAAAGGCCAATCGCAATCCGCCGGAGACGCTGAAGGGGCAGGGCATCGCGCCATACATCCGGCATGAACAAAGGCGGCAAAGCGGCAATCAATATGGCCGCAAATCCGCCTATCACCGCAAAGGTCGGGCTCGCACTGCGCGCAGCGATTGCAAAGACGAGAAATTGGCTATTATCGCCGAACTGCGCTGTGCTGAAGCGCCAAAGGCTGATTGGGAATGCACCCCCGCTCTTGATCGGGGTTGGGGGTTTGCTGGAAAAAAGCATGGACCCACCAGTTATGAGGAGCGCCAGCCCCAATAATAATGTCCGTGCTTCATAAGTAATCAGTGGCGCGACAAGTGCACCGCCTATGCCCGCTGCGATCAGACTTGCAAGTGTAGAAAGAGTCAGCGCGCTGAAGATCGGCGCTATTTTTGTGAAATGGCGGGTTAGACCTTCGGTGTTTTGTTGAACACGCCCGCCGATTTCAGACAGTAAAACTGCTAATAAGGCCGGGAGAAGCGCATCCATACTTATCCGTATAGCCGCTGGGTAACGGACGCAAGAAAGGCTGTTGAAACCGATGCATCTGCATTGTCACATCCTGCGGCATCGCGCATTGCTTCTAAATAGGGGAGCACAGTCACGGCCCCTTCGGATTGCGCCATCGCGCTTTCAAGGCTGTGTGCAAGGTCAGCGACAGCATTAATCCCGTAAATCCGTGCAGTGCGACGAATGTCATCAATTTGTTGAACCAGCCGCGCTGCGGGAACATGCGATACATCCCGCGCGATCATGTCGATCCGTTCACACAGTTGCGCTTTGATTGTCAGGAGCGCGTCTTGATTAATCCCCATATCATGATCCCCCAGTCGATAGGATCAATGTGCGCCAATATGGTTACTGCAGTGTTAATGCGTTAATTCATTTTTTGGAGTTTTTCGACGAGCGCTCGCACTTCTGCCGTGTCGTCAGCAATGGTTCCATCTGTTTTTGTGGCCGTCACATTGGCTGTCGGGGCTGCACCCTCATCTGCTGCGGTGAAACTGAGCGCGAGCCAGACAATTCCCGCGGCCCAAAGCACGGCAATCCAACGATTGCGAAAAATACTGCTGTATTTGATCGGAAACATGGGGGCATCATCAGTCGAAGAGGCTAATAACCCCTTAATAGCCCGCCTTCTGCCGCTTGTTCTTGACAATTGCGCGCCTGTCACGCAATGGCCGCTCCTTACCGCGTTAAGGCGCGATTCCTGTTTATAGAAAAAAGGTTTTTGGGTCATGGCAAAGCCGACCACGGTCAAAATTAAGCTCGTCAGTTCAGCCGATACCGGCTTTTTCTACACGACAAAAAAGAACCCACGCACGCAGACTGAAAAAATGTCGATGCGTAAATATGATCCCGTCGTGCGTAAGCATGTCGATTTCAAAGAAGCTAAAATCAAGTAAGCTTCCGGCTGTCGGCCAAGGCCGACAGCGCGTCGATTGATTCCATAAAACGTGCAAGCGTAATGGGTTTGGACACATAGGCGTCCGCTCCCGCATCGCGTATGCGTTCTTCATCGCCCTTTCCAGCATAGGCTGTGACCGCCATTACGGGCGTCCGTCGCAGCATAACATCGCGCCGAATTGCTTCGATCAGTTCAAGGCCGGTGATGTGCGGCATCTGAATATCCATTACAATCAGATCTGGCATTATGGCCTGTGCGCGGTCCAACGCTTCACGGGCATCGCGGACAGGTTCTGCTTCATGGCCGTGCGCACGAAGCAAATCGCAAAAAAGTTTTAGATTTAGTTCGTTATCCTCGACAACGAGCACCCTTTTTGCCACGGCATGATCCCTGAATAATAGCTGTTGGGGCCATAAGCGATGCGCGCGCCGGAAACAAATAAAGAAGATGCAGAAATGCTCGCGCTGTCGGCGTTGGGATGGATTTTGGCTGAAGATGCGCGCGCACAACGCCTTTTATCGCTCACAGGGCTTGATCCCAATGATTTGCGCGCACGCATTGGCGATCCCGCTGTCCTTGACGCTGTTCTGGCTTTTCTCGAATCACACCAACCTGATCTTATTGCTTGTGCCAATGCCATCGGTGCAAAGCCAGAAGCGCTTATCCATGCCCGCGGAGTCCTAACATTATGAGCCGTCCTTTGTTGATTTCTGATTGTGATGAAGTGCTGCTCTATATGGTTGTCCCTTTCGCAGAATGGCTGGATGAAGCGCACGCCGTGCATTTTGACATTGAATCGTTGTTTGACCCCGTGACTGGCGGCTATTTGAATGCGATGCGGGAAAAATCGTCGGGCGAAAGCATCGACGCTGCGCGTGTCGGGCCCTTGCTTCGTGATTTTTTCAGGACTGAAATGCACCGGCAAAAGCCCATCACAGGTGCGGTTGAGGCAATGCATGCTTTGTCGGCGCACGCAGATATTGTTGTGCTGACCAATTTGACCGATGACGAACGTGATGCGCGCGCGGCGCAACTGCGCGGCGTTGGCATCGATGTGCCAGTCTATACCAACCAAGGTGGCAAAGGGGAACGTCTTGCCAAAATCGTTGCGGATTATAAACCAAGTGTCACGGTGTTCGTTGACGATCTCGCGCATCAACATATTTCGGTCGCGAAAGAAATTCCCCATGTATTGCGGTTGCATATGGTAGGGGAACCGCGCGTTGCGCACCAGACGAAAACCCCAAAGGCGGCGCATGCGCGCATTGACGATTGGGCTTCCGCGCAGCAATGGATAATGACCCAATTTGAAGGAGGCACTGCTCATGTCGCGTGAACCAGCACCATTGAAAATGATCGACCCTAATATTCCTTCCAAGGGCTCTGTTGATCTTAAACTTGCGACACTTGGCATTGTGTTGCCGACGGCTGCGGCACCTGTGGCGGCCTATGTCCCAACTGTTGCCGTTGGAAATTTGCTCCACATATCGGGACAATTGCCGTTTCAAAATGGTAATGTTATGGTTGGCCGCCTGGGGGAAGATCGCGATCTGGCCTACGGTGCGGATGCCGCGCGCGCATGCGGGCTGATGCTGCTCGCTCAAATTAAGGCTGCGCTTGGATCACTCGACCGTGTGGAACGGATTGTCAAACTGGGCGTTTTCGTAAGTTCTGACCCGCGCTTCACTGATCAGCCCAAGGTTGCCAATGGCGCGTCGGAATTGATGGTTGAAATATTTGGTGAAGCCGGGCGTCACGCGCGTTCCGCAGTTGGCGTTCCTGTGCTTCCGCTGGGCGCTGTGGTTGAGGTGGATGCGATTGTCGCTATTCGACCCGCTTGACGCGATCCTTTCGCCAGCGCCAACGCTAAAAAGGGTGAACTTTCTCTCTGTGCGTCCCTATGCGCACAGAGGATTACACGGCGCAGCACAGGGACGGGGGGCAGTCGAAAACAGCCTCTCGGGGTTTAGGGCCGCACTAGACGGCGGTTTTGGTATTGAATTGGATGTGCAAATGTCACGCGACGGCGTGGCGATGGTTTTCCATGACGATCAGTTGGACCGGCTGACCCGCGAAACAGGGCCGGTTGCCCTCCGTATGCAAGCCGAACTGTCCAGGATTGCGCTGCGCGGAACAACGGACACGATCCCGACATTGTCCGATGTCCTTTCACTGGTTGATGCCAATGCGGTTATCCTGATTGAGATCAAGGCGGACCACGGTAGTGTTGGTCCGCTTTGCCTTGCCGTGCGGCGCGCTTTGGAGGGGTATATCGGGCCTGTGGCCGTCATGTCCTTCAATCCGCAGGTCGGACATTGGTTTCTGACCCATGCCCCGCGCATTGTCCGGGGATTGGTGGTGACTGAACAGGGCGATCAAACCCGCAGCGCGCGGATCAAAGGCGCAGTGTTACGACGTCTTTCACTTTGGCGCGCAAAACCAGACTTTCTTGCTTATGATATCCGTGATTTTCCTTCGCGATTTGCAAGTGGCCAGCGCAAGCGCGGGCTCCCCGTGCTGACATGGACGGTGAGGGAAGCGCATCAGGAACAGGTGGCCAGCGCAAACGCTGATGAAATTATCTTTGAACAGCCGCGGGGTGATGCCCCGTGACCTCCGGCGATCCGGGGGGGCAAAGTTTTTCTGCAAAGATAGGCAACGGCGTTTCTGCGATTGACGCTGAACAATGGGACATCTGTGCCGGTTCGGACAATCCCTTTGTGTCCCATGCTTTTTTGGCAGCGCTTGAACGTTCTGGCAGCGCAACGCCGCAGGCTGGATGGCAACCTGTTCCGATAATGATTGAACAGGCGGGCGCACTGTCCGGCGTGCTTCCCGCCTATATTAAAAGCCACAGTCAGGGCGAATATGTTTTTGACCAAGGCTGGGCCGATGCGTGGACGCGGGCGGGGGGAAATTATTATCCCAAACTTCAGATTGCGGTCCCTTTTTCTCCTGTGCCAGGTCCGCGCGTGCTCACGCATGATGCGATTTCAGCACATAAACTGATCGTGGCAGCGCAAACCGTTGTTGATCAAAATGGCCTGTCATCCGCGCATGCCACATTTGTGGACGTAGACCAGCTTGATCATTTTAGGGATGCAGATTGGTTGATCCGGGAAGGCATTCAATATCATTGGTCGAATGCTGATTATGCGACATTTGATGATTTTTTGTGCGCCCTGTCGTCTCGTAAACGCAAGGCAATTCGCAAGGAGCGTGCGGCTGCACAGGCCGGGTTGACCATTCGGCACATTAGCGGCGCAGAGATTACAGCGGCACATTGGGAAGCTTTTTGGCACTTTTATCAGGATACTGGCGCGCGCAAATGGGGACGACCCTATCTGACGCGAGAGTTTTTCACTCAAATTGGCGAAACAATGGCGGACCGTTTGCTGATGTTTGTTGCCGAACGTGACGGGACGCCAATCGCTGGTGCGCTCAATCTGATTGGTTCGGATGCACTTTATGGTCGCTATTGGGGCTGTTCAGAGGATGTGCCCTTCCTCCATTTTGAATTGTGCTACTATCAAGCCATTGAAGCGGCCATTGCGCGCGGCCTGTCGCGGGTTGAGGCTGGCGCACAGGGCGAACATAAACTTGCACGCGGCTATGTTGCGGTGCCGACGTGGTCTGCGCATTATATAGCAGACCCTGGTTTCCGCGCTGCCATCGCCGACTTTCTGGAACGCGAACGACGATCCGTTGAACGCGACATTGCGTTTCTGGGCGAACTCGCGCCGTTTAAGAAGTCCTGACCCTAAGCCGCGCGGCGGGTTGTTTCCATCAACCAGGCGCGTGCCTGACGCTGAGCCTCTGCGATTTCGCGGGCGGACATGTCATCGGCGATTTCGGCGCGGCATTCTTGTCCGCGTTCGTTGCCGGTCATTGCCGATAGGTTGAACCATTTATGGGCTTGTACCAAATCAACATCAACGCCGCCAGCGCCGGTTGAATAGGTCATTCCCAAATCAAAATAGGCGCGTTCATCGCCGCGAGCGGCATCGGCCAAACGGCTATCGATCAGGAAACGTGCGCTTTGAAAACTACTTGCCATGACTGGCCCCCTTTGTTGACTTCACTGTCAAATGGGGTTGTCACCGAAATAGCTTAAACAAATGGTTAACGCGGGCGTAAGAAAATTGAGGGATTAACGTTTGATCAGCGCCAAATTATCGATCAGCCGCGTTTTTCCAAGTTTAGCCGCCGCCAAAATCCGCGCATCGCGGTCAAAAATATCCATTGGTTCCAGGGTCGCTGCATCGACCAATGCGACGTAATCAACAGGATCAAATCCGGCTTTTTCCAGATCGAGGCGTGCTTTTTGTAACGCGTCTCCAACATCCCCGTCTATTGTTATGGCTTTTACTGCTGCCCCTAATGCACGCGGCAAAGCAATTGCGGCTTGCCGGTCTTCAGGTGATAAATAGGCGTTGCGTGATGACAGGGCCAAACCGTCATCTTCACGCTGGATCGCAACACCGATGATCGACACAGGCAGATTAAGGTCAGTCGTCATGCGGCGAATGATCGCCAATTGTTGCCAATCCTTTTCACCAAACAGAGCAACATCGGGCGCGACCTGGGTCAAGAGTTTTGCGACAACGGTGGCCACGCCGTCAAAATGGCCTGGCCGGTGTGCGCCGCACAGACCATTTCCCAGACCAGCAACTGATATTGTGGTGGCAAAGCCATCAGGATACATTTCTGCGACCTCTGGCAACCACAAGGCACTGACGCCAGCACTGGCCAACTTTACACTATCCGCCTCTGTTCGGCGGGGATAGGCATCAAAATCTTCATTGGGGCCAAATTGGGTGGGATTGACGAAGATGGAAGCAATGACATGCGTTGCATGCTGTTTTGCCGCATCAACCAAGGCCATATGTCCAGCGTGTAGCGCGCCCATCGTCGGGACCAGAGCAACCGTGCCGCCCTCCGCGCGTATCGATTTGACGCATGCGCGAAGCATTTCAAGACTATGGATGGTTTGCACGTGTTGAAAGGCTCCGTTATGGCGAACGCGTGTCTTAGGGTCAGGACCTGTTAAATTCACCGTTGTGATGGTGAATTTAACAGGTCCTGACCCTAAGGGACACAGTCACAATTAAATCAAGTGGGGATGAAGCATAATATGTCCGGGGCAAAGCCACACATTATTGTTTTTGCCAATGAAAAAGGCGGCACGGGCAAGTCGACAACAGCGGTACATACCGCTGTCGCGCTGTGTGCGTCAGGATATAATGTCGCGGCCATTGACCTTGATACGCGTCAGCGGACAATGGCACGCTATCTCGATAATCGTGAGGCGACCGCGCGGCGCAAGAACGTTGAATTGGCATCGCCGCAGCATGTGACCCTTAATTTGCTGACCGAGGCTGGGTTGGACCATGAAATGGCGCGCATTGGCAGCAACAGCCATTTCATCATCATTGATACCCCTGGCCGCGATGATCCAGTGTCACGGGCGGCAATTTCGCGTGCGGATACGATTGTGACCCCTATTAACGATTCGTTTGTTGATCTTGATCTGATCGGACAGGTTGACCCTGAAACATTTAAGGTCATACGCCCCAGCTTTTATGCAGAATTGATATGGGATTTGCGCAAAGCGCGCGCGCGCGCCGATGGCACGACTGTTGATTGGGTGGTGCTGCGCAACCGGCTTCAACATCTTGATGCCCATAATATGCGCCGTGTTGGTGCAGCGCTGATCGAACTGTCCAAACGCGTTGGATTTCGGACTGTTCCGGGGCTAGGCGAGCGGGTGATTTACCGCGAACTGTTCCCCAAGGGGCTTACTCTTCTCGATTCAGGCGAAATTTCAGGATTTTCCATCAGCCATGTTGCCGCGCGGCAAGAATTGCGGGAAATGATTGCCGGATTTGCGTTGCCAACAATTGAAACCGATCAACATGAGCTGGAATTGGCATGAAATTTCTATTTTTTGCGGCTGTTATTGCTGTGCTTTTCTGGTTGGGGCGCGGTGCGCTGCGATCTGCCGGGCAAATGAACCCGCGCGACGCCGCAAAACTTTTGGATATTGAACAAAGCGCCGACGCAGACACGATAAATGCGGCACACCGCCGGATCATTGCCAAGGTCCACCCCGATGCGGGGGGAACCGCCGAACTCGCGGCACGGATCAATCAAGCGCGTGACGTGTTATTAAAACGTATCAGTCACTAGGAACCACAATGACCCATAATTTTAATCCTACTATTCTCCGCGAATATGACATTCGGGGTGTTGTTGGAACGACCCTCAGCGCGGACGATGCCTATGCCATAGGCCGCAGCTTTGGCACGATTATCGGTCGGGGCGGGGGTAAGAAGGTCGCTGTGGGTTATGATGGCCGCCTGTCGTCAACCATGCTCGAAACCGCGCTGATCGAGGGATTGACTGAAAGCGGGATGGATGTCGTGCGCGTTGGGTTAGGGCCAACGCCAATGCTCTATTATGCTGAAGCCGTATTGGACGGTATTGATGGCGGCATCCAGATAACCGGCAGTCACAATCCCGCCGAATATAATGGCTTCAAAATGGTGCATGCTCATGCGCCGTTTTACGGTGATGACATCCAATATCTCGGCAAAATGGCGGCGGTCGGTGATTGGGACAGCGGGCAAGGCAGTGTCACTGTCCGTGATATTGAGGACGCCTATGTCGCGCGACTTGTCCAAAATTATGATGGCGGCGCGTTTCGAATTGGTTGGGATGCAGGCAATGGCGCTGCTGGACGTGTGATTGAAAAACTGGTCAAGCTGTTGCCCGGCGAACACCATCTGATTTTCACTGATATTGACGGTACTTTTCCCAATCATCACCCGGACCCCACGGTTGAAGAAAACCTTGCGGATTTGAAGGCGCTTGTCGCGGACAAGAAGCTCGATTTCGGAGTGGCTTTTGACGGTGACGGGGACCGTATTGGGGCAATTGACGGGCTGGGCCGTGTGATTTGGGGCGATCAAATTCTCTCCATTTTGGCTGAATCTGTTTTGAAGCGCGTTCCAGGCGCGACGATTATCGCTGACGTGAAGGCCAGTCAGGCGCTTTATGATCGGATTTCAGAACTGGGCGGGGTGCCCCTCATGTGGAAAACGGGCCACAGTCTGATCAAGGTCAAGATGAAGGAAACCCATTCACCACTTGCCGGTGAAATGAGCGGGCACATCTTTTTTGAAGATGATTTCTACGGATTTGACGATGCCCAATATGTGGCTGTGCGCCTGATCCGGTCCGTCCGCGAATTGGGCGGATCGCTCACCGCACTGCGTGATGCCATGCCGGCGATGGTCAACACCCCTGAAATGCGCTTTCAAGTTGATGAAGCGCGCAAATTTGCAGTGGTCGACGAAGTGCTGGCGCGGCTTGAGGCCGAAGGTGCAGACGTCAACCGCACTGACGGTGCGCGGGTCAACACTGTCGATGGCTGGTGGCTATTACGGGCGTCGAACACGCAGGATGTGCTGGTCGCCCGCGCCGAAGCAAAGGATCAGGCTGGTTTGGACAGGTTGATGGCGATGATAGATGCACAGCTTGCCGCATCAGGTTTTAAACGTGGCCCCCAAGCCGGTCATTGATTCCGCAGCGTGAGAGGTGAACAAGAGGGCGTGTTTTCACTTCCCACGCCCCTTGCCAACTGGTTCGCACAAAAAGGCTGGCAACCCCGCCGTTATCAACTTGAGATGCTGGCGGCGGCGCGCGACGGCGCTCATGCTCTGCTGGTGGCACCAACGGGGGCAGGGAAGACTCTGGCGGGTTTCCTGCCAACGCTGACGGATTTAATCGAAGTGCCGTTTGATGGACTTCACACCCTCTATATCTCCCCTCTAAAGGCGCTTGCCGTTGATGTGCAGCGCAATTTGTTGACCCCCATTGCTGAAATGGGGATCAATATTTCGGTTGAAACCCGCACAGGAGATACGCCTTCTGATCGCAAGGCACGGCAACGCGCACGACCACCACATATTTTGCTCACGACACCTGAAAGCCTCAGCCTGTTGCTGTCCTATCCTGACGCGTTCACGATGTTTGCGGGTTTGAAAACCGTTGTGATTGATGAGGTTCACGCCTTTGCGGCCGGCAAACGGGGAGATTTGCTCACTCTTGGCCTCGCGCGGTTGCAATCGATCGCGCCAAAGATGCGCCGTGTGGCACTGTCAGCAACAATTGCGGATCCGCAGCTTTATTGCGACTGGCTTGCGCCAAAGGTCAGGCTTGTTGTGGGGGATCCCGGTGCACCCCCAAAGATTACGATCCTGATACCACAGGACCGCGTGCCATGGTCCGGCCATTCTGGGAAATATGCTATTCCTCAGGTCATGGCGGAAATTGAAACCCACAAAACGACCTTGGTTTTTTCAAACACACGCGGATTGGCGGAGTTGATTTTTCAGGAACTTTGGACCGCTAATGACTTGAAGTTACCGATTGGCATCCATCACGGCAGTCTGGATATTGAGGCGCGGCGAAAGGTCGAAGGCGCTATGGCGGAGGGGCGCCTGCGCGGGCTGGTTGCAACCGCCAGCCTTGATCTGGGCGTCGATTGGGCGGCAGTCGACTGCGTGATCCAAATGGGCGCACCCAAAGGGTCATCGCGCTTGTTACAGCGCATCGGCCGCGCCAATCACCGGCTTGACGAACCCAGTTCAGCGATCCTCGTGCCCGGCAACCGCTTTGAATATCTTGAGGCAATTGCAGCCTGTGATGCAATCAAGGAAGGCGTGCTTGACGGGGACGCCTTTCGACCCGGCGGAATTGATGTGTTGGCACAGCATATCATGGCCTGCGCCTGTGCCGCGCCCTTTGATGAAACGGAATTGCTGACAGAGATACGAACAGCGGCACAGTATAGCGATCTGAGCGCGGACATGCTTTCCCGCATTCTCGATTTTATCGCGACGGGCGGTTATTCTTTGCGGGCTTATGATAAATTTCGGCGGTTAGTAAAAACTCCCGATGGGCTATGGCGTGTCACGCACCCCAAATTTATGGCACAGCACCGCCTGAATGCGGGCATTATCGTTGATACGCCGATGGTCGATGTGCGGTTTAAAAATGGTCGCAGGCTTGGGGTGCTTGATGAATATTTCGCCGCGACGCTGAGCCCCGGCGATACTTTCTTATTTTCGGGGCTGAGCCTTGAAGTGGAAAAGGCGGATGCGACGGACCTTTACGTTCGCGCAACCTCCAAACGTGCCCGCATCCCCAGTTATATGGGCGCGCGGATGCCACTGACAACCCATTTGGCAGACCGGGTGCGCGGTTTGCTTCATGACCGCGACCTGTGGCATCGGTTTCCTGCTGACGTGCGCGAATGGCTTGAAATGCAGGCGCGGCGCTCCGTTATACCCGCGCCTGATGCGTTGTTGGTTGAAACATTCCCCCGTGACGGCCTGCACTACATGGTCGTTTATAGTTTTGAAGGGTGGAATGCGCATCAATCCCTCGCCATGCTGATCACTAAGCGGATGGAGCGTCAGGGACTTCACCCCATCGGGTTTTGCGCAAGCGATTATGCCTTTGCGATTTGGAGTCTAACGCCAGTTACCGCGCCGCAGCCCCTATTCACTGCCGATATAATGCAGGATGAATTTGTTGAATGGGTTGAAAATTCGGCGATCCTCAAACGCGCCTTTCGTGAGGTTGCGGTGATTGGAGGTTTGGTTGAGCGCCAACATCCCGGGAAACGCAAGTCGGGGCGGCAAGTGACATTTTCAACCGACCTGATCTACGATGTGCTACGCCGCTACGAACCGGATCATCTGCTGTTGGAGGCGGCATGGGCGGATGCGCAAACCCGGATGACTGATGTCGGGCGCTTGGGCGCGCTGCTCGACCGTGCAGCCGCGACAATGGTGCATAAGGAATTGAGCCATATCAGCCCGCTCGCCGTGCCGGTGCTGGTATTGATAGGGCGCGAAACTGTCGCACAGGGCGAAACCGATGATATAGTGTTGATTGAAGCAGAGGCCCTCGCGCGCGAAGCGATGCACGCAGATTGATAAGTTATCACAACCTGTTAGTCTCTTCACCATCACGCCTTTCCCTTTGTGATGGAGGCAATATGCGCATTCTTTCAATTTTCGCTGGATTCCAAATTTTGGGGTATGTCCCCCTATTGGCTGAAGCGCCAGTAAATCCGCCGGTTGTCGCGGTCGAAACCGTTGTTGAAACGACTGAAGATGACGCCATGCGGATGACAGTGCCTGTGATGATAAACGGGCAGGGCCCTTTTCAATTCGTGATTGATACCGGTGCTGACCGGACGGTTGTTTCAAACGAGCTCGCGCAGAAACTTAAGTTGCCGGAAGGGAAGAAGGTGCGCCTTCATGCCATGGGTGGGACGACACAAGTGAACACCGTCATCATCGACCGTGTTCAGGTGTCAACAAATGTCGTGCGCAATGTGAATGCGGCTGCCTTATCACGCAGCAACTTGGGGGCAGATGGCTTGCTCGGGATTGATAGTCTGATAGGGCAACGGATCGTGATGGATTTCGTTGCCCAAACGATGAAAATCGTGCCGTCGACCGAACCGGAGGACTATGTTCCCGCAGATGCTGATGTTATCATCGTCACAGCCAAAACGCGGCTGGGTCAATTGGTGATGGTGGACGCGGATGCCAACGGTAAAAAAATCTGGGTTGTCGTTGATACCGGCGCGCAAAACAGTATCGGAAATTCGCGTCTGCGGAAAACGCTTGTGCGGGCCAATCCGCGTACCGAAATTCAAACTGTTGAAATGGTTGATGTTGTTGGTGAACGGACGACCGCGGAATATACGATTGTCGGGAAGTTAAGGATCGGCGGGGTCATGCTGGGCAACGCGGCGATTGCTTTTGCCGATGTGCATCCGTTCCGAGTTTTTGGTCTTGCGGGAAAACCTTCTATGCTCCTTGGGATGGAGAGCCTTCGTGCGTTTAGAAAGGTTTCAGTTGATTTCACCAGCCGCAAAGTCAAATTTCTGCTGCCGGATGAAAGTGCCATACCCAGTGGAGACAGATTGGCAGACCGAGATGCTGAACGTCCGGAATCCTGAATTCAGTTACCCACCCACTCTGCAACATCAGTAGCGACCTTATTGGCTGCGCGGTTTAACGCGTCTCCCGCTGTGCGTGCTTCAACTTTTCCCACAGGCGATTGCGCTTCAAAACGGCGTGTGCGGACAGCCTTGTCTTTGCCGCCAGAAAGCGTGGCATCATAAACGATGATGGCTTTGTTTGAGGATTCATCAATTTCAAAATGGAGCAATTGCCCAGAAAGCTGTTTGCCCTGATCCAGTCCAAACTGGCGCTGGTCAAATACAGGGCGTCCTGTTTTAAGGCGCACGGTTTCTGATAAAAGCCGTTGAAACAATTTGGCGGGCGGTTCGACCCATACTGCATCTTTAATATAGGCAATGGCTGTGCCATTTTTGGCAACAGGTACACGGTTATTGGCAATCGCTTGCGGCACGATTGGCACTGTAACCGTCAGGCCGTCACCTATCGCAATAATGCTGCCGCTGTTCGCTTGCGGGCTTTCAACCGGGGTAATGGTCAGCAGAAAGGGCGGCGCTTTTGCGCCTAAGGCACATCCGCTGAGCAGTGACGTCGCGGCAAGGATCAGGATATTCGTTTTCATCACTTTGAACCCCCGGGCTTATAATCTGGCAAAGTAGAACCACCGAGCAATGCGCCGGCACCCTGTTGATCAACTTTTGTGGCGACGGACCCTAGGGATTCCGACATCGCGCGCAAATCGCGCACCAATTGCCCGATTTCGGGAAGGGTCTGTGTCGACAAAGTTTGAAGTGCAGGACGTGTATCATTGATGGCCGCGTCGAGATTGGTCATGCTGGTCTGCGCAGCTTTGGTTGCCTTTCGCAGGTCCGCGAGCATTGGGCGTCCTTCTTCATTGACCAAGATGTTGGTTGATCCCGCCAATTCTCCGAGCGCAGCCACAGCAATACCAGCTTGTTTCACGGTGATGCGCGTTTCGGCAAGGGTCGCCTGCATATCAGGCCCGCTATTGGCCAATGACGCCGTCAACCGATCAGTATTGGCAAGGATGTTGCCAAAACTCTTTTGGTTTTTGTCATTGAGAAGCTCAGTCAAACGTTCGGTTAATCCAGAAATACGTTCAAGCAATTGTGGTGCGGAATTGAGAAGCGCGCCAAGGCCACTGCGCTTGGTTGGGATGACAGGAACGCCGCCGGGTCCTTTTTCTGTGATCGGGGGCGCGCCTTTGACCGCACCGTCAAGCAGGATTGACGACGGGCCTGTAAAGCTACCCTGAATGGTTGCGGCGGTCCCAATCAATACAGGCGTTTCTTCGCGCACCTCAATCCGGACGCGCACAAAACCCGGATTGTCACGCCACAGGGCAATATCTTTGACCTGACCAGAAGGTACACCGGCATACGTCACAGTGCCGCCCTTGGCCAATCCATCAACCGATTGGGCAAAGAAAATATCATATTGTTTCTGGTCACCGCCGCCCAATCCAGCAAGCCAAACGATGAACGCCGCAAGTGCTGCAAGCAGTGCGAGAACAACCCCGCCGACGAGAATATGATTAGAACGTGTCTCCATCAGTCCATCATGCCTTTATTTTGCGGTTGTGATCAACCGTCGCTTTTGCCGCGCGTCCGCGTGGACCGCTAAAATATTCTTGAATCCAAGGATGATCCAGCGCCAAAAGCTCTGGTATCGTGCCAATCGCGACGACTTTTCCGTCTGCAAGAACGGCAATTCTATCGCAAATCGCATAAAGCGTATCAAGGTCATGGGTGATAAGGAACACCGTCAGTCCCAAAGTGCGTTTGAGGCCAAGGGTGAGCTCATCAAATGCCGCAGCGCCAATCGGATCAAGCCCTGCCGTCGGTTCATCCAAAAAAAGAAGCGCTGGGTCTAACGCCAACGCCCGTGCAAGTCCTGCGCGCTTTTTCATGCCGCCTGACAATTCAGAAGGATATTTTGGCCCAGCTTCAGAAGGCAAACCAGCCATCAAAACTTTATAGGCGGCAATTTCATCCAGCAACTGCATGCTGAGATTGGGATAATATTCGCGCAGTGGCACCTGAACATTTTCCGCGACGGTGAGAGTGGAAAACAGCGCACCGCCCTGAAACAGCACCCCCCAGCGGCGGCGGATATCAAGCGCTTCATCTTCTTCCTTGTCGATCATCGATTCGCCAAAGATGGTGACGTCGCCTGCATCCGGTTTTTTAAGACCAATGATCGAACGCATCAGCACGGATTTCCCCGTGCCGGACCCGCCGACGACCCCCAAAATTTCGCCTGTCCGAACATCAAGATCGACGCCGGAATGAACAATTTGTTCGCCAAAACGGTTTTCTATCCCGCGCACACGGATCGCGATGGGATCATGTAAATCCATCAGTTCCAACCAATCGCGGTAAAGAACACCGCAAAAAAGGCATCAAGCACGATCACCAGGAAAATGGCCTGAACCACAGCAGCGGTTGTTTTAAGGCCAACTTCTTCGGCATTTCCCTGAACCTGCATCCCTTGGAAGCAGCCTGACAGCGCGATGATCAATCCGAACACGGGCGCTTTGATCAGACCAACCCATAGATCAGTCATCGGAATGACTTCTTGAAGGCGCTGAATATAGGTGATGGGGGGCAGATCGAGCGAAATCCAGCAAAACAGGCCACCGCCGATCATCGAGACAATCATTGAGAAGAAGCCAAGCAATGGCATCATGACGACGGACGCGATGATCCGCGGCAAGACCAATGCTTCAATGGGAGAGACGCCTATGGTGCGCATTGCATCAATTTCTTCGGTCAGTTTCATCGTGCCGATTTGCGCGGCAAAGGCGGAACCAGAACGGCCTGCAACCATGATGGCAGTCATCAATACGCCCAATTCGCGCGTGGTTATCCGCCCGATCAAGTTGACGGTCAGGCTTTCTGCACCGAATTGAGCCAATTGAACTGCGCCCTGTTGGGCAATCACAATGCCAATCAGAAAACTCATCAACCCGACAATGAAGAGCGCCTTGACCCCGACCAGTTCAAATCTTTGGATAACGGCATTGGCACGAAACCGCGAAGGGTGACGTATCGTATCCCAAGTGGCGATCAAAATCGCGCCGAAGAACGACAGCAGGCCAAGCATGGTGTTAAAGGCAATATAGGTTGCGTCACCAATTTCATCGAGCACCCGGAGGAAAGGGGTGAGCGGTTGGGGGCGCATCTGAACATGATCATCTGATGCTTTGACCTGCGCCAATAGATGCAATGTGTCTTCATTTGCACCAATGATATCCGCATCATGGCGTGTCGCCATTTTTTGGACAATCCAAGCGCCGACGGTATCAATCCGTTCAACCACAGACAGATCAATGGTCTTCGGCGTAAAAGAAAGCCTATCCAAACGGTCGGGCAAATCGCCCATGCGCGCCAATGTCATGCGCCCGACGAAGCGCAGCACAGGCCCCGCATCGGATTTTTCTTCAATAAAATCGGCCATTTCATACATTGAGTGCAACATTCGTTGATTCTTTGCTTATCGGCAAGGTGCAATGGCATTATGGCAAAATGATGCAAGGCATCAGTATTTATGACATGGACAAAACAATTACGCGAAAAGCCACTTTTGGGCCGTTTCTTGCGTATGCAGCGCCGCGTTATCGTCCGTGGCGGTTAATCCTGCTTCCTGTTCTTGTTCTTTTGGTTTTGGGTTACGCCTTAAAAATTGTGAATCGTGCGCAGTTGAAAGAAATAAATCTGCGTTTGATGCTTGGCACTGAAATTGAGTCTGCGGCCCTAACAAAGCTTTCATCTGAATTTGCAGTACACACCCTTAAAACAAATCTGTTGCAAGGCGCGCTGGTGCGTATCGAAGCGGACCGTGCCGAAGGGCGAAGGGTTGTATTGGCCACGGCTTCTTATGATTTTTATGTCGTCGAAATTGCAAGGCTGCTCGGTATCGATGACGTGATTGCGACCAAGGCTACACGAAGGGGCAGTTTTACCGCGCCCACCATCGACGGTGAAAATTGCTATGGCCCTGCAAAGTTGGCGATAGTTGAGGCATGGATGGTTCGTAACAAAATAAAGCGTTCAGAAGCACATGTCCGATTTTATTCAGATCATGTTTCAGATGCGCCGTGCCTAAAATGGGCAGATGAAGCCTTTGCAACCACGCCGCATGCCCCGCTCCGTGCATTGGCGCGGCAGCGGGGGTGGACTGTTTTTGACTGGGCTTAGATCGCAGCGAGTGCCTGTTCAAAATCAGCGATCAGATCATCGGCATCTTCGACACCAATTGAGATGCGGACCATATTATCAGTGATGCCCAGCGCCGCTTTGCGGTCATCGGGAACGGAGATATGCGTCATGGCAGCGGGGCAACTGGCAAGCGTTTCTGTGCCGCCCAAACTCACAGCGAGTTTGGCAATTTTGAGCGCATCGAGAAACGCGAAGGATTCGCGCTCACCCCCTTTGAGGTAAAGTGAGAAGGTTGATCCCGCACCCGTGCAATGGCGATTGTATATGTCTGCCTGCCGGTCGCTATCAGGGAAGCCAAGATAAATGATCTTTTCAACCTTTGGTTGATCCTTGAGCCAAGTGCATATTTTTTCTGCATTTTCTCCTGCGCGGCTCATCCGAAGTTCAAGTGTTTCGAGGCTGCGGAGCAACATCCATGCGCTGTTGGGATCAAGGATTGTGCCAATCGTGTTGCGCATCGCCCGGATCATATTGATGTGCGTCTTGCTTCCCAAAGCGCCACCCGCGACCAGATCAGAATGGCCACCGGCATATTTGGTGAGGCTGTACACGACAATATCGGCGCCGTGGGCGAGCGGTTTATGCCACAGCGGCCCGAGGAAGGTATTGTCGATCACAATGGGGGGAAAGTCGTCCCCGGGTTCAAAATTGGCATTGCGCGCGGCGGCCACCGCCTCAACATCGACAAGGACGTTGGTTGGGTTGGCGGGGCTTTCAAGATAAATCAGCGCAACACGGCCCTGTTGCTTTGCTTTTTCAACGACGTCATCGATTTCGGCGCGCGTTGCTCCGGCCGGGAAATCGATCCACGTCACACCAAATTTGCCAAGGATACGTCCGATCAACGTTTCGGTTGCGGCATAAAGCGGCGCGGAATGAATGATGACATCGCCCGGCTTTACAAAGGTCATCAACACCGTGGCGATTGCGGACATGCCCGATGAAAATGTGAGCGCGTCCTCCGCATTCTCCCATATGCCAAGGCGGTCTTCCAAAATTTCCTGATTGGGACCGTTGAAGCGCGAATAGACAAGCCCCTCTGCGCCGCCGGGGCGTTTGCCCGTGACCCCTTCAAAAAAACGTTTTCCCGCCGCTGCATTTTCAAAGACAAAGGTCGATGTCATGAAAATGGGCGGCTTCAATGATCCTTCCGACAGCATGGGATCATAGCCATGCCCCATCATTAACGTGGCAGGTTTTAATGTCCGCCCACCGATTTGAAGGACATCAGCTTTGGGACGGCGGCGTTGTGAAATAGGGGTGTCAGTCATGAAACATACTTTCGTGATTGAGTAACATTATTCCCCTGTTACCCCAAAAGCGTTGCAACAATCCAGACCACACAAACAATCAGCGGAATACCAATAATGTCGAGCAGAAAGCCGGCGCGGAGCATGCGGGGAAGGGCGATGTGATTGGTTGCCCAGGCTATGGCATTGGGCCCAGTCCCCGATGGCAGCATGAAGCCCCAGCTTGAGGCCAGCGCCGCACTGATAGCCAGCAGTGCAGGGTCTGCGCCAGTCGCAAGAATCAGCCCACCGACCACAGGCATGATACCGCTTGCAGTTGCGACGTTGGACGCAAATTCAGTCACGACAACGACCAAGGTGACCAAAACAAGTGCGATGATGGCTGGATGCACAGTTGCCAGTGGTTTCAAGACATCACCGAGCCAATCATCGAGCCCCGATGCGCTGATCCCAGCGGCAAGCGCAAGTCCGCCACCGAACATCATAATCACGCCCCACGGTGCGCGGTCAGCTTCTTTCCAATTGAGGATGGGGCGTCCCGTGCCGTCTGGAACCACAAACAGAAACAATGCACCCAAAACCGCGATCGTGCCGTCTTCTATCATGCCCTTTGGGACTGTGCTGCCAAATAGGGGCAGAATGATCCATCCTGCAATGACAAGGCAGATGATGGGGATAAGGCGTTTTTCTGCGGCTGACCATTGCCCGGGTTTTCCAATCGCTGTTTGTGCAGCAGCGGGATCAAATTCGCCCTTTGCAACATGTTGCACGCGCATCAATATCGCCCAGCACAGCGGAATTCCGATGAACACAACGGGCATGCCGTACAACGCCCAAGTGACGAAATCGATTTGGTAACCGACGCTTTTGGCGATCAATCCTGCCGCTATTGCATTGGTTGGCGATCCGACAAGTGTGCCAAGGCCGCCGATGGTCGCAGCGAAGGCAATGCCCATGGTAAGCGCGCCGGGCAGGCCATTGGTTTCGCCTTCTTTTGTGCCACCCGCATGGAGCACTGCGAGCGCAATTGGCATCATGATCAATGCGGTTGCGGTGTTCGAAACAACCATAGAAATCAAAGCGGTCGCAACCATAAATCCCAGCAAGAGTGATCCAGCGGTTCCGCCGCTGCGCGATACAATTGCGAGGGCAAGACGGCGGTGTAGGCCTGTGCGTTCAATCGCAAGCGCGATAAACGCGCCGCCAAGCACAAGAAAAAGGATCGGAGAATAATAAGCGCCAGCGACGTCACCGGTTTTCATAATCCCCATTACGGGCAGAATGAGGAAAGGGAGCAACGCTGTGATGGTGAGGGGAAGCGCCTCTGACATCCACCAAATCGCCATCAACACAACAAGCGCGGCCATGTGCCATGCCAACAAAGGCATCCCAGCAGGTGCAGGCGCAAGCAACATGAGGATGAATGTGATTAGGCCCCCAAAGAGCCCCCAATTCTTGCCTGTCATCCTGCCCCCACGCCAATCAATGATAGTTGCCGTCCGTAATCTGGTTCGTTTCTGTGCGTTGTCCGCCGGAAACTAAAAAAACGGTCAGCATCGCTATAGGTGTCCATTCCCAGCAATGAAACATGGGCAATGCCCGCTGCGGCCAATCGTGAAGCGACATAGGCCTCTAGGTCAAATTGGTGATGCCCAGTGCGTCCTCCCGAAAAAAAACGTTCATTGGCGGGATCATGTTCTTCAAACCGCTGGGCAAAACGATCATCAACTTCATAGGAGGCGCGCGCAATGCAGGGGCCGACAGCAGCGACGATGCGAGCGCGATCCGCGCCCAAGCGCTCCATTGCTTCAATCGTGGTATTGGTGACCCCGCCGAGTGCTCCTTTCCACCCGGCATGCGCGGCACCGACAATGCCGGCATGTTGATCCGCAAACAAAACAGGCGCGCAATCGGCGGTCAAGATGCCGAGCAAAACGCCCGGTGTATTTGTGACGAGGGCATCAGCACGGGGCCGTGCATCGGCTTCAAAGGGGACGGTCACAGCGATAGCATCAGCGGAATGGATTTGATGGAGCGTGATGAGCTGCGCATTTGGCAGCACAGCCTGCGCCGCGCGTTTACGGTTTTCGGCGACGGCATTGGGGTCATCCTCGGAGCCCAGTCCAACATTCAAACCGGAAAATATGCCTGTTGAAACACCGCCAATCCGTCCCAAAAACCCGTGCGGAAGCGGATCAAGGACCGGGGACTGAAAAGGAATAGGGGATTCGGTTTTCATCTTGTGCCTGCTACGTTATTTCTTGCGTCGCAGGCATGCTGCTGACGTCTGGAAATCCCGATGGTGCATTCCAAGCGCCCCCCGTAACGGCCATCACGCGAAACAATGTGCCCATTTCATCGCTGGACGTCAGGCGACAGCGTGCGGATTCGATTTCAGCCTCTCGGTCTGGGCTGGCAGTGGTGAGAACGGATGCACGCGCATCAATGCCCATCGTTTTTAGCCAAAGACCTTGTCCAACAGGGCCGTGGACATGCGCGCCCGAAAGTGCCGCCATCGCAGCGAGCGTGGAAAAGTCGACATGTGCAGTCAGATCATGTTCGCCTGGCGTATCAAAGGGATTGGTAAATTGATGCCCGCGCACAGCCTGCAAGGTTTCACCAAGTGCAGGGCCTTCATAGCCATAATCGATGATCAGCGTTGTCCCGCCCTGCTGGGTATTTTTTTGAGCGAGTGCCCGCAGAATGGCGACGCTGGCGGGCGAGGTTTCGATGATGCCACCCAATGGCGCATTGCGCAGGCTTACAGGGATTATATTTTCTGGAACCAGCTTGCCTGGAATTGGCAGGAACAGCGTATCCTGACATGCCACCAACCGTTCATGCCAGCCGTGGTTTCCTCGTATCAGTTGATGAATGGGGAGCGCGTCGAAAAATTCATTGGCGACGACCATCAGCGACGCATCCCCCGGCAACGTTGTTACATCATCATGCCAGATCGCCATTGGGAAATGGGATTTTTGAAGTGCGCGCAATACGGAGCTGGTTTCGACAAAGTGGACATCAGGCGTCAGGCCGTTTTTCGCCATTGCGCGCAGGGCGTCCCTTGCGAGTGTGCCACGGCCTGGGCCCAGTTCAACATAGTGCGCAGTGGGGCGACCAGCGCGATACCAAAGATCGACCAACCATAATCCGATCATTTCCCCAAACATCTGACTGATTTCTGGGGCAGTGATGAAATCACCGGCCACACCCAAGGGATCACGGGTGGCGTAATAGTGCGCGTTGGCGGCTGCCATGAACTGCGCAACGGGCATTGGGCCACCCAGGGTTATCGCGCGCGCCAAGCGCTCAGGAAGGGCGGTTTCAGGCGATGCTTTTGGAACCGGCAACGCCTTCAATCCTTTGCCGCCGTCCCTTTGCAGTGACGATGAAATAGAGTCCGCCAATGATGAGTGGAATGCACAACGTCTGCCCCATAGTGAGACCGAATAGACCTGACACACCAACATCGGGTTCGCGCACTGTTTCAACAAGGAAGCGAAACAGACCCATGAAGAAAGCAAAAACACCAACCAATTTGCCCGGTTCATAGCGGGCATCCGTTTTCCAGAACATCACCCACATAATGATGAAGAGGACTAAACCTTCTAACCCAGCCTCATAAAGCTGGCTGGGGTGGCGTACGACATCGCCACCACCCGGGAATACCATGCCCCACGGCAGGGTGGTTTCCCGACCCCAAAGTTCCCCGTTCACAAAATTTGCAAGCCGCCCGAAAAACATTCCAGCCGGGACACAGCATGCGATGTAATCATGCGCGCGAAGCCATTGCAGCTTTTCCTTACGGACCAGCCAGAAAATTGCGAGCATCACGCCAATGACTCCGCCGTGGAAAGACATGCCGCCTTCCCATACTTTGAGAATTTGTATGGGGTTGGCCAATGCTTCCGGGCTGTAAAACAGGATATAACCTAGCCGTCCGCCTAGGATTATGCCCAGTGTCGAATAAAAAACCATATCATCGCCGTGGCGTTTGGCCATCGGGCTGCCAGGTTGGGACATAAGTTTTGACAGATACAGCCACCCAAGGAGGATTGCCGAAATATAGGCAAGGCTATACCAGCGGATCTTGAAAAAACCGAGATCGAGCGCGGTTGGATCAAGGCCAAGGTTGGCCCAATGTACGGCGGACGTAGCGTCAACTATGCTTGCAAGGATCAAGTCTTTTCCCCTGTGATTTTGCCCTTCATAAGGGGCACAAACAAGAACACCAAGGGGAGAGATTCGTAATGTATTCTGAGCTTGATCTGCGCATTCAATCGGCCATCGCACTGTTAACCGCAGAAGGTGCGCCTGGTGCCCTGACAAGCCATCAGCAATACGGTATAAATCTGCCAATGATCGCCGGAGCACCGCCCGCGCTTTCCCATTATTTTGCGCATTTTTGCGGGCTACATGCCGATACTGATTTGATTGTCGACGGTGATGAGCGACTCACATTTGGTCAGGTTTATGCCATGGCGCGACAGGTTGCAGGCAGCCTAATCGAGGGACACGGCGTTAAAAAGGGTGATCGCATCGGGATAGCGATGCGCAATGCGCCGAGCTGGATCGTGTTGTATATGGCCATCATCATGGCGGGCGGTGTCGCGACATTGCTCAACGGATGGTTGCAGGGCGGTGAATTGGCGTCGTCCATCGATGATGTCGAAGCGAGCATCGTATTTGTCGACGCGCCGCGCGCCGCGCGTTTGGCCGACGCGCGTTACGCGGGCAGCGCTAAGCTTGTGACTGTTGATATAGGCCAGCGTATCGCGTCGGCGATGGCCCCATTGCTCGCCAGCGGCGGCGGCAAAGAAACCGCGCTACCTGAATTGGGCGGTGATGATTTGGCGACGATCCTCTTTACGTCAGGATCAACGGGGCAATCCAAGGGCGCTTATTCAACGCACCGAGCGGTGGTGCAGGCCACGTTCAATTATATTCTTCAAGCGATGATGATGTTGCACCTCGCGACGGAGGATGGAACTGTGAAAGCAGACGCGCCGCCGCCCGCCGCCTTGCTGACAGTGCCCTTATTCCATGTCACGGGTGAAATTCCGATCATGCTGGTCAGTTTTGCAATTGGTCGTAAATTGGTGATGATGCCCAAATGGAATGCCGTCACTGCCATGGAAATTATTGAGCGCGAAAAAATTACAACTTTCACAGGTGTTCCGTTGATGAGTTTTGAAGTCATGACGCATCCTGACCGGCACAAATATGATTTGTCGACGCTACAGGGCATGGCGGCCGGCGGGGCGCCGCGTCCAGTTGAACATGTCCGCCGTCTGGCAGAGGAACTGCCCAATGCGCCGCCTGCACTTGGATATGGGCTGACAGAAACCAATGCGGTTGGGTGCGGTAATTTTTCAACCAACTACTTAGAAAAGCCGAACAGCACCGGGGTTGCGGGCAAACCTTTGGTCGATCTCGCGATCCTTGATGATGGAGGGCAGGCAGTGGCACAGGGTGAACGCGGCGAAGTGTCGATCCGTTCGGTGGCGCTGTTCAGTGGGTATTGGAACCGCCCCGATGCGTCGGCAGAGTGTATGACCGCTGATGGTTATTTTCGCACCGGTGACATTGGTTACCTTGACCCAGAGGGATATTTGTTCATTGTCGATCGCAAGAAAGACATCATCATACGCGGCGGCGAAAATATTAGTTGTCAAGAGGTTGAGGCTGCAATCTACGAACATACCTCAGTGGCAGAAGCCTGTGTTTTTGGTCTTGCGGACGAACGTTTGGGCGAAGTGCCGGGCGCGGTTGTGCATTTTCATGACGATCAAGCCATCAGCACAGATGATTTAACACTCTTTCTCAAAGAACGTTTGGCGGCGTTCAAAGTGCCGCAAAAAATATGGATTTCTGAAACGGAACTGCCGCGGTTGGGGACCGAGAAAATCGACAAAGTCTCTCTCCGAAAGCAATTTCGTGAGGTCTGGGATAGAGTGACATGAGTCTCGCAGCCCCATTGCCGCTGCCGTGCGGCGCTATTTTGCCAAACCGCATTGGCAAAGGCGCAATGACTGAAGGGCTGGCGACAGCTGACGGTGCACCCACACCAGAGCTTGAGCGTTTGTATCGGCTTTGGTCGCATGGCGGGGCGGGGATGTTGCTCACAGGGAATGTCCAAATTGACCGTGATCACCTTGAACGGCCGGGTAATGTCATTATTGACCGCGCACCTGATACCGCGATGCGTGCAGCACTTTCGGCGTGGGCCAAAGCCGGCACTGAAGGTGGCAATCATCTGTGGATGCAAATTAGCCACGCTGGTCGACAGACTCCTGCGCTCGTGAATAAACGACCAAAAGCGCCTTCCGCCGTCAAATTGGGTTTGCCCGGCGGGCAATTTGGTAATCCTGTTGCGCTGACGACCCCTGAAATAGAGGCACTCATTGATCGCTTCGTTGTGGCTGCACGCGCTGCCCAGGACACGGGTTTTACAGGCGTTCAAATTCACGCCGCGCATGGTTATCTGATCTCAGAATTTCTCAGCCCTTTGGCAAATTTGCGAACCGATGAATGGGGCGGATGCCTTGAGAATCGCGCGCGTTTTCTCATGCAAGCAGTTGCGCGTACCCGCGACGCTGTTGGCACAGCCTTTCCCATTTCGGTCAAATTGAACTCGGCTGATTTTCAGCGCGGAGGCTTTGCGTTTGACGAAAGCCTGATGGTTGCGCGTTGGTTAGAAGCAGCAGGCGTTGATTTGCTCGAAATTTCAGGCGGTTCTTATGAGCAGCCAAAGATGATGAACATGGAGGGGATGGAGGCTGCGGAAACCCCCACGGTGGCAACCTCAACGGCGAAGCGCGAAGCCTATTTCGTCGATTTTGCCAAAGTCATGAAAACGGAATTGAAAATGCCGCTGATGGTGACAGGCGGCTTCCGTTCGCGCACCGCAATGGAACATGCTTTGGAGACAGGGGCTGCCGATGTAATTGGTCTTGGTCGACCACTGTGCGCAGATCCCGATGGCCCGAAAATGCTCCTGAATGGCGCAGAAAACTTGAAACGTTGGGAGGCTGAACTGAAGCTGCTTCCCAGCTGGTTGGGGTGGCTAAAATCGCTAAAAGTGGTGCGTGCGATTGACGGATTCGCAGTGCAATATTGGTATTACGGGCAACTCTATGCGCTCGGAAGAACAGGGGCATTTGATCCCCGATTATCCGTTCTGTCTGCGTGGCGTGAAGTTGAGCGAGCACATAAACGCTTGATGGCAAGCGTCAGGCCCTAGCGTCAGCGCTTTGGCTCTTCTATCAGACGCACATGTCGATCTTTCCTTCAGGTGAAAAACCCATTGCCCTGACACGTCGTGGGCTCTTGATTGGGGGCGGTGCGGCCGCGGGGTTGATTGTCGCATGGGGGGTGTGGCCACGCAGCTACGCGCCAAATCTGGTGGCTGCTGAGGGTGAATATGCTGCCAACGCCTATCTAAAAATCGGCACTGATGGCCACATTACAATTATCGTGCCGCAGGCCGAAATGGGGCAGGGCAGTTATACCGTGATGGCCCAAATCCTAGCTGATGAACTGGGGGCCGACTGGCGCACGATTGCCATTGAACCCGCGCCGCTCAATCCGCTTTATGCAAATACGGTGGTTGCAACAGAATGGGCAGAGGGACTTTCGACGACCTTATTTGGCGATGCTGCGCGCTATGTCGCCGCCGAAAAAGCGGTCCGCAGTGGGTTGGAAATCACAGGCAGTTCTTCAACAGTCCGCGCGTTTGAAGGCGTTTTGCGCGATGCTGGAGCTGCTGCGCGTATCATGTTGTGCAAGGCCGCAGCACGGCAGTGGGACGCAGATTGGCGCGCATGCGATACTTTCGACGGCTTTGTCGTGCGTGGCCCAGACCGTTTGCGTTTTGGCGCCCTTGCCGCGCGTGCGGTTGAGGAAACTGTGCCGGACACGCTGCCACTGCGCACAGGCAGAGAGAGAAGATTGACCGGAACAAGTGTCCCGCGTCTTGATTTGCCGTCTAAAGTTGATGGCTCTGCCAATTACACAGCAGACATCAGGTTGCCGGGCATGGTCTATGCCGCAATCCGCATGGGGCCCTTGGGGGACAGTGTTTTTAGCAAATATGATAAAAAAGCGCTGAGGGGCCAGCGCGAAGTTTTGACGATCATTACGCAGGAACGGTGGATTGCAGTTGTGGCCAAGACATGGTGGGCGGCCAACCATGCGCTGGACCTGATAAAGCCGCGTTTTGTTACCGATGGCCCTTTTCCTGAAAGTGCTGCCATTAAACCTGCGCTTGATGCAGCGCTGGATGCGGACAGTGTTGCCGCAATTGAATACGGCGACGTCGATCGTATTTTTGCCGAAGCAAAACTGTTTACCGCCCAATATGCCGTTGATCTGGCACCACATGCTGCGCTGGAACCGATGGCGGCAACGGCTGCGATCCGGGGCGGTGTTTTGGAGCTTTGGTTGCCCACGCAAGTGCCTTCGCTCGCGCGTAAGGCAGCGGCCCATGCTATCGGTTTAGATATAGCCGATGTTGTGGTCCATCCGATGATCATCGGGGGATCGTTCGGCCGGAAATATGAAGTTGAAATCGCCGTTCAAGCGGCGGTGATCGCGCGTCAGGTAGATGTGCCGGTGCAGTTGGTCTGGTCACGATCAGAGGACATGATGCAGGATCGGTTCCGACCAGCGGCGGCGGCGCGCATGTTCGCCCGGATGGGACCGGCTGGACAGATTGAGGGGTGGCGCGCCCGCATAGCGGCACCTGCCACGCTGGCAGAAATGAAAGCGCGGATTATGGAAGGTCAACTGCCCCATGATGCACTGCTGGACACTGCGGAACATAGCGACCCGTCGATCACGTCGGGCGCGACACTGCCCTATGCAATTGCCAATGTGAGTGTACGTCATCATATCGTAAACATTGGTGTGCCGACAGGGAAATGGCGTTCTGGTGCAGACAGTTACACAGCTTTTTTCAACGAAAGTTTTATCGATGAGCTGTCAAAACAGAGTGGTGTAGAGCCTTTTTCATTCCGCATGGCTATGTTGGGTGGTAATCCGCGTTTGGCGTTCTGTTTGTCCAAGGTTGCGATTCTGGGCGGCTGGGAAGGCGGTGGTGCTGGAACACGTCAGGGGATTGCCTGTCATTCGATGCTCGGTAGCCATGTCGCGGTGCTTGCCGAAGCGCATATTTCCGATACGCAAAAAGTGATCGTTGACCGGCTGATCGTCGTGGCTGATGTTGGACGTATCATTCACCCCGATATTGCGCGTCAGCAAATTGAGGGGGCGCTGATTTTTGGGATGGCAGCGGCAACCGGCAACCGTATTATCGTTGAACGCGGCATTGCCGCGCCCCGCCGGCTGCGCGACCTTGCCCTTCCGACCCTTGCAGAGTGTCCAGAGATTATTGTTGAACTTGTCCCTAGTCGAGAGACCCCGGGTGGTGTTGGTGAGGTCGCTGTCCCTCCGGTTGCACCCGCCATTGCCAATGCGCTGTTCGCGGGCAGCGGCCGACGTTTTCGTTCACTTCCCCTGATGCCGAGTAACCGCTGATGCAACGCCCCGCGACACACCCTGAAACACGGCTTGGTAAAATCGGTGTTTTGCTGATCAATCTTGGCACGCCTGACGCACCAGAAAAGGGCGCTGTGCGGCGATATTTGAGCGAATTTCTTTCTGACCGGCGCGTCGTTGAAATCCCGCCCTTGCTATGGCAACCCATTTTACAAGGCATTATTCTTAACACACGGCCCAAAAAATCGGCTCATGCTTATGCGCAAATTTGGACTGACAAAGGGTCGCCCCTCGCGGTTGTGACGGCGGAGCAGGCGGCAGCTTTATCAGATTCTTTTGGTCCTGACGTGATGGTTGATTGGGCGATGCGATATGGCAGTCGTTCGATTGGGGAACGGATCGGGCATCTTAAAGATCTAGGCTGCGACCGCATTTTGATTGCGCCGTTATATCCGCAATATAGCGCTGCGACCACCGCGACGGGCATAGATGCAGTCTTTGCGACTCTTTCAAAAATGCGTTGGCAACCCGCGATCCGGACGTTGCCGGCCTATTATGATGATCCTGATCATATCGCGGCGCTCAAAGCTTCAGTTGAAGCAGGAGTGGCGGCATTACCCTTCACGCCGGACGCTGTGGTGGCGAGTTTTCATTCGATGCCAGAACGGACATTGCACTTGGGCGATCCCTATCATTGCCATTGTCAGAAAACCGCGCGCTTGTTGTCAGAGGCGATGGGTAAAGATCTCATCGTATCATTTCAATCCCGGCTGGGGCGCGCAAAATGGCTGGGGCCAGCAACTGACGCGACTTTGGCGGCGTTGCCAACAAAGGGCATCAGGAAAATCGCCGTCTTTGCACCAGGATTTTCAGCGGATAATCTTGAAACGCGTGAAGAGATTGCGATCCGCGGCAAAGAAACATTTATGGAAGCGGGCGGCACAGACTTTGCTTATCTGCCCTGCCTAAACGCGGATCCCATTGGCATTGATATGCTTACAAAACTGGTGGCACGCGAACTGTCTGGCTGGATTTAACCGACCTTCCTTAAGCGTCAACTTGAACGATTGATTTTCCGCGTCTAGCCCTGTGTTCAAACATAGGAGATGAATGATGGGCAGAATCGCTATTGTAACGGGTGGAACACGGGGCATTGGCGAAGCGATCAGCCTTGCTTTGAAGAATGCGGGCATGACAGTGGTTGCCACTTACGCAGGTGATGATGCCAAGGCGCAGGCGTTTAGTGCTGCGACAGGTATCAAATCCTATCGCTGGGACGTCGGGGATCATCAGGCTTGCCTCGATGGGTGCGCGCGGGTTGAAGCTGATGTTGGCCCCGTGGATGTCTTGGTCAATAATGCGGGGATTACCCGGGACGGCACTTTGATGAAAATGACTTATGAGATGTGGGACGATGTGATGCGCACTAATCTTGGCGGGTGTTTCAATATGGCAAAGGCAGTGTTCCCCGGCATGCGGGACCGCAAATGGGGCCGCATCGTCAACATTGGATCGATCAATGGTCAGGGTGGCCAATATGGCCAAGTCAATTATGCTGCTGCCAAATCGGGAATTCACGGTTTTACGAAAGCCTTGGCGCAGGAAGGGGCAAGGGTGGGGGTGACCGTCAATGCACTTGCGCCGGGCTATATCGACACAGATATGGTCGCGGCAGTCCCGCCAGAAGTGCTTGAAAAAATTGTCGCTAAAGTCCCGGTGGGTCGTTTGGGCCAAGCCAGTGAAATCGCCCGCGGCGTCTCATTCCTCTGTTCTGAAGAAGCTGGATTCGTCACAGGGTCGACATTGTCGATCAATGGCGGGCAGCACATGTACTGATGGGGCCGGTCAAGCGGTCTGTCACAATAGCCGGACATGAGACGTCAATCAGTCTAGAGCCGATTTTCTGGGATGCCTTAAAAGCAGCAGCGCTCGCTGAGGCGTTGCCGCTTAACGCGTTGGTGGCGCAAATTGATATGGCCCGGATTACAGAGGCAGATCATGCAAATCTTGCCAGTGCAATCCGCGTTTGGCTGTATGCGCGAAAGGGGGGTTAACGCCCTAGCAAAACGCGTGCCTGCCCTGCAATCTGGGCAAGCATAGCCGGTGTCGGGACCGTCGTCGTGCGGGCACGGTCAACCATCGCACGGAAAGCTTTTGCTTTCACATCGTTGTCCGCAATCCATTTCGCCACGGCTTCTTCGGGTTTTTTTCCGCCCTTGCGCGCTAAAAATTCAAGACGCATCGCCTGAAAATCGCGCGCCAGCCCTGCGGCAAGCAGACGTTCCCATGGGTCGCGAGGATCAAGCTGCATGGCGGTGCCTTGTGCCCAATCAAGCGCCAATACTTCGCCTAAGCGCGTAAATCCTCGCGTTGTTTCGGCAACATCGACCCCCGTTTTTGCCGCCAAAGCAGCGATGCCAATTGATCCATCAAGTTCAGCGAGGCGGACCAGCTGATCCGCAATTTTTCTGGGCGCACCTCCGCTTAAAAGGCGGGTAGCATAAGCCGCTGCTTGCTTGCGTGTTTCGGTCGGCAATAAAGCGTCACGTTCATCCGACAGCCGCGTGACTGCTGGTAAATAGGCCGTTATTGCGAGGTCATTGGACCGGCTTTCAATTGCATTGCGAAGAATGTCTGCCATGTGCGCGCGCATTTCAACTGCAACCTGTTCAAAGAGCATCAGACGCGTATCTTCGGCAATATCCGCCGTGTCGATGGCGGACCACAGTCCAGCAATATCAAATATTTGTTCAGCAATGACAAAGGCTTCGGCGACATCGCCCAGTGTTGCCCCTTCTTCTTCGGCAAGTTCAAACGGATGGATGAGGCCCAGGCGATTAACGATGCGGTTGGCGATTTTTGTGGCGATTATTTCGCTGCGCAACTGATGGTTTTCAATCGCTTTGGCATGGCGTTTGCGCATTTCGACAGGGAAGGCCTGAACCAGATCATCGAAAGTCGCAGGATCCTGACCAAGCGGCGTCAGTTCTATTTCGTGCTGTAGCGCGAGTTTTGCCGTCGCCAGAATGACGGCAAGTTCAGGGCGCGTGAGCCCTTTCCCATCTTGCGAACGGCGCAACAGTTCGTCGTTGGACGCTATCCCTTCAACAATCCGGTCAAGGCGCCCAGCACTCTCAAATCCTTCGATCAAACGGATGTGTGCGGGAAGGTTGTCCGCTCCGTCACGTTGCGCAATCGACAGCGCCAATGTTTGTAGGCGGTTATCCTCAAGCACAATAGCGGCGACATCGTCGGTCATTTTGGGCAGCAATAAATTGCGCGCCTTCATCGTGAGTGTGCCAGCGGTGACTTCGCTGTTCAGAGCGATTTTGATGTTGACCTCATTATCCGAACAATCGACCCCGGCTGAATTGTCGATAAAGTCAGTGTTGATCCGCCCGCCCTTTAGGGCAAAAGCGATCCGTGCGGCCTGTGTCAGGCCAAGGTTTGCGCCCTCGCCAACTACTTTTGCATTCAAGTCTTCGCCATTGATGCGTAAAGCGTCGTTGGCGCGGTCGCCGACTTCGGCATTATTTTCTGACCGTGCTTTGACATAGGTCCCAATCCCGCCAAACCACAGCAGGTCAACTTTCGCCTTTAGGATTGCGACGATGACGGCAGAGGGTTCAAGCGATGCTGCATCAACGCCGAGCATTTTGCGTATTTGCGGCGTCAGTTTTATTTCCTTTGCACTGCGCGGAAAAACGCCGCCCCCCTTTGAAATCACTTTGGCATCATAATCCATCCAGCTGGAGCGCGGTAAGTTAAACAGGCGTTGGCGTTCTTTCCAGCTTTTGGTCGCATCTGGGTCTGGATCAAAAAAGATATGGCGATGGTCATAAGCCGCGACGAGCTTGATCGATTTGGAGAGCAGCATCCCGTTACCAAAAACGTCGCCTGACATATCTCCGCATCCGGCAACACGCACGGGGTCTTTTTGAACATTAATTCCTGCTTCAGCGAAATGGCGCGTGACGGATATCCAGCCACCCTTTGCAGTGATGCCCATCGCTTTGTGGTCATATCCAACGCTGCCCCCGCTCGCAAAGGCATCCCCCAACCAAAAACCGCGTTCGAGCGCGATAGCATTGGCAACGTCGGAAAATGTCGCCGTACCCTTATCGGCGGCAACCACAAAATAAGGGTCATCGCCGTCATGGATCACAACCTGTTCGGGATGAATGATTTTTCCGCCGACTATATTGTCTGTGACGGATAACAATGTGCGGATGAAGATGCGGTAGCTTTCAGTGCCCTCAGCCAACCACGCCTCCCTGTTGCTGCTATCAGGGAGCATTTTCGGGTAAAATCCGCCCTTTGCGCCGGTTGGGACAATGACCGCGTTTTTGACGCGCTGCGCCTTCATCAGGCCCAGCACTTCGGTGCGGAAATCATCGCGTCGGTCTGACCAGCGCAGTCCGCCGCGAGCGATAGGGCCGGCGCGAAGATGAATGCCCTCAACGCGCGGGGCATAAACGAAAATTTCACGCCATGGCACAGGAGAGGGGAGCCCTGGCACCAAGGCGCTGTCAAGTTTGAACGCGATGGCATCACGCGCTGCCAGGGCAAAGAAATTGGTGCGCAAAGTCGCGCGGATGACCGCACGGAACAAGCGCAAGATGCGATCATCATCAATCGCAGAAATGGCGGTCAGGCCCTTATCGATAATGCGGTTCGCGTCTTCAATAGCCTTGTCAGCGCCTTTCCGGAGTGATGGATCGTGGCGTGCCTTGAACAAATCTGTCAGTGCCAACGCGACCGATGGCGCGTGATGAAGCGCGTCAACAACGGTTGCCTGCCCATATGTCAGACCAGTTTGACGGAGATATCGGAACAAGGACCGGAACAGCAGAGCATCACGGCTGTCGAGTGTGGTGGCCGTCATCAACTGGTTAAAAAGGTCGTTTTCAGCTGATCCTTCCAGCACCGCCGTTATTGCGGTCTCAAGTGCCTTTGCACGTTTGAGTAACAGCGACGCATTTTGCCCCGCAGGGAGTTCTAAAATGAAACGATGGATTGTTCCCAGGCGCGCACCATCAATGGGTGTGGGTTGTTCCTCAAGCACCCGGAATCCGAAATTTTCGAGCGCGGGAACTGCATCAGAAAGTGCCACAGGAGCCAAGCTGTAGAGTTTTAGCCTCAGGATTGCATCAGCATCGCTGTCATTGCGGTACAGCCGTGTCGCCCGGTTGGCAGGGCCTGATAGGCTTGCCAGTCGGATGATGTCGCGCGCGGCTTCCTGCGCGCCAGCGCCTTCTTGATAAGCAATTGGAAAAGCATTGGCATATTTAATGGCGAGACGTGTTGCGCTGCTGGCATCATCATTGGCGGCCAGCGCGGCTTCAACTGCAGGACGCCATCCGCGTAACACATCCGCAAGCCAATGGTTGAGTGATGCGACATCGGGTGCTTTGCCCCCATCACGAATGTCAAATGTGTAGCGGATCAGGGCTATACCGCTATCGTCGAGATCGATTGACCAACTGAGCAAGGGTGCTTGCGCAGTGTCAGACAATTTTGCGGCAATCATGTTGCGACGCGCGGTCGTTAAATCATCGCGGTGGAGCCACACAAATGCATTCAAATGGCGACCAAGGGGGCTGCGGGTGATCGCAATGCTTGGGCGCGGGCGATCTGCAAGCGACATCGCGGCCAAGGCAAGGCTTTCAAGCGATGCAATATCCATGGCAATCAACATGTCATGGGGCAACATCGTTACAGCGTGCGACAATGCTTTGCCGGCGTGACCCATGGGGTCAAATCCGAATTTTGTTTGAAGCGCAGACAGGCGTTCACGTAAAACCGGAATGTCGTGGGGCGGGGCGTTAAGCGCAGCACTTGTCCACAAACCTGCGTGAATTGAAAGTGCTGTAATTTTACCTTTTGTCAGGCGCGGCACCAAAATGAGCTCTAGTGGGACGCGGCGGTGAACAGGAGACATCAGGTTAGATTTAAGGACAAGGGGCTGTTCTCCGCCCTTATCAAACCATTCAAAGGCCCGTTTTCGTGCTTCTGGGGAAAGGAAATGTTCGCCCAATGTTGTGGCGATACCAAGCGTCATCTGCAGCGTCATGTCGCGCCCGAAAACTGCATGGCCCAGCATTGTAAATTTGTTATCGCCAAACCAGCGCAGCAATTCAGCACCTTCTGACGCCATTGAACCTGCATCAAGTTTCATTGCGGATTGTAGCTTGTGCCAATCCAAAACCGCCGCACGGACATTTTCCAAAACAGATGCCAAGCCAGCTTCAATCTCACGCCGGATTTTGGCGTCAGCCCGTTCGATCTCCATATAAATAAACGATTCGCGCGCGGCGCTCTCCGTCCGCTTGCGCACAATCGATTTAAGCGCGCCGGATGGGGTGCGTTCCACCTTCAGGACAGGGTGTAAAACGCGCCCAATCGCAAGGCCGTGTGCTGCAATTTCTGCTGAAATTGAATCAACAAGGAACGGCATATCATCATTGACGATTCCCAGCCGCATCTGGCGGTGAACACTTTCAGAAGCATGTGATTCCAATGCGATGTTGGGCTTTCCAGGTGATTTTCTGGACGCAATCTGTGCCATGAAAGCCGCTGCCTCGTGCCGCGCTTTGGGGGTCAAGCCGTCCACTTCGGCGGGCAAAGCACCGCTGATCAGCAGCGTTTCGATATCTTTAAGAGTTGCGTGTGCCGTAGCGGCGGGTACGAGCGTGGTGCCCTTAGTCATTTTGCCTCACATGAACCATTTGTGGCCGCTCTCACGGCTTCCATGGGAGAAGCTATGGACCTGTGCGCTGGGCTTCTCAACCCTCGCTGCAATCAATTCGCAATATGTGGATCAGCCATCAATGCCGCGCAACGCCCGGTCCAAAAGGATGTCATCATGGCTCGCCGAACCAATCACCGCGACATGCCCTGCGTCAACACGGCGCGCGACCAGCACGACAAATTCTTCGTCTCCAGCAAGTTCAACAACGCCGATTGTTGGTAATTTTCGCGCACGGCCTAAATCTGGCGTGGTGACGCGGACTTTGCGTTCCGGACGACGTTCGCTGCGTTCGGCAGAAACGACCCCTTTTATCCCACCAGGAAACTGTTCCAGATAGGCCATTAATTCTCCAGGCTGGAGATTCTGACGTGTGGCGTAGCTCAGAGTCGTTGCGAATTCCGCCAAACGTGTTTTGTCGTAATCAGAACCGAAAACGAGTTTGACGATAGGCGTCATCGGCGCGCGCGCCTGTGGCTTTATGCCGCTGTCATCCAGGAGTTGCGCGTAATCTTCGGGGCGCTGAGCTGCGATGATGGCAAAATCATAGGCCAGACCGAGCGCTTTATAGAGTGATAAGCGGCTACGGCTGTCGGCATGTTTTGCAACATTGGCGGAATCGCGTGCTGCGGCCAGCCAATCTCCCAATTCTTCGCTGCCGTCGGGCGCGAAAGTGGAAAGTTCCAATGTGTCGTCATCGTCATAATCATCATTGTCAAAACCGGCCGCTTCAGAGGGGCGATCAGCCCAAACAGAAACAGGTGCCTCAACGCGCGGTGGTACTGCATGAAGCAGTTGATCAACCGCACCGGATATTTCATTCGACAGCGCTTCGTCCGCAACTTCTTTCCAGTTAATCACACCGTAAATAAAATCGATGGTGTCATCATCCGAAGAAAAAGGCATCAAAATACCGCGGTACATCGTGTTATTACCGCGCTGATTAACGAATTCTGCTTCAAAACCAATGGGCGCGCGGTTAGCAATGATCTGAAGATAATGATCCGTCAGGCGAGAGAGCAAGGACCGGCTAGGGACGTCCGCAACCGAACCAATATCTGCTGGTAAATCACACTCTGTTCGCAAACTTTCGCCCAGAAACGCGACCGCAGGCGATGCGGCCCCCGTCGAAAAATCAAGCAGCACGCTATGGGGTCCAAAATCTTCGAGATTATTTGGTTCCAAATCTTCGATGCAAGGATAAGCACGCCCATCCAAAAGTGACACCCAATAATTATAGGCGCGCACGTGCATGCGGCGCTCATCGGTTCCGATTGCAGGTGGAGCATCAACGCCAACGTCGTTTGCTTCCTCGTCATAATCGCGGTCAAATGACCCAAACCTGTCCATTTTTATATCCCCAACGTGCTTTGTGAATTCAGGAATGAAGATAATTGGTTGATTAACCGTTAAGAAAGTCATCTTTCTCAATCGCGCCAAGCTTGTTTTGCAAACACATGGCTGTTATGCGCGCCTCCTGATCGGCGTTAATGCCCATCTATGCCGCTTTAGCTCAGTTGGTAGAGCATCGCATTCGTAATGCGGGGGTCAGGTGTTCGAGTCACCTAAGCGGCACCATTTTTCTGTGATATTGATGACCTCTGGCAGCCTTGTCTGTACCCGAACCGCCCGATATTGGCGGCGGCGGGGATGCCGTATTCGTTATAGGCGTTACTGCACGACCGTTTCAGTGGGCTGTTCGGCGGTTGGGGAGGCTGGCTCTGTCAGGGATTGATCTTTTAACGGCAGTCGTTCCATCAGTCTGCGACAAATCCTTGGTATCGGGCGATCTGATTCCACTGCGGCGCATGACTTTTGAATCCTTTCAAAACGATTTTCGGGCAAGGTTTCAGCGTTCTTGGCAGGCGTTTCCTTAAATATTTGTTGGGGCCGCCGTTCTGTCGTTTGTCGGCGGTTTGGATGGTGTTGTCTGGTCCTTTCCACCCTTTCGAGGTGTTGGGTTCTGATCGCACGGACACGGTCAAGAACCGCCAAACGTTCCGCATCAGTTTTGGCAACCCGAAATGCGGTCAGCAAAGCATGTTCTTGTTGAGGGATTGCCGGTAATCCGAGCGCTTTGCGACGCGCATCGCGCCGCGCCATTTCAGTCTCCAAACGATTGGCAATATGTTCTGCACGGTCATCCCGTCGTAGGACATCAAAATCAATCTCAGGCAAGGGGGCGATCACGATGTCTGCCGACGGTTTAGCGGATGTGCTGATAGGTTTTGGCCGTTCTGAATGGTGTTCAGAACGGTCTAATTTTACAGGTTTGGCGGCATCAGGAATTGCCTGTGCTAACATGCTGATTACGGGAAGCTGCATTGCTGTATTGCCAAACCATCCCGCTGCAGCGGCGGCTGTTGCGCTGAGTAAACTGATGGAAATTGCGCTCGTCACAAAACCGCGGCGCGCCCACCCCGTCCGTCTGGCATGCGTCGGCCAAATACGCCCGAACAGTGGGGCGCGCCGCGTTGTCGCAGCGGAAGCAATCCCCGCCATCCAGTCGGCACGTGGCTCTGGAACCGAAAATCGGTCCAACGCGGCAGACAAAGCGGGGTCCCATTCAGGAGGCAAGGGCGTTATCATGCGGAACCTCTGTTGGCAAAATCGGGAAGTAAGCCATTGGTCTCTATGGCTTTGCGGAGGGCCAGGCGGCTGCGGAGCAGGAGAGATTCAAAGGCTTTTATGTTCATATCAAGTGCCGAAGCCGCCTCTGCATTGGTCATGTCTTCATAATAGGTCAGGATAATCGCTGCCCGTTGCCGATCAGAAAGCGTGCCAATGCATGCAATAGTCACCATTCTCATGCGTTCTTCATCCATGATGTCGTCAGCGGCAGGGCTTTGATCCGCGCGGTCTGGCACGTCTTCAGCGCTGACAAATTTATTGCGGCGCAGTCTGTCAAAACATAAATTTGTTGCGACACGTTTGAGCCACGGGCCAACACCTGGACCATCGCCGCGCCAGCGTGCGGCATGATCCCAAAGTCGCAACAGGGATTCTTGCGCGACGTCCTCCGCTGCTTGTGTATCACCCAGCATGCGATAGGCCAGCCGGTGCAGCATGCGGGCATGCCGACCTACCAAAACCTCAAACGCAGTACCCTCACGCGCCGCAACGCGGGCCATCAGCACGTTATCATCCGTGCCAATGTCTGCACTGGTCGGAAGAGGAGAGGCATTTAACAGAAGTGCGCGCCTTTTGTTTTTCAATCACCCTTCATAACGCAGGGCGCTTAAAAAACCTTTGCGGAAATTTTTGACGCGCAAAAAAACCGGAATATCAGGCGATGAAGCTATAAAAACCGAGAAATCCGGCGGTGAATGTCAGCAAGAATGTTTTGACAAATTCGGGGTCAGGCCGCTGGCTGTCCGCAGGTTTGACGACCATGCTGGAGGCAGGAATCATCCGCCGGATCGGGTGTCGGGCAGATTCGTTGGTCAGAACAAGGGCGCGTCTCATAACAAAGTGTTAACGCGGCGTTGACCATTTAAGCCAGCGGAATATTTGGTTAAATTACAAGCGTCCCGTCAAGGGACATTAACCAAGTTGGGATTTGGGGAATGGTGGAGCCTAGGGGATTCGAACCCCTGACCTCTACACTGCCAGTGTAGCGCTCTACCAACTGAGCTAAGGCCCCAAATACGGTGGCGCGGCCTTATGGCAGGTCCGCGCCACACGCAATGGTTAAGTGTCTTGAATGACTTCTCCGGTATCGACGCCCAGATCATCGTCGCCGCCCAAATCAACTTCATCATCAGGCGATGGCTCAGTGTCTTCGACATCAATGTCCAAATCATCGCCCAAATCGGAATCAGCTTCTTTGGTTGGGTCTGCCGCTTTTGCAGCGTCACCAAAGGGCATAGGTTGTTTGGACTTCAAAAAGGGTTCAGGCACCCATACCTGACCACAAGAAATGCAGGTCACAGGATCTTCTTTTCCCAGATCGTAAAACCGGGTTGCACATTTTGGGCAGCTACGTTTCGTGCCCCATTCAGGCTTCGCCATGAGCCTTGGTACCTTTCACAGAATCGATAATGCGGGGCAGAGGCCCCAGCGTTCGCGGCGCGCCTTGCCATAGAGCGACGGCGCTGTCAAAAGCCGCGACGATGACAGGTCCAATATCTTTTTCGCAAAGTGGTGCTCTTTCAGGAACAATCACGGTTCCGGGCGACAAATCTATTTCACATAGGGCGCTGATGCTCTCAGCACTGGCCGTCGGGGAAAGTGTGATTGATGGTTTGTTGGAAGGGGAGGATGTCCTTGCCACTGCCGCTGCCATGCGCGCAATGGGGGCGGATATTGAACATGGTGCTGACGGTAAATGGCGTGTCCACGGTGTTGGGGTTGGCGGGTTGCTGCAACCCCAAACGGCACTTGATATGGGCAACAGCGGCACATCAACACGGCTGCTAATGGGGTTGGTTGCCAGTCACCCGATTACCGCGACGTTCATCGGTGATGCTTCCCTCTCCAAACGGCCAATGGGAAGGGTCATTGACCCCTTGGGGCTGATGGGCGCGGATATTACCGCATCGCCTGGCGGGACGCTGCCCTTAATGGTACGTGGCCTGTGTCCTGCTGTACCCATCACATATCGCCTTCCGGTTGCTTCTGCCCAAGTGAAGTCGGCTATTTTGCTCGCCGGATTAAACACGCCAGGTATAACGCGCGTGGTTGAACCCATACCGACCCGCGATCATAGCGAACGGATGCTTCTGGGTTTCGGCGCTAAGGTAAAGGTTGAGACAGATGCCGACGGCGTACGGACCATTTCGTTAAACGGTGAGGCGGAACTAAAGCCGCAACAGATTACCGTGCCGGGCGACCCTTCATCGGCGGCGTTTATGGCGGTTGCGGCGCTGATCGTGCCTGGGTCTGTCATCACCATCGCCAATGTGGGCATGAATGATACCCGCGCAGGGATATTCAAAGTGCTGACCGCGATGGGTGCTAACATAACAAATGACCAGCAAAAGATCGTGGGGGGTGAACCTGTTGCTGATCTGACTGTTACTTATTCTGCGCTCAACGCCATTGAAACTGATCCTAGTATCGTGCCGAGCATGGTTGATGAATTTCCAATCCTGTTTGTCGCTGCGGCCATGGCCAAGGGCAAAAGCATTTTTCGCGGGCTCGAAGAACTCCGTATCAAGGAATCGGACCGCATCACGGTGATGGCAACGGGTTTGCGCGCCATTGGCGTGGACGTTGAAGAGCTGCACGACGGTTTGATCGTTCACGGACGCGGGGGTGATCCTTTACCCGGCGGCGCGACGGTGGCCGCCGAACTCGACCACCGCATCGCAATGAGCTTTGCTGTGGCAGGGCTTGTTTCAAGCACGCCGGTGACGGTGGACGATATGGCTCCTGTTGCGACAAGTTTTCCGGGGTTTGTTGCTCTTTTGACTGATTTAGGAGCGATGAAACTATGAGCATGCTAGCGGATGTGAGCGGATTTGCAGGTTCCGCCCTGATTTTGGCGGCCTTCGCTTATGTTAATGTCTTGAAACGCGCGCCGAATCTGCTGTTCAACGTCCTTAATTTTGTCGGCGCTGGCTTGTTGGCAGTGTCTCTGTCGATCAACTACAACTTGCCTGCGCTGCTTCTTGAATGTGCATGGATGGCAATTGCGGCATACGGAATGCTCTCATCGTTCCGGCCACCTTCAAAATGATCATTGCTGTGGATGGTCCAGCAGCCTCTGGTAAAGGGACCATCGCGCGTGCGATCGCTGCACATTTTGATCTGCCTTACCTCGATACAGGGTTGCTGTACCGCGCGGTTGGCGTTGCGACACAGCGGGCAGGGGGCGATCCGGACCGAGAAAGTGATGCCTTGCTCGCCTGTGAATTTGCCGAAGGATTGCTCGACGACTCCGCGCTCCGGACCGAAACAGCAGGCGGGTTGGCATCGCGTGTGTCAATCCATCCTGCGGTGCGTTTAGCCTTGCTCAAACGGCAACGTGACTTTGCCGCGCAAATTAACGGCGCGGTCCTCGATGGCCGTGATATTGGCACAGTGATTGCACCAGATGCAGACGCGAAACTATTCGTAACGGCCAGTCCAGAAATTCGTGCTGCGCGTCGTGCGCAGGATGATCCCTCAAAAAGCTATGCTACAATCCTTGCAGACATTTTGGCCCGTGATGCCCGTGATACGGGGCGCAGTAGCGCGCCGCTGACACGTGCACATGACGCGGACTTGCTCGACACCAGTGATTTGACTATAGACGCGTCCGTCCAGCGAGCAATTGCGCTTGTGGAGGCACGCTGTAGCGGTCAGCATTAAAAGCTGACGCGGCGCTTGGGGGTTCTCAGGCGTCCTTTTTGCTGTTCAGGCGTTTCTTCACCGCAGAGTCGCTTAAGGATGCTGAGTCGGTATGGTGCTGGCTTGGCAGCGCGGCCAAAAGACCTCCGGATACAACCGGATGGCCGGTATATAAATAAGAATGGAACCCTCTAACATGGCAAGTTCGCCAAATCCTACGCGCGATGATTTCGCAGCGATGCTTAACGAATCACTTGGTGGCGAGAATGAAGGCTTTGAAGGCAAAGTCGTCAAAGGGATCGTTACTGCAATTGAAAATGATCATGCCGTTATCGATGTTGGCCTGAAATCCGAAGGCCGTGTGCCGCTTCGCGAATTCGCAGCGCCGGGTCAAAAGGCCGAACTCAACGTTGGTGACGAAGTTGAAGTTTTTGTTGACCGTGTTGAAAATATGCACGGTGAAGCGATGCTCAGCCGTGACCGCGCCCGTCGCGAAGCGGCTTGGGACACGCTTGAAGCTGAATTTACAAAATCGACCCGCGTTGACGGCGTTATCTTTGGTCGCGTTAAAGGCGGATTTACCGTTGATCTGGGCGGCGCTGTTGCGTTTCTTCCCGGCAGCCAAGTCGACATTCGCCCCGTGCGTGATGTGACGCCGCTGATGGATATTTCGCAACCTTTCCAGATTTTGAAGATGGACCGCAAGCGCGGGAATATTGTCGTATCTCGCCGTGCTATCCTTGAAGAAACACGTGCAGAAGCACGGACAGGCTTGCTCCAGAATCTGGCAGAAGGCCAGATCATTGAAGGCGTTGTTAAAAATATCACCGATTACGGTGCATTTGTTGATTTGGGCGGCATTGACGGTCTGCTCCATGTCACCGACATCAGCTACAAGCGCGTTCAGCACCCTTCGGAAATCATCAACATTGGTGATGTTGTGAAGGTACAGATCGTTCGCATCAACAAAGATACACAGCGCATTTCGCTGGGCATGAAGCAGCTTGAAAGCGATCCTTGGGCAGAAGCGACCACGAAATTTGTGGTGGGTGCGAAACTATCTGGCCGCGTTACAAACATCACTGAATATGGTGCGTTTGTTGAACTGGAAGCCGGTATCGAAGGCCTTGTTCATGTCTCAGAAATGAGCTGGACCAAGAAGAATGTTCATCCTGGCAAAATCGTTTCGACCAGCCAAGAAGTCGAAGTCATCATCCTTGAAGTTGATGAAGAAAAACGTCGTATTTCGCTGGGTCTCAAACAAGCAATTTCCAATCCTTGGGAAGCCTTTGCAGCCGACCATCCAGTGGGCACGATCATCGAAGGTGAAGTGAAGAACGCGACCGAATTCGGTCTTTTCATTGGTCTTGACGGTGACGTTGACGGCATGGTTCACATGTCAGACATCGCGTGGGGCATTTCGGGTGAAGATGCTCTGAACCTTCACCGTAAGGGTGAAGCGATTAAGGCGATCGTTCTCGACATCGATGTTGAAAAAGAACGTATTTCACTTGGCATCAAGCAGCTTGAAAAGGGCGCGCCTTCAGTCGCAACTGCATCAAGTGGTTCTGGCCTCGCCAAGAATGCGATCACAACGGTAACAGTGCTTGAGGTGCGCGATGGCGGACTTGAAGTGCAGGCTGGCGATGACGGCGCCACAGGCTTCATCAAGCGCACAGACCTTGGTCGTGACCGTGATGAACAGCGTCCTGACCGTTTCCAAGTGGGTCAGAAATTTGACGCAATGGTCATCGGGTTTGATCGTTCGAAGAAACCAAACTTCTCCGTTAAAGCAATGCAACTTGCCGAAGAAAAGCAGGCTGTGGCGCAATATGGGTCGTCCGATTCGGGCGCGTCGCTTGGCGACATCCTTGGTGAAGCGTTGAAAGCACGTGACACGAAGAAATAATATCTCGTGAGCGGTGGGTTTCGGTTGGCCATTTTGGCTCCCGAAACCCACTATTCAAGTCACTGTATGCATTAGAAAATTTTGTATTTATTGCCAAAATCAGCGGAGACATAAGGCGCGCTGTTATAAATGCTTGCATTATCCACTAAATTGACAGAAATCACTCTTGTTCGCTGTTGTAATCGGTTAAAGCGACATTGCCGTTGTATTGGTAATATCCTTAGCTGTTGATGGTCTTTCGTGGGGAAAGATCATTTGTGTTGAAACAACAGCTGGGGGGTGATGCATGATCCGATCTGAACTTGTTCAGTTATTGGCGACAGAAAATCCAAGTCTTTCTCTTGGTGAAATCGACAATATTGTTTCCATTTTTTTCGATGAAATTTCGCAGACCCTTGCAACGGGTGGGCGTATAGAACTTCGCGGTTTTGGGGCCTTCACAACGCGGGCACGTGATGGTCGCGCTGGGCGTAACCCGCGGACCGGCGAAATTGTAACGGTTCCTGCAAAGCGGGTTCCGTATTTCAAGCCAGGCAAAGAAATTCGGGTGAAGCTGAACGCATAACGCGTTTGGCGCTTGACGGCGCGCGGGTGTTCATCAATGGCTCTGTGCGTGATGCGGACGTGGCGAAATCGGTAGACGCAACGGACTTAGACCAATCTTGAGTGCTCACGGGGAAACCCGCGATGCAGAACTGCTCAAATTCGGGGAAA
>JAYUPB010000019.1:0-5781 GCA_043760405.1 Sphingomonadales bacterium
CGTCCTTCTGGATATTGGCGTGCATCCGTTCATTGACGAAGCGACTTTGCTGATCATCCAAAAATTCCCCCGGCCAAGCACAGAGTAAATAATAGTTAAGAGCAGGGCGGCACGATGCGCAACCATCGGGCGTGGTCCAATGTTGTTCTTGCATTACCTCGGGAATGGCTTTTAGCTGCTTTTCCTTGATGGCTGTTCGAATATCTTCATGGGTGAAGCTGGTGCATTTGCACATTGGTTTTTCGTCACGTTCGCCCGCATAACCATCACCCAATGCAAGGCTGAGCAGATTTTCGACCAGCCTGGTGCATGACCCACACGATGCAGACGCCTTACATCCGCTGCGCACCGCATCAAGGCTGGCTGCACCACCGGCGATGCACGCCATGACCTGGCCTTTGGAAACGCCGTTACAACCGCAAATTTCTGCGTCATCAGAGAGGGCTGCAACGGCATCAAGCGGGTTTAGCGATGCGCCCCCTCCCGAGGCGAAGGCTTGGCCAAATATAAGGGCGTCACGGATATCAGAGATATCTTGTCCGCGTTTGAGCAAATCGAAGTACCAGTTTCCGTCGCCAGTGTCGCCGTAAAGCACCGCCCCGACAACACGGTCTTCCCTAACGATCACGCGTTTGTAAACGCCGCGTGAGGCATCGCGCATGATGATATTCTCGCACCCCTCACCACCACTAAAATCGCCTGCTGAAAATACGTCGATGCCTGAGACCTTCAGTTTTGTTGATGTGACCGAACCAGAATAGCCGTTCTTTTCTGCAACGAGACCATCAGCCAGCGAACGGCACATTTCCCATATCGGCGCGATGAGGCCGTAAACTTGGCCACCATGTTCGACACATTCACCGACTGCCAGAATATTTGCATCCGATGTGACAAGATGATCATCAACATGAATACCACGTCCGATCGCCAGCCCCGCATCACGCGCCAGCTTTACATTCGGGCGAATGCCAACCGCCATGACGACGAGTGATGCTGTAATTTCTCGTCCGTCCTTCAGGCGGACGCCTTCAACTTTACCCTGTCCATATATTTCAGCGGTGTCTGCGCCAGTGAGGATCATTTGACCGCGCGTCTCAAGCGCATCTTTGAGCAACCACCCTGCCGCTTCATCAAGCTGCCGTTCCATCAGCGTTGGCATCAAATGGATAACGGTCACTTTCATACCGCGCAGGCTGAGGCCGTGTGCGGCTTCCAATCCTAACAACCCGCCGCCAATAACGACCGCGTCACCGCCGCCGTCAGCTGCACGGAGCATCGCACCGACATCATCCATATCGCGGAACGCGACAACGCCTTGTAAATCGTGCCCAGGCACTGGGATGATGAATGGATCAGAACCAGTCGCGAGGATCAGTTTGTCATAGGCCTCAACGCGGCCTGATCGCGCAGTCACAGTTTTAATTTTACGGTCAATGGCAACAATTTGATCACCACTAAAAAGCGTAATATCGTTATCATCATACCAAGCCTGATCATTGATCACGATATCATCGAATGACTTTTCACCTGCGAGGAGGGGAGACAGCATGATCCGGTTATAATTGACGCGAGGTTCTGCGCCAAAGATTGTGATGCGATAGCGGCTGGCATCACGCGTGAGGATTTCCTCAACCGCACGACACCCTGCCATGCCGTTTCCAATGATGATGAGATGTGGTTTATTTGTCATTAGATGCGAACCCCTTGGATTGCTGCGCCCCATGTCGTGCGCCACCGTCTTTTCACTGATGTAAGGCCAATGAGTGCGATGACAGCGAGCCCAGCAAAGATCAGAAAACCAGATGAGGTCGTTCCGGTTAATTGCTTGGCCAGCCCGAGTGATGAGGCGAGATAGAAACCGCCGACGCCGCCGCCAAAACCAACAAGCCCCGTCATAATGCCGATTTCATTGCGGAACCGCTGCGGGACAAGTTGGAAGACAGCGCCGTTGCCAAAGCCAAGCGTTGCCATCACCATAAGGAACAGCCCGAGTGAGACAATCAGCGACGATGGCGCGGTGCTGATCGCAACAAGCAAAACAGCAGCGAGTATGTAAACGCACGAGAGCGTCTTGATACCACCTACTTTGTCTGCTGTTGCGCCGCCAAAGGGTCGCACAAGTGATCCAGCGAACACACAGGCTGCGGAGCAATATCCCGCGAAAACTGGTGTCAAATCAAACTGGTCAGTGAAGTAAATTGAAAGCGATGCCGATAGACCGACAAAACCGCCGAATGTGACACCGTAAAACAACATGAACCACCACGCATCAATGTCTTTTAGCACATCGAAATAGGCAGTGATTGGTTTTGGCGGAGGCTGGTCGGGGCTGTCTTTGGCAGCGATCAAATAAAATAGAAACACAACCGCGAGCGGAATGCAGGCAAGGCCCAAGACATCATTCCATCCAAACATCGCGGCAAGAGTCGGCGCAAAAAGCGAGGCGAAAACCGTGCCCGAATTGCCCATGCCCGCAATCCCCATTGCTTTGCCCTGATGTACAGCGGGATACCAGCGTGAAGCGAGAGGCAAAGCAACCGCAAAACTTGCGCCTGCAAAGCCAAGAATAACGCCAAGCGCAAGCGTGCCTTCATAGGTTGTCACGCCGAAATACCACGCAGTCATGAGGCCGCTGATCACGATGATCTGCCCAATTGCTCCGGTTGTTTTGGGTCCGATACGATCCACGAGAAGTCCGTTAACAAGCCGAAGCACCGCACCGGCGAGCGTTGGCAAGGCCACCATGAAGCCCTTTTGCGCAGGCGTTAGCCCCATTTCTTTCGAAATGATCGGGGCGAGCGGTCCAAGCAACACCCAGACCATGAAGGCAAGGTCAAAATAGAGGAATGAGGCAATCAGAGTCGGGCGATGCCCCGATTGCCAAAAAGATTTTGTCATGCGGCTAAGACTCCATTTTTCTCTTGACCCAAAAACCCTTGACAGAGCCCTCTCCAAACCGCTCCCTTCGCGTGCACACACGTGAGGGAGGTCTTATTTTGATTGTCGATGGAAGATTGCTGGCGGCGGCTGGCCATGCGTCCGAAACTGGAAAGCGTGCTGATAATCAGGACTTTGTCGGGGTTTATTCGGCGACCGAAACTGAACGCGCGCATCACGGCATGATCGCGGCGCTGGCGGACGGTGTTGGCGGCGCAAAAGGAGGGCGGATTGCCGCTGAACTCGCCGTCCGCTCGCTGATCGATGGGTTGTATGATCAGCCCGATACGATTGGCCCCGCAGCCGCGGTCGCGCGGGTGATGACGCCCTATAATCGTTGGCTTCATGCGGCGGGGAAAACCGAATCGATGGCGCATGCCGCGACGACATTCACAGCCTTGATTCTGAAAGGACGACGTGCCCACGCACTGCACGTTGGGGATAGTCGTGCGTGGCTGTTCCGCGATGGACGATTGACCCAATTGACGCAGGATCATTGCCACACGCATCCTGATCAGCGGCACATTCTCTACCGTGCAATTGGCATTGAGGAACGGCTGCGGCTGGATCACCACGAAACGGCGCTCGATCTTCATGACCGGCTGTTGCTCACGAGCGACGGCGTCCACGGAACGCTTGATACAAACCGCATGGCAATCATTCTCGGTGCGCGCCAATCTGCCGAAGCTGATGCCCAAGCGCTCATTGACGCAGCGCTTGACGGGGGCAGCCAAGACAATGTGAGCGCCATCGTGATCGATATTATCGCACTGCCCGCGCCTGATCATGATGCGATTGCGGGTGACATTGCCAAATTGCCAATCTTTGCAGCACCTGACGCAGGCCAGAGCATCGACGGTTTCCGCCTTGAAGCCTTGCTTTCTGATGGGCGCTATACGCGGCTGTTTCGCGCAGTCGATACCACGAACGGCGCTGATGTGGCGATTAAATTCCCCAAGCCTGCCCTGCTGTCTGAAGGCGGCGCACGCCTCGCTTTCTCGCGCGAAATTCTGGTCGGCAGCCGCGTTAATAGCCCTTTTGTTGGCAGTATAATTTCGATTTCGCCTGAACGACAAACGCGCCTTTACGGTGTCCAGCCCTTTTATAATGGTGAAACGCTCGAAGCGCGGCTGAAACGCCGTATTGGGTTGGAAGAGGCGCTGCCAATCGCCATCAAGTTGGTTCGCGCCGTCACCGCACTCCACCGCCTTGATATCATCCACCGCGACATTAAGCCTGACAACGTCATGCTGTCGAGCGATGGTGGTGTGAAGCTTATTGATCTCGGCGTTGCTCGGTTGCCACGTGTTGATGAATTCGAAATCAGTGAAATTCCAGGAACGCCCAGTTACCTTGCTCCCGAAATGTTTGACGGCAACGCAGGTGATCAAGCAACCGATCAGTTCGCACTCGGCGTTACCCTGTGGCGGATGTTTACAGGAAAATATCCTTACGGTGAAATCGAAGCATTCAGCCGCCCGCGTTTTGGTAAAGTCGAACTCCCATCGCGGCATCGCGGAGAAATTCCCGCTTGGCTCGATGCGGCACTGATACGCAGTGTTGCCGTCGAACCCCAAGACCGATTCGGTGATGTGATCGAACAGCTCCGCGCACTTGAAGGGGGAGCGGCTGTTGCCCGCGTTCACCTTCGCCCTTCGCCCTTGATCGAACGCAATCCCGCTGCTTTTTGGCAACTTGTCTCGTCCGTGCTCGCGATCAGTTTGCTGGTCGCGTTGTGGTGGAGATAGCCGAAACTGTGTTACCCCCGAAACCGTCACCGAAATCCTTTCGCCTGTTGTATCGCAGTGTTAAGCAAGCTGCGTGCCAAGAGTGTCGCGCAAGGCTGTGGCCAATAAAACGCATCGAGTTGTGAGGGTTTTGGCCGTTTTGCTCCGTGTTGCCGCCAATGCATCGGAAATTGTGCAATGCAGCAAATATGGGCAGACGCCTAAAAAATAGGCAATGTATATTTAGACATCCGACCCGTAATTTGTTGTCGATAAAACAAACTGGCGATCCGAGCGTTGGATATAGTGGTGCGGCTGCGTAATCCGCCTGCGGAAACAGTCTTCAAATCTCTGAAGGCGGAACTGATCTGGAAGCAAAAGGCCAACACAGCGCCAAGTCGAAGCTACCATCTTCGGGGATCGCCACGGGCACATATTATGCGGCCAAGCCCCCCAATCTGTTGCCCGACGATATTATCAACGCCAGCGTGATGGACGCCGTGATAGAGGCCGAAGGATGCACAGGTCACGTTCCCGCCGCCAGAATTTGAAGCGCTCAGCGGTGGTGCAACCCTGAAAACTGCCGAGATCGAGGCGCTGCTTAGGTCGTTGGCCGTGGTTAAGCAGAACGCGACCAATGCCCTGCGCATTCGGCGCGCGCGGGCATTGGCGATGCTTGGTCAAGAAATGGACAAGCGGGCGAAGGCTCACCGGCAAAGCCTTGAGCGCAAAGATCGGTGGAGGGGGCGGTGAACCTGCGGCTGAATTGTAATGCTGGCCCCACGCATAAGCATCATTGCTGCGGCTATTAGGCCGTGAACCCATAAACAGGATTCCCATTTGGGAGCAAACGTGATTCAAGGTTTCGGGAAGGGAGCCTTGAGATGAGCCGGTATGATTTGACGGATTTTGAGTGGCGGGTAATTGCGCCGCTGTTGCCGAACAAGCCGAGGGGGGTTTCTCGTGTTGATGACCGCCGGGTTCTGAACGGGATTTTCTGGGTGTTGCGTTCGGGCGCACCGTGGCGGGATATGCCGGAGCGCTATGGTCCGCGCACGACGTGCTACAACCGCTTCGTAAGGTGGCGGAAAGCGGGGGTTTGGGACCGGTTGATGGA
>JAYUPB010000020.1:0-17108 GCA_043760405.1 Sphingomonadales bacterium
GCCGTCAATCATCCGCCCAAGCTTCACCATGGGCGGTACCGGCGGCGGGATTGCGTATAACCGCGACGAGTTTGTGGCGATTGTCACCGGCGGGCTCGATGCGTCGCCGACCACCGAGGTGCTGATCGAAGAATCTTTGCTCGGCTGGAAAGAGTTCGAGATGGAGGTCGTTCGCGACCGCAACGACAATTGCATTATCATCTGCTCGATCGAAAATATCGACCCGATGGGCGTGCATACCGGCGACAGCATCACCGTTGCCCCTGCGCTGACCCTGACCGACAAAGAATATCAGATCATGCGCAACGCCAGCATCGCATGTTTGCGCGAAATTGGTGTGGAAACGGGCGGATCGAACGTCCAGTTTGCGGTAAACCCCGCCGACGGTCGCCTGATCGTGATTGAAATGAACCCGCGCGTATCGCGTTCTTCCGCGCTGGCATCAAAAGCGACGGGTTTCCCGATTGCGAAAGTCGCAGCGAAGCTCGCGGTGGGCTATACGCTTGACGAGATTACCAACGATATTACCGGCGCGACGCCCGCATCGTTTGAACCAACCATTGACTATGTCGTCACCAAAATTCCGCGCTTTGCCTTTGAAAAATTCAAGGGTGCAGAGCCTTTGCTGTCCACCGCGATGAAATCAGTCGGCGAAGTGATGGCGATTGGCCGTAACATTCACGAATCCATGCAAAAGGCCCTGCGCGGTCTTGAAACGGGGCTGGTCGGTTTCAACTATGTCGATCATTTGAAAGGCGCATCACGTGATGATCTGATTGCCGAGCTTTCCCGCGCGACACCAGACCGGCTGCTGGTCGCGGCCCAGTGTTTGCGCGAAGGGATGAGCGTTGCCGAAGTGCATGCCATTGCCAAATTTGACCCGTGGTTTCTGGACCGGATCGTCGAAATTATCGCTGCCGAACGCGAAGTGTCGACGGGCGGTCTGCCGCAGGATGCTGCAAATCTTAGACGCCTTAAAGCGATGGGATTCAGCGACAAGCGCTTGGCCTATCTGGCGCTCGAATCGATCCATGTCCGCCCTGGTATGGAATCAGCAGTGCGTTTTGGTTCTGGCATCGCAATGGAGGCCCAGCGGGCAATGGCGGGCGGCGTGACCGAAGCCGAAGTCCGCGCGCTGCGCCACAAACTGGGTGTCCGCCCCGTGTTCAAACGCATTGATACATGTGCGGCCGAATTTGAAGCCAAGACGCCCTATATGTATTCGACCTATGAAGCGCCGTCATTTGGCACCCCTGAATGCGAAAGCGCACCGACCAACCGCGAAAAAATCGTCATCCTTGGCGGCGGTCCGAACCGGATCGGGCAGGGGATTGAATTTGATTATTGCTGCTGCCACGCTTGTTTTGCCCTGTCCGACGCGGGTTATGAAACCATCATGGTCAACTGCAACCCTGAAACGGTGTCGACGGATTATGACACCAGTGACCGGCTGTATTTTGAACCGCTGACCGCTGAAGACGTGCTGGAAATCCTCCATGTTGAACAGCAGAATGGGACGCTGAAAGGCGTGATAGTTCAGTTCGGCGGGCAGACACCGCTTAATCTTGCCAAAGCATTGGAAGAAGCGGGTATACCGATCCTTGGTACATCGCCCGATGCGATTGATCTGGCCGAAGACCGCGAACGTTTTTCAGCCCTCATCAACAAGCTTGGCCTGAAACAGCCTGAAAACGGGATTGCACGCAGCCGGGAAGAGGCAATCGCAGTAGCGGATAAAATTGGGTATCCCGTGTTGATGCGCCCGTCCTATGTGTTGGGTGGCCGCGCGATGGAAATTGTCGACACGCAGGCGCAGCTGGAAAATTATATCCAGACCGCCGTTTTGGTATCGGGAGATTCTCCCGTTCTCATTGACCGCTATTTGCGGGATGCGATTGAGGTTGATGTTGATGCGATTGCCGACGGCGATGATGTGGTTGTCGCGGGTATCCTTCAGCATATTGAAGAAGCCGGGGTCCATTCCGGCGACAGTGCGTGCACATTGCCGCCCTATAGCCTTCCAGCCGATATTGTGGCGGAAATCGCGCGGCAAACCGATGTGCTGGCGCGCGCGCTGTCTGTTGTTGGCCTGATGAACATTCAGTTCGCGGTGAAGGACGGCGCTGTATATTTGATCGAAGTCAATCCGCGCGCATCGCGGACGGTGCCGTTCGTGGCAAAGGCCATCGGCGCGCCAATCGCCAAAATTGCATCGCGGGTTATGGCGGGGGAGAAATTGAAAAACTTGCCGAAAATCAATCTTGATGTGAAACATATTGCTGTCAAGGAAGCCGTTTTCCCCTTTGCCCGCTTCCCCGGCGTTGATCCCGTACTGTCACCAGAAATGAAATCCACAGGCGAAGTGATGGGAATTGACAGTGATTTTGCAACTGCTTTTGCCAAGGCACAATTGGGGGCGGGAATGATTTTGCCGCGCGCTGGTAAACTGTTTGTTTCAGTTAAAGATAGTGACAAGCCGATCATTCTGCCCGCCGTTCAGCAGTTGATCGACATGGGTTTTTCAGTGTGCGCGACAGGCGGCACCGCAGATTACCTTGCTGAAAACGGCATTGCTGTGGAACGTGTCAATAAAGTTGCGCAGGGGCGGCCCCACATCGTTGATAAGGTCAAGGACGGTGAAATTGACCTGATTTTCAATACAACCGAAGGCTGGCAGTCGTTGAAGGATTCCGAAGAAATCCGCAGATCTGCGTTGATGAACAAGGTGCCACAGTTCACGACAGCTTCTGCGTCAGTGGCTTCAGCATTGGCGATTGCGGCGTTGCGGACAAGAAACCTTGAAGTTCGCACACTTCAGTCTTATCATTTAGACAGCGCACACTGACCCCCACAGCAATGTGACAGTGCGGGCAGCCTCTTTACCGAGGTTGCTTGGGTCAGAAGTTTTGACAAAGGAATATACCGTGGCTTCAGTCGAAAAAATGCCAATGCTGATCGAAGGTCAGAAAATGTTGCAGGAAGATTTGTCGCGTCTGCGCGCTGAACGCCCGCACATTATTGATGCGATCGAAGAAGCGCGGGCGCACGGTGACCTCTCTGAAAATGCCGAATATCACGCGGCAAAGGAACGTCAGGGCCAGGTTGAAGCGATGATCAACGACATCGAAGACCGGCTAAGCCGTGCAATGGTGATTGATCCAACAACCTTGTCTGGCGACAAAGTTGTGTTCGGCGCGACCGTCACATTGCTTGATGAACAGGATAAGCCTGTCAAATATCAACTTGTTGGGCAGACAGAAGCCGATGCGAAAGTGGGGCGGATTTCTTATAATTCGCCGCTTGGGCGCGCTCTAATCGGGCGCATTGTTGATGAAGAGGTCGAAGTGACTGTGCCGTCAGGCGATAAATTTTATCTGGTGTCCAAAATCGAGTTCATCTGACCGTGCAAACTGCCGCTTCTGACCGCCTGACCCGTATCATCGTTGCGGTTACTGCGGCATGTTGGCTGTTTACGCAATTTACAGTCGATACCAACAGCTTCATTCTTGGCGGTGGTTTTATCCCTGCGCGCTTTGGAACTGACATTTCTGTGCCGTGGATGGTGCCTGCTTTTTTGACACCTTTGTCTTCCTCCCTGTTGCATGCAGGGGCGATGCATTTGGGTTTTAATATGCTCACGCTTTATTATTGCGGGCGTCAGGTTGAAATGACTTTGGGGGCAAAGCCATTGGCCGTGCTCTATCTAATTGGTGCATATGGTGCGGCTTTGGCCCATTATATCACTGATCCCGCTGGCGTTATCCCGATGGTGGGTGCGAGCGGCGCTATTTCAGCCGTCATTGGCACGTATTCCATGTTGTTTAGCCAAAGCGAAACAAAGGCCATTGGCCCCATACCCGCCTATTGGGTCCGCGCGCTATGGCTCGCGGCGGGCTGGATTGGTGTGCAGTGGTTGATTGGCATTGCTGGCACCGGATCAGGTTTTGCCATCGCCACGGACGCCCATATTGGCGGTTTTCTGGTCGGTGTGTTGATGGCGCGGCCCCTTCTTAAATGGCGGTTTCGCTAATCTTTCTTCGCCGGTGCAACCATATCGGGTTGAAGCAAGCGGTGCATGTGCACCACAACATATTTCATTTCAGCATCATCAACCGTCCGCTGCGCCGCCGTGCGCCATGCTTTTTCAGCTGATTTGTAATCAGCAAAAAAACCGATGACATCCATCGACTTAAGGTCGGCGAAATCGAGGGTGCGTGGGTCTTTAACGCGTCCGCCAAAGACCAGATGCAATTTGCTTTCCGCCACTGGATCAGCGTTTCCGCACGGCATCAGCCGCAGCACTCGTCGCGGAACTGGCGGCAGATCCAATCTTGTTCGCAATGTCACGGAATGTGTCTTTGGCCGCATCTGCATTCACGCCGAGTGTGTCGAGCTGTTCTTTAGCGGTATCGCGCGCCGCTTTTGCAGCGGTCGATGCCTTGTCCCGCACGGTTTTGCCAACAGTGCCAACCAGATGATCTTCACGCTTGGTGCGGGGAAGCAGGGCCGCGGCGATAGCACCAACGGCCAATCCGCCAAGAAGCGCGACAATGGGATTTTTTTCAACACTCTCAACGGTTGATTTTGCTGCTTTCTGAGCGCTGGCTTTGGTCGCAGTGGCCGCTTTCGCCGCCTTTTCCTTGCTGGTTGCAACGGCTGCATCGGCGCTTGCGCGACCTTTTGCATAGGCATCGCCCACTTTTTCACGTGCTTCCGCATAGCGCGCATTGGCTTTGTCGCGAAGGTTATCCGTCATGTTTCGTCTCCTTGGTCAGGCGCTTTACAGCGGCGATAATGGGTTTTCTAAAAAGCAAAAGCGCCGCGCTAACAGCGACACCTATCGTCAGGGCTGGCCGCGATTTTACTGTATCCACCGTTTCAGATGCCGCACGGGTTATACGCTCGCCAACAGTATCGATCGCTTCCTTGGTCAGTGCGCGCGGACTGAGCCGCGAACGCAGGGCCGTGACAGTCGATTTAACCTGCGCCTGTGCCAGACGTGCTTTGGTTTTGCTCTGATCAATGTCGTGCATCATTGTTCGCCTCTTGGCTTAAACACATTGCTCAAACGGTTGGCCCCAAGCTTGAAAAGCAAAGCTGATACGGACAACGCGCCCAGTGTCACAATCAACAAAGCCGAAACGGGGCCAGTAATAAAGCTCAACCACACACCAATCCCGATCAACAGCGCGACAATGGCCCCAAAAGCAAGCGCGATGCCCACGCTCAGCATGATGAAGCCTGGGATGGCAAAAGCAGCGCGTTCGCCCGCTTGCGCCTTGAGCACGGCCAATTCGGCGCGTGCAAAATCGCCCGTGTCATTCGCCAATTGGCCGAACAGCGCTTTAATGCCGATCTTGTCAGCCGTATCAACAGTTTCAGATTGATCCGTCATAGGACTTCAAATCAAGCCTTATCGTCGTCAGAGCCAGCCTTAAACAAGCGTGTCAGCACAAACCCGACCGCCGCCGCCGCACCAATTGCGATGGCAGGCTTTTCGCGCACAAATGTCCGCGCATCATCGATCAGTTCTTCAACATCCTTGGATTTGATCGACCCTGCCGCGCTCGACACCGCACTTGCCGCTTTACGCGCATAATCGCCGTACTGAGCGCCAACTTTTTCATCCAGTGTTTTGGCAAGATCGCCGACCATGCCGGACAATTCATCAAGCGCACCCGATGCCTTGTCTTTGCCTTGGGTCGCGGCGTCTTTTATTTTTGCGCCAGCTTGTGACGCAAAATTTCCAGCCTGATCGCGCAAGCTTTCTTCCTGCGCCATGACCGTAACCTTCTTTGCAGGTGCCTTAACCGTTTTTGCCGCAGGTGCTTTTTTTGCCGCTACGGTTTTTGGGGCTGCTGGCGTTGGCTTTGCAGCTGCCTTTGCTTTTGTCGTTGCCATGATAGCCATATCCTTAAATTTGCAGGGCGGACGAATCCGTTGATTGATTCCACTCCGGTTCACCTTTAGGGCTTGCGACCATAACTGCCAAACCAGCATGAGGTTCCATATAATGACGGCCATTCTCAATATCCATGCCCGACAAATTATTGATAGCCGCGGTAATCCAACCGTTGAGGTCGATGTTATGCTCGAAGATGGCAGTTTTGGCCGCGCTGCCGTGCCTTCAGGTGCTTCTACCGGGGCCTATGAGGCCGTTGAAAAACGTGACGGAGATCCAAAAAAATGGTTGGGAAAGGGTGTTCAGAGCGCCGTTGACGGTATCAACACCGAAATTTCCGACGCGTTGCTGGGTTTTGATGCAGAGGATCAGCGCGAAATAGACATGACGATGATCGCGCTTGATGGCACTGAAAACAAGGCCCGGCTGGGCGCAAATGCAATTCTTGGCGTCAGCCTCGCCACTGCAAAGGCCGCTGCAGATGCGCGGGGATTGCCGCTTTACCGCTATGTCGGCGGCGTTTCAGCGCATGTTCTGCCCGTTCCGATGATGAATATCATCAACGGTGGCATGCACGCTGACAATCCCATTGATTTTCAAGAATTTATGATTGTGCCGGTTGGTGCTGACACAGTGTTTGATGCGGTCAGGATGGGCGCAGAGATATTCCATACGCTTAAGAAAAAATTGCATGACAAAGGTTTGGCGACTGCGGTTGGTGATGAAGGTGGTTTTGCGCCAAATCTGGCGTCGCCCGCTGATGCACTAGATTTCATTATGTCTTCGATCGAATCCGCTGGCTATCGCCCCGGGGATGATGTCGTCCTTGCTTTAGATTGCGCCGCGACCGAATTTTTCAAGGATGGTGCTTATCATCTCGACGGCGAAGGTCGGGTGATTTCACCCGCTGAGATGTCGGATTATCTGGCGGACCTTGCCAAACGTTACCCTATTGCGTCCATCGAAGACGGTATGGGAGAGGATGATTTTGAAGGCTGGAAGCTTCTGACCGATAAAATTGGCAAGACAGTGCAATTGGTGGGAGATGATCTTTTTGTAACCAATCCCAATCGCTTAGCGGATGGCATTAAGGCGGGCTTGGCAAATTCCTTGCTGGTCAAGGTTAATCAGATTGGTACGCTGACCGAAACATTGGCCGCTGTCGATATGGCGCACCGTGCAGGCTATACCGCTGTCATGTCGCACAGGTCAGGCGAAACCGAAGATGCGACCATTGCTGACCTTGCGGTTGCAACCAATTGCGGACAAATCAAAACAGGCAGCCTCGCGCGTTCCGACCGGTTGGCAAAATATAACCAGCTGATCCGGATTGAAGAGGAACTTGGCGACATGGCCAGATACCCTGGGCGATCTGTTTTCCTCTGAAATGAGTCATTTCTGCGTTGAAAAAGGTTGACCGCGTGAATCGGTTATGATTCAAGGCACTGCATGAAAAGTGCAATAAAACTTTGGAGCATATTGCGGTCTGTAATCACACCCGCACTTGCGCTTATCATCATTGCCTTTTTCGGCGGCTATGCGTTGTTTGGTGCGAATGGTATTTTATCGGGTTTTGAATATCGCCAGATGCTCGAAAAACGCCAGACTGAGCTTGTGTTGATTCAAAAAGAAAAGAACGAATTGGCGAACAGGGTTACACTTTTAGATCCGCGTCACGCCAATCCTGACTTGGTAGATGAACTGACGCGCCGTGATCTTGGCCTTGTCCATCCCGATGAAGTCATCATTCCACTTAACTGATCTGGCGTAAAACCAGGCATTGCATACGAATGACGTAACGTTTTTCGACGTTCAGGCGTTGCGGTGCGCGCCAAACCCTGTTTATAGCCAATCATCGAACGATCATTGATCATCATAGAAAGGCTCGGCTTTGGCAAAGGCAAAAGCGCGCGAAGCGACCGATAAAAGCGTAACCGCCCCAGCGGCCCCATCGCGGTACAAAGCCAGTAAAGAAGAATTGCTGCGTTTTTACCGGGAAATGATGCTGATCCGTCGTTTTGAAGAAAAAGCGGGCCAGCTTTACGGGCTTGGTCTGATCGGTGGGTTTTGTCATCTTTATATCGGGCAAGAAGCGGTTGCCGTGGGGCTTCAGACCGCGCTTGGTGCCAATGACAGCGTGATCACCGGATACCGCGACCACGGTCATATGCTGGCATATGGCATTGATCCAAAGGTGATCATGGCGGAACTGACGGGACGCGCAGCGGGCATATCGCGCGGCAAGGGCGGGTCGATGCACATGTTCTCTGTCGAACACCGTTTTTACGGCGGCCACGGTATTGTCGGCGCGCAGGTGCCGCTTGGCGCGGGTCTTGCTTTTGCACATAAATATCAGGAAGATGGTGGGCTTTGCGTGTCCTATTTCGGGGACGGCGCCTCCAATCAGGGGCAAGTTTACGAAGCGTTCAATATGGCAGCGCTTTGGAAACTGCCGATTATCTTTGTGGTTGAAAACAACCGCTATGCGATGGGAACCAGTGTTGACCGGTCCAGTGCAGAGACCAATTTCCACCGGCGCGGTGAAGCATTCCGCATCCCCGGACTCGCCGTTGACGGTATGGATGTTCTGGAGGTTCACAGCGCCGCAAAATCCGCAATTGAGTATGTCCGCGCAGGCAATGGACCGATCATTTTGGAAATGAAAACATATCGCTACCGTGGCCATTCGATGTCTGACCCTGCCAAATACCGATCACGCGACGAAGTGCAGGAAGTGCGCGAAAAATCTGACCCGATTGAAGGGGCCAAAAAAGATCTTGAGGCAATGGGGGTTAGCGAAGCCGAATTAAAAGCGATTGATAAGGATATTCGCGCCATCGTGAGCGAAGCGGCCGATTTCGCAGAAAGTTCGCCAGAACCTGATGCAGCTGACCTCTATACCGACGTGTTGGTGGAGCAATATTGATGAGCATCGAAATTAAAATGCCCGCGCTCTCCCCAACAATGGAAGAAGGCACACTTGCCAAATGGTTGGTGAAGGAAGGCGACACCGTCAAATCCGGCGATATTTTGGCAGAGATTGAAACGGATAAGGCCACAATGGAATTTGAAGCCATTGATGAAGGCGTTGTCAGTGCCATTATGGTGGCAGAAGGGACTGAAGGCGTCAAAGTTGGCACGGTAATCGCGGTTGTCGCTGGGGAAGGGGAGGCTGCAGCGCCTGCGCCATCTGCTCTCTCTGCACCATCTGTTGCCACGCCTGCGCCTACGCCTGCACCTGCGCCCGTCATGGCTCCGGTTGTCGCCGCCGCAGTGCCTGTCGTTGTTGCAGAATTGCCCTCGACCGAAGGCATGGTCAAAACGACCGTGCGTGAAGCGCTGCGCGATGCCATGGCCGAAGAAATGCGCAGTGATGAGCGCGTGTTTGTGATGGGTGAAGAAGTTGCCGAATATCAGGGGGCGTATAAGGTTACCCAAGGGTTGCTTGATGAATTCGGGCCAAAACGCGTCATTGATACCCCCATCACCGAATATGGTTTTGCGGGTATTGGGACGGGCGCGGCGATGGGTGGTCTTCGCCCGATTGTGGAGTTCATGACATTTAACTTTGCGATGCAAGCCATTGATCATATTATCAATTCCGCTGCGAAAACCAACTATATGTCGGGTGGACAGATGCGCTGCCCCATTGTGTTCCGTGGCCCCAATGGCGCGGCGTCACGCGTCGGCGCGCAGCACAGCCAGAATTACGCACCGTGGTATGCCAGTGTGCCGGGCCTGATTGTGATCTGTCCTTATGATTCCGCTGATGCCAAGGGCTTACTAAAATCGGCAATCCGGTCTGGCGATCCTGTTGTCTTCCTTGAAAATGAACTGCTCTATGGGCGCAGTTTTGATGTGCCAACAGGTGATCATGTCGTGCCGATTGGCAAGGCGCGGACGATGCGGCGCGGCAAGGATGTAACGATTGTCAGTTATTCGATTGGCGTCGGGCTTGCGCTTGAAGCGGCAGAGGTGTTGGCCGCTGAAGGGATCGACGCCGAAGTGCTAGATTTGCGGACGCTGCGCCCACTTGACAGTGCGGCTGTGCTTGAAAGCCTGTCACGCACCAACCGCATGGTCGTGGTTGAAGAAGGCTGGCCCACTTGCTCAATTGCCAGCGAAATCATCGCCGTGTGCATGGAACAGGGCTTTGATGATCTCGATGCCCCGGTCGCACGCGTCACCAATGTTGATGTGCCGTTGCCCTATGCAGACAATCTTGAAAAACTGGCGCTGGTTAATGTGGCGGCCGTCATCGAAACGGTGCGGCGTACTGCCGGGCGGTAATGATTAAGGGCAGGAGTTAGAGGCTGTCACGCCGGCAACAGGAAAGACTTGTGTATAATCACGACGATCACGAACAAGCATGGCCGCTATTTCAGTCATGTCGACCGGCGGGGACCATGTCGCACCGAAAAGTGGCTGATAGCGGTAACTGACCTGTGTAAATATGACGGCGCCTGTATCAGGAGCAATGGCTTTGCGTCCAGTTGGGCCAATCCCTGTCAGGTTGGTGTCGCCTTGTTTGCCATAAAGTGAAGGCTGTCCACCACCACCGCGGCACCGTTGCCAAGAAATTTTAAACCGCGCCGTCGTGTTGGGATTTGCCACGGGTTCAACGCTGGAAACATAGATCCTGCCGTTGGTGTAAATGTTGAGCGTGCTCGCTTGCAGGCCAGCGCCCGTCAAAATATCGTTGATATTGCTCTCTGTAACTTGCTTTGCTGAAAGCACACTGCCTTCGCCGATGCGCGAACCGTTATCAGCAATTTGCAAGGCGACCTGACTGACGCGCATTTTTACCATCGCATAATTGGCCAGTTCCCCCCCCCACATCGCCATCGGGACGAGAATGGGCAGGGTATAAGCAAATTCAATCAAGGCCATGCCGCTTTGGTCGGCGCGGAGATTTTTGAAAATTGAAATGAGTTTTTTCATGTTTCTCACCAGACTAAAGCGGGCAATTGCGTGCTGTTGGCGCGGTATATTGCTGCTGTTCACCGTACGGCTGATTACCGATGATCGTCGTGGCTTTCAGCGTTTGTTGGGGTGACAATCCTATCAGCCCCCCCATGCCAAAAAGGCGCGGGTACGACATAGTAACAGTGTAAACCACTTTATCTTCTGGTCCGCCCTGACCTGAGTCTGCGCCGTCCTGATCCCATCCACTGTTATTATTGTTATCGGTATAGGCTTCACCCCGATCACAAACCCCATTGGGCTGCCCCGAAATGCCAGCGCTTATTGGCGTATCAGTAAAGGGTTCCATCTGCGCAGCAGCGGCCTTTTCAAAACTCCGGTAGAAACGGCGTGAGATGGTTGGATTCACACCGTTGTAAATGGCTTGGACTTGCGCCGTGACTGCCGCATCAATCACAGCACGCTGGGTAGCGAGTGTACCCGTTTCAAGGCTGGCATCGCGCGATGCTTTCTGCACCGCACCTTCCAATATTGATTTCATATAAAGCGAGTGTCCAGCCTCCAACCCGCCCATCAACAGAACGAGGAAGGCTGGGGCGATCAGGGCGAATTCAACCGCCGCAATCCCGCGTATATCCTTTTGCAACCGGCGCGTTTTCATGTCCTTTATCGTCATGAGGATACCCCTAGTTGGTCAGTCTGAGCTGGGAAATTGCGTCCGCAATTTGACGGAAATTATTGATCAATGCCGTTGTATTGGTTGCATTGAAGAAATGCGGCGCATCCGTGGCGCAGTTTTGAAGCCGCGTCAGCGTCGGGATGTCAGTCGTCGTCCCATAATAGACAACCCAAAGGTTGATATTCTTGTTCTTAATCGCCGTGCAAAGTGCAATGGCACGGGCATTATTCACCTCAATCAGCAAATTATTATCTGGCGCAGTGCTGGTTTTTGTTTGTCGGCGATCCCACCAATCAGCACCATATGCCGTATAATTAGTGTTACTGTTGTACGTTTCACCATCCGTCATAAAGACCATATGCCGCTCGATTGCACCACCCGTTGATGATGTCGAATTTTCAGATGCAAAAATACCCGTTGGCGACATCAGACGTGCACCCCATAACAGGCCAATGTCATGATAAGTATTACCATTTGGCGAGAGCGAGTTGACATAATTCATAAAATCAGTCGATTTTGTCGCATCATCATAGATTTGCAGTTTCCGCGCAGCGGTTGGGCATTTATAAATTTTTTGCTGGTTTGAAACGATACCGCCGGTCACTTCAGCGGTTGTCCAGCTGCCAGCCCATGATGTGCCACTGATGGAGTCCGAACGTCCCCATACGGCACCATTCAATGCTGGACGCCACTGTGTCGTGACATCGCCAGCTGTTGGCACAAGATCAATATCCATATCCTTGGCCGAAGACGGAACAGGGCTCCATTCATCAGAAGGATCATCATCCAGATTGCGGAATGTATCGCGTTCTTCGATGCAGCCTTGCCAGGTTACCGTGGTGCTGGCCAAAGCTTTGTAACCAGTTACTGATGTTTTTGAACCAGACACGAAGAGCGCAGGCAAATTTGATTCATTGAGCGGCAATGAGACACTGTTGTTCCATGTGCTCCCCCCTGCCTTCAGATTGCTGACATCATGTTCAACCGGTTTATAAGTCCAGTTCGCAACAACGTCTTGCGGCGTCCATGTGAGTGCCTTGGTCGATGTGCCGTCAGTTCTCACACGGTCATATGTCGCCGTTTTAACTTGCAAACGGCAGGTGCGCGTGCCCGATGACGCCCCTATTGGATTGCGCGACCAGCTATATTGATAAGCCGACACGGTGCGCGGATCTGTTTCGCTATATTTAAGCGTTTGCTCGGTATCTGGATGTGTGGGCGTGGTTGAGGATACAAACGCCTGTGTAATGGTGCCGCCGATGTCACTGACATAGCTGTTAGGGGACGGGGTTGTACTCGCACAGTTTGCTGACGTGCGGCCGCTCACCGTTTGGGGATATGTTGTCCCGCCGTTCGTTACGCTCGCTGAGGCATTGCTCCAGCCGCCGTAAGATGGGCTGGACGGTGTTGTGGACGGCGTCCACGCGGTCCAATCCTTTTTCGCGCTTTCTGTACCCAGCGTATATGTCTGTATTGTCTGCATATTTGGCGCGCGTGATTGATAGGTCCAATCATCCGCCATAAACTGGTTGGGCAGCAATTTTCCAACATTGACGATCTGATCGTAAGGCACAAAGCCAAAGCGCAACTGCACCCCTGGCGCGTTGCCGCCGGTTGGGTCCGCCGCTACACCGCACTGAGCAGGTGTCACATCGCTAACATTGATTTTGGCCAATGCTTCATAGAAACATTTGACCGCAACCTTGATGCCATTGATTTTTGTAATCCCCGACGTGTCCCCTGGAATAGTTCCGCTCATCGATCCGGTAACGTCGAGGACGAACATCACGTCAGAATTCGGAATCCGCATTTCAGAATTACAGGTCACCGTCACGGTCTGCGAAGATTGTCCAAAAATCTGCATCAACGTCATTGGAATGGTGGTTGTTGCCGACCCCCGGACATTCCCGTTCAATTCCGAAAATGCCGTTGTAATTGCGGATGTGCCGTAAGACCCAGTTTCAAAATTGGTTAAAAACATGTTCGATGCTGCGGTGCGCGCGGCATAACTGTTAAAGGCCCATGTTCCTGAACCCATCACGCGCCGCCCAGTCAGTGAACCAGCGTCGCAGGCAGCTTGTAAGCGCGTTTTGACAAGGTAGATGCGACTCATATCAAGCGCGCCGCCAACAAGCCCAGCCAGCGGGAAAACCGCCGCCGCTGCCATTGCCAGAGTATTACCCGCGGTGTCGCGACGTAAACGCTGCAAAAAGCCCGTTAAACGAGTTCTTTCAGCCTTGATTGGCGCTGCGTTTTCCATGAATTGCCCCTGTTCAATTACAAAATTCAAACTCCTCATGCACAGGGGAAGGATAATGAGCGTTAAATTTGCTTGGTTAATGGCGCGTTAGCGTCCTTTTGACGTCAATCCGTCAGTCAGGCTAATAAGAGAGGATGGAGACAATATCCCTTCTTGATCCAGACCGAAATCTGGCGCTTGCTTATGCCAAGGCGCGTGATCGTTCGCTGTATAAGGCACTGTTTTTGCTAGATGAACGCTTGGGCCGCTGTGTTGCATCGGCGCGCGACCCTATGCTGGCGCAGATACGATTGGCGTGGTGGCGTGATGCGCTTTTGGGGCTTCAGGAACGAGATCAAGACCGTGATCCCTTGCTTTCCACGCTCAAAATTCTTTCAGCAGATGGCGGTTTTGACGTCACGTCACTTGCTGCAATGGTCGATGGTTGGGAATATTTGTTGCAAGAATTGCCGCTTTTGGATGACCATTTGGTACGATTTGCTGAGTTGCGCGGGGGGCAGCTGTTTTCACTGCTCTCAGGATGTGATGATCCCCATGTGCGCGATGCGGCCCAGCTTTGGGCGCTGGTGGATGTGTCACGGCGGCTGCGCTGTGACGTCACCGTGCGGCGTGCCCTGGCCCTGGCGTCATCCCGATCCACGCAGGGATTGGCATTGCGATTTGATGCCCGACATCGTCCCTTGGCCATTTTGGCACGTTTTGCAGAACGCGATTGTCAAGGCGCGCCAACAAAGGCCGGTTCTCCGCGCCGTATTATTCAAGCAATCGGCCTTATCCTAAGAAGAGGTTAGGCTGGATTTTATTTTTCATTAGGCTAATCTTCTACTTCATTCATTGAAGGTAAGAGAAATGTGGCGTTTTCTTGCAGGTGTTGCGTCGACATTGTTACTGGTGACTGCTGGTTTCTTTCTTTGGCGCGGTTTGGCCAGTGACAAAGCCCCCATACCCCCCGCACCAACTGAACAGTCAACCCCGTTTGGTTTTGCCGATCTTGCGCCTCCGCCAGCCGCCGATGAACGGACGAAGGAGCAAAAGCGCTTTGGCCGTTATGATAAGGACAAGAACGGCCTGATCAGCGGCGCAGAATATTTTATTACACGCCAAAAAAACTTCGCGAAACTTGATCTCAACGGGGACGGTCGGTTGGGATTTGATGAATATGTGGTCAAGGCGCGCGGTAAATTTGGCGCGGCTGATCGTGACCAATCTGGGGGGTTAAATGCAGTGGAGTTCGCGACGACGCGCGTGATCCGAAAACCGAAACCAAAATGTGCCTGCCCACAGCCCCGTTCCGTCGTTGCCCTCCCGCCTGAAGGGGGAGAGGGGGATGATGAGGGTTAGGCCAACCACCCCGCCATTGCAGCGCGTGCGCGCTGGGTATGGAGTAGCTTACGATTGGCTTTCTTGGTTTTGCCTTCAAGGACAAGGGGGGGGAATAGACCAAAATTGACGTTCATGGGTTGATATGTTTCCGCGTCCGCACCGCCGGTGATGTGTCCCAGCAGCGCGCCGAACGCCGTTTCAGGTGGCGGCGGGGGCAGGGTGATCCCCGCAAATTCAGCTGCGGCAAATCGTCCGGCGAGCAAGCCAATCGCCGCACTTTCGATATAACCCTCACACCCCGTAATTTGCCCGGCAAAGCGTATATTGGGGCGTGACTTCAGCTTAAGCAGGGGGTCAAGCAGCTTGGGTGATTTAATGAATGTATTGCGGTGAAGCCCGCCAAGTCGAGCAAATTCGGCATTCTCCAGCCCCGGGATCATCCGGAATACCCGCACTTGATCCGCATGCTTTAGTTTCGTCTGAAACCCGACCATGTTCCATAGCGTGCCCAGCGCATTGTCCTGACGCAATTGCACCACGGCATAGGGCCAACGCCCGGTTTTCGGATTGTCGAGGCCAACCGGCTTCATTGGCCCGTAGCGCAGTGTATCCACCCCGCGTTCCGCCATGACTTCAATGGGCATGCAGCCATCAAAATAGGGCGTATTTGCCTCCCATTCCTTATATTCGGTTTTCTCACCCGCAAGCAAAGCCGCGTGGAAAGCCAGATATTGCGCCTTATCCATTGGGCAGTTGATGTAATCCTTAGTTTCGCCTTTATCCCAACGAGACGCCATCCAGGCGACGTCCATATCGACGCTTTCATGATAAGCGATAGGCGCGAGCGCATCGAAAAAGGCGAGGGCCTCTTCACCTGTTTCCGCAGCGATCGCCTCTGCCAACGCGCTGCCGGTCAGGGGGCCCGTCGCGATGATGCAGGGGCCATCGGGTAGGGTGTCGACCCGTTCACGCACCAGATCAATGTTGGCATGGCCCGCAATTGCAGCTGTTACGGCCGCGGAATAGCCATCTCTGTCCACCGCCAGTGCCGACCCCGCGGGCACACGGTGCGCATCAGCACAGCGTAAAATGATCGAATCCATGCCCCGCATTTCTGCATGAAGCAGCCCAACGGCATTGCTTTCAGCATCATCCGACCGGAAACTGTTGGAACAGACCAGTTCCGCAAGATCATCGGTTTTATGCGCCGCCGTCCCCTCAACCCCGCGCATTTCGGACAGGCGGACCTTCACACCTGCCTCTGCCAATTGCCAAGCCGCTTCTGATCCGGCGAGCCCGCCACCGATAATATGGATTTGATATGTCATGGGGAGAAGCGTTATGGGGGTTTGAACAAATATGCGAGGGGGGAAGCAGCAATGCCGAACGGATCACTAACAAAAATGGCACTGATTGCCGCAATTGTTGCCGGCATCAGCTATATTGCGTCCTGGAATATGGCTCTTGATCCGACAATCAGCATCGCGTGGAAGGGAGCCGGCGTTGGTTTGCTGGCACTTTATGCCGCGCTTCAGGCGCGCAGTGTTGATGGCTGGCTGATCACCGCAGTGATGGCCTTTGGCGCTTTGGGGGATGTCTTGCTTGAGGCCGTGAGTATGGAGGCAGGGGCAGGGGCCTTTGTCATCGGCCATATATTGGCGTTTTGGCTCTATGTCCGCAACTGGCGTCCTCAAACGACGGGCAGTCAACGGCTTCTTGCCGCGCTGACCGCGCCACTTGCCATTGTCATTGCCCTCGCTTTGGTACGGGATCCGATGATTGGCATTTATGCGGCCTTTGTTGGCATTATGGCTGCGACCGCATGGATCAGCCGCTTTCCGCGTTTTCGCACGGGCATTGGCGCGATGATGTTCTTGGCATCAGACCTGTTGATCTTTGCGCAAATGGATGTTCTGGCAAGCGCTGCCTGGGCACAATTGGCCATCTGGATACTTTATTTTGGCGGACAACTGCTGATTGTATTGGGAGTGATGGCGACGCTCAACACAGCGTCCATCGAC
>JAYUPB010000021.1:0-5615 GCA_043760405.1 Sphingomonadales bacterium
GTGCCAGCCCGACGGCCTTTTCCAATAATATGACCGTTCGCCGCATCCTTATATCAATCGTCCTTGTCGGGCTGATTGGTCTTGGCTGGGGATATTGGACAGCCACGCGCGATCCGCTTGTGCGCACGGCGGCGGTTCATATTGCTGATTGGCCAAAGGGCGTGCCGCCGGTCAAGGCGCTGCTGATTTCTGACATCCACATTTCAGGACCTGATATGCCGCCGTCGCGAATGGCGGCCATCGCCAAAAAACTAAATGCCTATAAGGCTGATATTGTTCTGATCGCTGGTGATTTGGTGAGCGAAAAGCGCTTTGCCACTCACACCTATACAGTGCCGGAGGTTATTGCCCCGCTCAAAGAATTTCGCGCGCCACTGGGTGTTGTTATCGCCATGGGAAATCACGACCACTGGTTTGATGAAGCGGGGTTTCGCGCTGAAATTCCTAAGGCAGGCATCACCCTCCTGACCAACCAAGCGGTTAAACGCGGGCCGATTGTTATCGGCGGGGTTGATGATGATTTTACCAACCATGCAGACCTTCCCGGAACTTTTGCCGCGATGGACCGGCATAGCGGACCCCGCATCATCCTGACGCACAGCCCCGACATTGTGCCCGACCTGCCAAAGCCAGTTGCAGCCGTCCTTGCTGGTCATACGCATTGCGGCCAAGTGCTGTGGCCATGGTCTGCGAAACCGATCAAAAATGTGTCACGGTATGGCAATCGTTTTCAATGCGGTGACATCACTCATGCCGGGCAGCGTGTGCTGGTGACAGCGGGTCTAGGCACAAGCATCATCTGGCTCCGTTACGGCGCGCCGCCGGACGCTTGGCTGATTACGTTTGGCCCTTAAGTTCGGGATCTAAGGTCAGGGACGGAGTTTTGGCGCACCAGAACCAATGCCAGCCCGATCATCGCCGCACCGATCAGGTCAAGCACGCCCATCAGTTCATGATAGAACATATAGCCCAGGGCCGCCGCAATCACCGGTTGTATCAAAATCGCAATCCCGATGACGGTGGGCGACATCCGGCCAATGACATAGGTCACAAGCCCCTGCCCGATGATTTGCGACAGCAGTGCAAGCCCGATCAGCGGCCACCAGTTGGTCGGCCAAATCTGTTCCCCCCGCAACCACGCAGCCATTAGAAGCGGGGCCATACATGAAAGCGTTGTCCAAAAGAGCACGGACCAGGGCGCCATCACCTTGCGCACATGGTCAATGACGATGAGATAGGCGGTGTAGAGAATTCCTGCGGCCAGCGAATATAAATCGCCGACAAAATATTGTGATGACACTTCAAACGAGCGACCAATCAGCAACAAAGTTCCCAGCGATGCCAGCGTGAGCGCAACAGCCTGAGCGCGTGTTGGCAGCGCCCGGGCCATGATGAAGCCATAAACGGGAAAGAGAAAACATGCGGCATTGGCCAACAGGTTTGAATTGGCCAATTTGGTTTGAAGCGCGCCGATATGCCATGCACCAAGATCAGCCGCGAAAAAAAGCCCCGAAAGGATGAACAGCCACGCCATCCGCCCGCGCGGTATTGTGAGTGGAGCCCCGTCTCGGCGCGCAAGTGCAAACAACAGTGGCAGGGCAATGGCCATCCGCCAGAATGCTGACGCGACAGGTCCGACATCGGCAATGCGGACAAACAGAACGCCCACAGATAAGGCAATATTACCCAGCAACAACGCGGCCACGCCAAAGCGCAGCCGTGCTTCACCGTCGGCAAAATATTCTTGCTGTTGATCCCCCGTCATTCTCGGCATATCGACGCCCGAACCCTAGAACACAATGGAGAAGCTGATGACGCGCTTGTTTGACCCGATTGACCTTGGTGCGATCCATGCCCCAAACCGTATTCTGATGGCTCCGCTAACCCGCGGCCGCAGCGCGGGCGTTCATGTTCCCAATAGCGTGCTGAAAGCTGAATATTATCGTCAACGGGCCAGTGCAGGTCTGATCATCGCTGAAGCTACGGGCATATCTCAAGAAGGCTTAGGCTGGCCAGCAGCGCCGGGCATTTGGTCCGCGGACCAAGTTGAAGCCTGGAAACCGGTGACAGAGGCGGTCCATAAGGCGGGAGGGAAGATCATCCTTCAGCTTTGGCATATGGGTCGTTTGGTGCATTCAGACTTTCTGGGCGGAGCGCAGCCCGTGTCGGCTTCGGTCACCACCGCTCCGGGGGACGCTCATACGGCTGAAGGAAAGAAACCTTATGTTGAAGCGCGCGCGCTCCGTCTTGATGAAATACCGCGTTTGATAGGTGACTATGTCTCTGCTGCCAAAAATGCGATGGCTGCAGGGTTCGACGGGGTTCAGCTGCACGGAGCCAATGGCTATCTGATTGATCAATTCCTGCGCGACAACAGCAACCACCGCACTGATGCTTACGGCGGCAGTATCGAAAACCGTATTCGCTTGCTGTGCGAAGTGGCGCAAGCGCTTGTCGATGCCGTCGGCGCTGACCGTGTCAGCGTCCGCCTGTCGCCCAATGGGGAAACCCAAGGCGCGGACGATTCGAACCCGATTGCTCTATTTACCGCAGCAGCAGTGGCGCTCGACGCGATTGGCATCGCCTTTCTGGAGCTGCGCGAACAAAAACCTTTTGGCAATTTTGGCAAAAGCGATGTGCCGCGCATTTCGCCACAGATTCGCAAGGTGTTTAAGGGGCCATTGGTCCTTAATCAGGAATATGACATTGATACCGCAAATGCCGACCTCAATTCCGGTCTGGCAGACGCAATCAGTTTTGGCCGGAAGTTCATTTCAAATCCCGACCTTCCCCGACGTCTGCGCGAAGGGCTGGAAATAGCGCCTGATAATTTCCGTACTTGGTATGGGCCTGATGAAGTGGGTTATACCGATTATCCGTTTGCAGACTGATCAACCACAACAGCATCTTTGAGCAGTTTGGTCATCATCGTTTTGAACGGTTTTCCAGCCATTTTCACGGCAATGAACACAAAGGGTATCATGAAAAACCATGCCCCCAATGCGAACAATATGGTGATGATCCCCAATAAGACGAAGAATGTCAGTCCTATGCCGCCAAGTCCAACTGCCTGCTTTTCAGTCAAGCGCAGCAGGCGCGTGGCATCGGGATCATAATATTTGTGTGTGCGAAAAAGCATGTTTCCAGCAGCATCGCGATCATTTTCTGCAAACATGGTCGCGATGGCGAGGAGCAGACCAGGCTTTGGCTTAGCGTCCAAAGCTTTGGGAGAGTGCAAAGCCGATGGACGCGCAGGTGCTGCGGTTGCTTTGGATATACTTTTCAGGTGCGACGGTGAAACAGCGGCCGATTGCTGCGCCGCATGTGTATCTATCGTGATCAACCGCCCACCCTTTTCAATCACTTTATAGCGTGACGGCGGGGGCTTCATCGTCATCCGCTGAACCGAGCTTTAAGGTTGAGCATGGCGATGGCGGCCTTGGCCGCTTCTCCGCCCTTGTCCTTTTCATCCGGTCGGGCCCGGGTTAGCGCCTGCGCTTCATTTTCAACCGTCAAAATGCCGTTGCCAATCGGGACACCGTCCATGGTCAGCGCCATAATGCCGCGCGCACTTTCGCCTGCGACAATCTCAAAATGATAGGTTTCACCGCGAATGACCACGCCAATCGCAACAAAGCCGTCATACTGCCCGCTTTCCGCAGCCAGTGCGATAGCGCCGGGAATTTCAAGAGCGCCCGGCACAGTGATTATGTCATGTTTATGCCCCGCATCTTCCAGCGTGGCACACGCTCCGGCGATCAGCAGGTCATTCAGATGGTCATAAAAGCGCGCTTCAACGATAAGGAATTTTGCCATGTCTTACGCCTCTGGAATCGGCTGTTCGCCGACAATGTTGATGCCGTACCCTTCAAGTGCGACAATATTGCGGTGAGCATTCGTCAGCAAGGTCATATCATGCACCCCGAGATCCGCCAAGATTTGAGCGCCGATGCCATAATTGCGCAAATCCATTTCCGGTTTCGTTGTGCCGCCAATTTCTTGCGTGAGGCTTTCTGAATCGTTGGGCATCAACAGAACGATCAACCCAGCCCCAATTTTACCTATTTCGCCCATGGCGCGTTGAAGGATACGTTTGCGCGGACCGCTTTGGCCAAGCAGGTCGTGGAAGATAGAGATGCTGTGCATCCGCACCAGCGTTGGCGCATCCTTAACGATCTTGCCCTTTTGTAAGACAACATTGACGGTTCCGTCGACCTTATTGCGATATGTCATCGCTTTCCAATCACCACCGTAATCAGATGTGAAGACGCTTTCGGATACTTTTTCCACCAGATGGTCATTGCGCAGGCGGTAAGCGATCAAATCGCGGATCGTGCCCATTTTCAAATTATGCAGCCGCGCGAACGAGACAAGATCGTCCATCCGCGCCATTGTGCCATCATCCTTCATTATCTCACAAATCACGCCTGATGGATTGAGGCCCGCAAGACGCGAAATATCAACCGCAGCTTCGGTATGGCCCGCACGCACCAGCACGCCGCCGTCGCGCGCAATCAATGGGAATACGTGACCCGGGGTCACAATGTCTGCCCGCCCCTTTGACGCATCAATGGCGACAGACACTGTGCGCGCACGGTCCGCCGCTGAAATGCCGGTGGTGACTCCTTCCAATGCCTCAATTGATGTTGTGAAGGCAGTTTCGTGGCGGGTCCCATTGGCGCGGCTCATCAGATCAAGGCCCAACTGTTCAACGCGGGTCTTGGTAAGGGTCAAACAGATCAGGCCGCGACCATGGGTGGCCATGAAATTAATCGCATCAGGCGTCGCCATTTGCGCCGGGATGATCAGATCACCTTCATTTTCACGGTCTTCATCATCGACCAATATGAACATGCGGCCATTGCGTGCTTCTTCGATAATTTCTTCGATGGGCACCAAAGTTGGCGTGTCATCATTGGAAAACAGAAACAGTTCAAGCTTGCGGAGGGTTTCAGCGGTGGGGTTCCAATCACCCTCCTCCAAATCACGCAGCGTATTGGCATGCAAGCCAGACGCGCGGGCAAGGCCAGATTTCGACATGCCACCATTGGTGACAAGGTTACGGACTTTTTCGATCAGTTGTGTGCTCATATGAGGATATTTTCACAGCACAGTGTGATCGTCAAGTGTAAAAATCACATCAGATGGGATTTACTTGCCGCATCCTTGCCAAATAGCGCGCAAGCACATCAATTTCGATATTGACGGTCTGGCCCTGTGTTAAATCACAAAATGCCGTCACCGCCCATGTGTGCGGGATGATGTTAAGATGGAATGTCGTGCTATTGTCCCCGTGGTCCTCCACCGCATTGACCGTCAGTGAGGTGCCGTCAACCGTGACCGATCCTTTGGCCGCAATATAGGGAGCAAGATCAGCCCCGATACGCACGGCAATACGGTGTGATCCGCCTTCAAGCACAATACCGATCACTTCCCCTACGCCATCAACATGGCCCGTTACAATATGTCCGCCCAGTTCATCGCCAATTTTAAGCGCGCGTTCGAGGTTGAGTTTGCGTGCCACTGTCCACATATTCCGTGCAGTACAGGATATGGTTTCCGCAGAAGCATCGACCGCAAACCAATCTGGCCCCTTATCCACCACCGTCAAACAT
>JAYUPB010000022.1:0-16780 GCA_043760405.1 Sphingomonadales bacterium
ATAAATTCGCCAGGATTTACCTTTGCCACGTCTGTTCAACCGATCCACATAAAACCAAAACGACAATAAAGAGACAGACGCTACCCATCAGTTTTTCAACCTGAGTCGCGATCCACCTCTTCTTGCGGAGCCGCGCATTAACGGCAAAATGCCGCAAATGCAACATCTGGCAGGAGCGGAGGGACTCGAACCCACGGCCCTCGGTTTTGGAGACCGATGCTCTACCAACTGAGCTACGCTCCTATGGCCAGACAAGCGAGCCTTTAGCTGTCGCAAATGTCGGACGCAAGAGCGCAAGCGGGGTAAAACAGGAATGTGATTGCAGAAGATATACGAACATGTTCATAATCTGTGCGTGGATACACCTGATTCCCCAAATTCCAAAAGTGATGTTTTCGCACAACGACGCGCGGAGGAGAGTCGTGTCCGTCTGTCAGCTTTGTTGGTGAGCGCAGGCACTGGCAATATCGCAGCGTTTGAAGATTTGTATCAGCGCACCTCCACGAAGCTTTTTGGGATATGCCTGCGTATCTTCTCTGACCGCAACGATGCTGAGGATGCCTTGCAAGACGCCTATATCACTATTTGGAACAAGGCTGCGAGCTATGATCCAAACCGCGCCAGCCCAATTACATGGTTGGCGACGGTGGCGCGCAATCGCGCGATTGATCGGTTACGGCGCACGGGGAGAGCAGGAGTTTCCCCGCTCGAGGACGCAAGTGAAATCGCAGACACCGCCCCACTCGCGGATGCACAAATGCTGGCGCGCGCAGAAGATGAAGCACTGATTGGGTGCATAGAAACACTCGATCCGCGCGATGCCAGCTTTATCCGTGCGGCATTTTTGAACGGTGCAACCTATGGCGATTTGGCGGCGCGCGACGCTTTGCCACTTGGCACGGTCAAAAGTCGCATCCGCCGCGCGTTGGTTAAACTTCGCGATTGTCTGGGGGGACCATCATGAACCGACTCTCTGATGACGATATTGCTTTGGCGGGAGAGGCCGCGCTTGGTCTGTTGGGCCCTGCTGAACAGGCTGCGGCCTCTGCGCGTATGGCAACTGACCCCGCCTTTGCCGATGAAGTTGCAGCATGGCACGAACGGCTACATCCAATGGCAAGTGACGCGAGCATGCCTCCGCCTGATGCGGTTTGGCAAGGCATTCAATCACAGATTATAGCGCAACCACAGCAAGATCGTGGCACGACCTTGTGGAAACGCCTTACCATGCTTTCCACTGGCATTGCTGCCGTTCTGGCGCTGATGTTGTTTACACAGCCTACTCCGTCGCCTGAACCAACACTTACTGCACCCTTGATTGCCGCGCTTGGTAGCGTCGAGGGACGTGCGGCGATGACGGCAAGCTATGACCGAACCACAGGAGAGCTGACGCTGACACCCGTGTCGATGGAAACCGGTACGCTCTATCCTGAACTGTGGATCATTCCCGAAGGTGGCACAGCAGCATCGTTGGGTATTGTGCGCGGTGACGTGCCCTCACGCATCTTTGTCAATCCTAAACACCGCGCAGTCATGGCCAAAGGTGCAACATTGGCGATCACGCCTGAACCCTTTGGCGGCGCACCTGGCGGCAAGGCAACGGGCCCAATTCTCGCCAGTGGGGCCATCACCACAATTTAATTTTCGCGCCTATGCATCCGCCCGCCCTGTGCGTCCGTATCTTAATCACACAGCCCAAATGGATGTGTTCAGATAAGGATAATGCACATGAAATCTTCGTCTTTCCGGTCATCGCTTATGGCCGTGATGCTTTTGTCAGCCTCATTTGGCGTTGGCGCGGCGCACGCGGCACATCATAATCCCATGGTTGGCGGCGCTGCGATGTACCCCACCAAGAACATTGTTGAAAATGCAGTCAATTCCAAAGATCACACCACATTGGTCGCTGCGGTTAAGGCCGCAGGACTTGTCGATACATTGATGAGTGCAGGCCCCTTTACCGTGTTCGCACCAACCAATGCTGCTTTTGCAAAACTTCCTGCGGGCACCGTTGAAACATTGGTGCAGCCTGAAAATAAGGGCACATTGACAACGGTCCTGACCTATCACGTTGTTGCCGGTCGCATCACCAGCAGTGACATTTCAGCCGCCATCAAGGCTGGACGCGGCAAGGCAAATTTGACCACAGTCCAAGGCGGCACACTATCCGCGCGGATGGTGGGTAAGAAATTGGTGCTGACGGATGCGAAGGGCGGCACGTCCACCGTGACTATTGCCAACGTCATGCAGTCCAATGGTGTGATACACGTGATTGATTCCGTGCTGCTTCCCTAACGAAGCGCATGTTGCGTCGCGGCTGGCCTCAACTCCCCTTCCCTTGGGGTTAGCCGCGTTTGCACATTTTTCCGTCAGGCAACCGCGCGTTCATTGGTGCTAACCAAGCGTCGCGCCTCTGATGCAGGCATCGGACGGCCAAAGAGGTAGCCCTGAATTTTCCGGCACCCAAGTTTGGTCACCATCGCGCATTCTTCATCGGTTTCAACGCCTTCTGCGGTCGTCACCATGCCCAAACTTTCGGCAAGTGCAACAACAGCGCGGATGATCGCAATGCTTTCCACTGCGTTCTTTGACGCACCTTGCACAAAGCTGCGATCGATCTTGATGGTCGAAAATTTGGTTTTCGACAAATAGCCAAGTGACGAATATCCGGTCCCGAAATCATCCAATGCCAAACGAACTCCAAGCGCCAAAACCTGTTCTAGCGCGGCGACAGCAGAAGTGCCTTCGCGCATGAACACACTTTCAGTCACTTCGAGTTCAAGGCGATGCGGTGGCAGGCCACTATACGACAAAGCGGAAATCACGGACGGCACAAAATTCGCGTTAATCAGCTGTTCTGCCGACACATTGACAGCAACGCGTACCGTCGAAGGCCAACTTGCCGCCTCCGCGCAGGCGGTGCGGAGCACCCATTCACCAATCGGGGTAATCAGGCGCGCATCTTCAGCAATCGGGATGAACTTTGCTGGCGACACCGACCCCAATTCAGGGTTGTTCCACCGCAACAAAGCCTCAAAACTCTCAATATCCCCTGATCCTGCATTAACCACAGGTTGATAATGAACTTCAAATTCGCTGCGTTCGAGTGCTTTGCGCAGCGCAATTTCAACGACGCGCCGTTCCTCTGCATGAACATGGAGCTGGGGTTCATAGGCGTTAAATACGCTGCCGCCCTCATCCTTTGACCGATACAGGGCCAGATCCGCAGACCGGATCAGCGTTTCAACCGTGCGCCCATCGCGCGGCCCAAGGGCAGTGCCAACACTGGCGCCGATATAAAGCGTATGTTGATCCACTTCGTAAGGTTCCGACAGTGTTTCAATAATCGCGCGGGCCAGCTTATTCATGCGCTGAGGATCATTGGCGTCTTGCAAGACAACGGCAAATTCATCGCCGCCAAGGCGGCCGCACATTTCATTTTCATTCATCAACGATTTCAGGCGTTCAGCCACACGCGTCAGCAACCGGTCGCCCATGGGGTGACCCAATGTATCATTGATCGATTTGAAGCGATCAAGATCAATCATCATGAAACCACAGCGTCCGCGCCAGCGTTCAGATTCTGTCATCGCAGTGCCCAAAGCTTCGGTAATCTGGAGCCGGTTGGGCAATCCGGTCAACGTGTCATACCGCGCCATCCGATTGATTTTATCGGCGGACCGGTGCGCCTCGGTCACATCGGAGCCGACCCCGCGAAACCCAAGGTAAACGCCACTGTCATCTACGCGCGGGGACGCCGACAATTCCCACCAATGCAACTCATCGCCAATATGGATCGGCAAAATCAAATCGCTGAAACTTTCTCGATTCTTGAAGCGTTCAGCCAATTCGCGCAGACCAGCAGAAAAATTGCCTGCCTCCCATGAATCGCCCGCTAAAATTTGCAAAAATGGTTTTGATTCAAGCAACGCAGGTTCTGATCCCAACGCAAAAGCAAACCGTGGGCTGACATGTGTCAGGCATTTTGACGCATCAATCTGCCACATCCAATCGCCGCCAGAATCTTCAAATTCACGCAACAGCAGGCTGACCACTTCATCACGGTCAGCAAGCTGACTTTCAGCCGATTGGTGCATGATGAACGTCCGCCCGCTCGCAACGCATGCCATTACAAGTGAAATTGTATAGGCCATAGCCGTGCCCGCGATGACAGGTAAATGCGCCATCCACATCATAAGTGTCAGACCAGCACCGGTCACCGTCAAAAAGACCGAAGTTGCCAGCGGCAATGCCGACAATGACAGGGTTGTGCCCGCCATCACTGCGGTCAAAACGGTCCATATCGTTATTACCTGTTCCGGCGTTGCCATGGGACCGAAAATATAGGGCGCAGCAGCCCAAGTCAGGGCCGAAAGCACTGAATAGAAAGTTTCTTTATGCAGTTCTAACTTCGTGACAATCGGCGCGGCCCATTGGCGTTCGCGCAATTTGGGATAGGCAATGACTCCCGACATCAAGACAGTGACTGCAAACCAAGCGTGCAGCATTGTTCCAGCCATCGTCGTCCGCAAAGACATCAGTATGACGCAGGCTGCCAGCACTGAAATGACCAAGCGGACAATAGCAAAACGTTGAACCACAGCCAGCTGCGCCGCACGCACCGCAGACCAGTCTGCATCGCGCGGGTCAGCCAACCCAAGGATGGATATCCAGCCGGGCGTTGCTCCGGCGTTCGAATTTATAATTTTTCTACTCACCCATGCACTAGTACAGAACAGAAGTTAGCGATCCGTAAGCAAAATCATTTTTATTTTTCAAGAACTTCTGCGCGGCATATTTCCCTATGCCGCCAGCAAATAGGGCTGAATTGCGCCAGATAAATACATTGTCCGGGCTTTTGCGCGGCTCAACTTGCCTGAACTTGTCCGCGGCAATGTGCGCGGCGGCACCAATTCTACCACACAGACCATCCCCGTAATTGAACGTACTTTTTCCCGAATCGCCAGATGCAGTTTCACCCGTTCACCGTCATCGGTCGTGCGGCATTGCACAAGAACAGCAGGTGTTTCTTCGCCGCCAGGGGACATGATCGCAAAAGCGGCAATATCGCCAGATTTGAAACCGGGCAGCTGTTCAACCGCCCATTCAATATCCTGAGGCCAATGGTTTTTACCATTGATGATGATCATATCCTTTGCGCGGCCCACCACATAGATATAGCCATTTGACATATAACCCATGTCGCCGGTGTTGAGCCATCCATCCTTCAAACACGCGTCTGTTGCCTCTTGATCACGGAAATAGCTGTGCATGATTGACGGGCCTGACGCCCAAACCTGCCCAACACTGCGGTCATTCAAGATCGTTCCGTCATCGCCGCGCACTTCGACCGCCATGTCGCGGCAGGGTTTACCGCAATTCACAATCGCGCGGAAACGTTGCGCGCGGTCTGATGCTGGCGCATCGCCTGACAATTCGGTTTCTTCGACCAGTTCAACAACGATTCCTTCTCCCGGCGGCATGATCGACACTGCCAAGGTCGCTTCTGCAAGGCCGTAACTGGGCAAGAAGGAGGATGCTTTAAACCCCGCATCGGCGAAACTATCAAGAAACGCCTGCATTACGTCCGGACGGATCATATCCGCACCGTTGCCCGCGACCCGCCACCGCGAAAGGTCAAAGCGTTCTGACGCCTTGGTTTGACTGGAAATCCGCCGCGCACAAATATCATAGCCAAATGTCGGCGAATAGCTGAGCGTGGTGCCCGTGTTACGCGTGATCAGATCCAGCCAAGCCAAGGGACGCCGTGCAAAATCTTCCGTCTTAAGATAATCAGCCGACACTTGATTGGCGACGGGAGAGAGCAAGCATCCGACCAGTCCCATATCATGGTACCACGGCAGCCAAGAGATACAGCGGTCGCTGTCCTGCAATTCCATACCGTGTGAATGCGCCGCCAAATTGTTAAGCAACGCCAAATGCGTGACCGCGACGCCGTGCGGAAACCGGGTCGAGCCGCTGGAATATTGTAAATAGGCAATATCATCGGTCGATGCGATTGGCAGATCGGCCACGGGGCCGTCTTGATCCGCGAAACTTTGCCAATCAATAGTATCCACTCCGACCGTTTTGGCTGCATCCAACGCCATGTTTTCAAGATCGGGCGGGTAAAGGAGCAATTTGGGATCAGCGCTCTGCATCTGCACGCTCAACTGATCAACATAAGAATCGCGACCACCAAAAGATGTCGGTAACGGCAACGGCACAGGCCACGCCCCAGCATAAATGGTCCCAAAAAAGAGCACGGCAAAGTCAGGGCATGTCTCTGCGATAAGAGCAATTCTGTCACCGGGACGCACACCCTGCGCGATCAGACGATATGCCGCCGCCAGTGCATCAGTGCGCAAATCAGCATAAGGATAACTGCGCGCCAATGTTCCGCGCGGGTCATGGAAATTCAGCCCTCTTGTCCCTTGTGCCGCATAATCCAGCGCCTCTCCAACAGTAGCGAAATCTGAAAACCGGCGTGGCAGGTCATCAAAAGTTGGCGTTGGATGCAATAGTGCAGGCGGTGCTGCGTGTTGATCTAAATCATCCCTCACGGGGCGGTATCTCCCGACCAAGGCCATATCCGGACGGGACTGGCGCAGCCTAAAAATGGCACCGCTTTGTCCCGAAATGAACAACAGAGCGGATCAATTAACATTCACATTCGCCGTCGACTGTGGCACAAATTTGGCCATATGTCTGAGCATGCTTCTTTTCAGAAACGCAGTGTCGCGCCAAGGCCGCTGAATAACAAGGGCTTGCATGAACTCGCGCTGATTTATGTTGGGCGCTATGCAACAAGCAAACATAAATTGACAGACTATCTCAAACGAAAAATCCGGGAACGTCCATGGACAGATGACGCGCAGCCAGCGGTGGAGGACATTGTCGCGCAGCTTGTTGCGCTGGGTTATATCAATGACCAATATTACGCGCAGCAAAAGGCGGAAAACCTTACCCGGCGCGGCTATGGATTGCGTCGCATTCAGGCTGCACTTTATACCGCCGGGATTGGGGATGATGACAAACAAGCCGCATTAAACATTGATGAAAGTGTCGCATTGCAAGCTGCCAAGACCTATGCGCGCAAAAAAAAATTAGGGCCTTATTCGTCCTGCAGTGACGATATAGCATCGCGTAAAAAACATTTTGCTGCCATGTGTCGCGCGGGACATGATTTTGCTATTGTGCGACAGATTCTTGATTTCAGTGAGAATTTTGTCCAAGACTAATTTAATAAGTGTGAATTAGAACCATATGAACATTTATCGGCGTCAAAATTCGCCCCCTTTTTTATTGTCATTCGGGAAACTGGCATGAGCACGGTATCGCCAAAAGATACGAATGATGACATAGAAGGCTTGGCAGCGGTCGAGGCCGAAATTGTATCGGGCCATGTCAAATGGTTTGACGCAACGCGCGGTTTTGGTTTCATTGTCTCTGATACGCCTGAAACCAGCGACATTTTGCTCCATTTTTCGATATTGCGCGATCATGACCGCCGGATGTTGCCAGAGGGCACACGCGTTACCTGCGAAGTCATTCAGGGCAAACGTGGGCTGCAGGCATCGCGCGTCATCGAATTTGATGTCAGCGTTGCGACCGGATTTGATGTCGATGCCAATCCGTCGCGCAAGGCGAACCGCACAAACCCTGCGGATTTACTTGATCAATCGGGGCCGTTTGAAATGGTAAAGGTCAAATGGTTTAACCGGTTCAAAGGTTATGGCTTCCTTCAACGCATGACCAGCGAAGACGATATTTTTGTCCATATGGAAACCCTGCGTCAGGCCGAAATCTATGATGTCATGCCTGATGATACCATCGAAGCCCGCATTGCCCCCACGACAAAAGGGCTGATTGCGGTTGAGGTTAAGCCTGCATGAAAATGACCCTGTTGCCCGCATTGCTGTTTGCGGTGATGTTGACCCCTGCCTGTCAGGCAAAAGAAAAATTATCAGAACTTGAAATCCGCACCGCCACAGGCAAATCAATTGCCTTTAAGGTTGAGGTCGCCCGCACGGGTGAAGAACAGTCACGCGGCCTGATGTTTCGCGAATCGCTTGCCCCCAATCGCGGCATGATTTTTCCAATGACACCGCCCCGCGAAGCCAGTTTCTGGATGAAAAACACAATCATCCCCCTCGATATGATTTTTGTCCGCGTGGATGGCAGCATCGCGCGGATCGCAGCAGACACAGTCCCCTATTCTCTAATCTCAGAATCATCGGGCGAACCCGTTGCAGCTGTACTTGAAATCGGTGGGGGGCAAGCAGCCAAGCTTGGCATTGCCGAAAATGACACTGTCAAATGGAAAAGTTTGGGCAAATAGCCTAGTTGCAGCGCACGTCACAAACGCGTAATCAGCCAATTATGAGCATCATCAAGAATATCTTCACATGGTGGGAAGGGGCTGGATTTGCCACCACCCTAGACACGGCCAGGCGCGGCGATAAAATTGGTGAGGATCACCTCGGGAATATTTATTATCAGGCAAAAAAGCTCTCAAACAGCCGCAAACGGCGCTGGGTTATTTATAAGGGTGCCAATGATGCCAGCCGCGTTCCCGCTGAATGGCATGGCTGGCTGCACAACACGCATGATTTGCCCCCTGCCGAAGGATTGCCGACACCGCGCAGCTGGGAACGCCCTGCAACCGCAAACCTAACAGGCACTGCGGCGGCATATCGCCCTGCAGGTGCCATTGAATCCGGTGGCAAACGCGCGGCGGCAACGGGCGATTATGTGGCATGGAGCCCTGACGCGTTGTGAGGCGGACTGCGGCGTTCACTTTACTGACGATCGGTATGGGCTTTGCCGCATGGCAAGCCGCATCTGCTCTGCAAAACAGCGCAGAGCCAGCACCAGAGCCGCAAACGGCGCCAACCCCCGCCCCCAAGGCGGAAAAACCTGCACCGGCCACAACACCTTCAATCCGCGCGGCAACGCCAATGACGCAGCGCGTCGCGACGATTGGTCTGCTCAACAAGCGCAACGGCCTGTGGCGTGATCTGAAAATGAAACCGGGTGAAGCGGTGCGGATTGGCGATGTTGTCGTCCGCCTGCGTGCCTGCGAAACGACAGCACCGTGGGAAAATGAAACCTATACTGGCGCATTTGTGCAAGTGATTACGCGCGCGACGGGCAAAACATGGGTCAAGACATTTTCAGGCTGGCTTTATAAGGAATCGCCGTCACTTAACATTGTCGAACATCCGATTTATGATGTCTGGGTTAAGGCCTGCGCAATGCGCCATCCCGATATTGGCGCGGACACCATTGTTGCGCGCGGGGATGAGGGTGGATCTGAATCTTCAGCAGCACCCCGTTCAAAAGCACCAAAATCAGACGCAGTTTCACCAGATACTCCCTCTGTCGACACAGCAGCAGAAAGCAATACCGAATAACGCGCCTTGCTGATTTCAATCGCGCCAAGCGAGGCGAGATGATCGGTTTGAAATTGGCAATCAAGTAGCGCGAACCCGCCCACTTTGAGGCGTGCGACGAGATGCGCCAGTGCTACCTTCGACGCATCTGTTGCTCGACTGAACATGCTTTCCCCAAAAAAAGCGCGGCCAAGCGCAATGCCGTAAAGCCCGCCCACCAATTGTCCGTCCTGCCATGTTTCAATCGAATGCGCCTGTCCGCGCTGGTGGAGCGTGCTGACAGCCTGTTCAATCTGCGCATTGATCCATGTCGACGGACGCGTGTCAGTCGCTTGTGCGCACGCCTCTACCACAGACCCAAATGCTGCGTTCGCTGTCGTTTCAAACCGGTCTTGCCGCAAAGTTTTGGCAAGAGAATGCGACAGGCGAAATCTATCCAAAGGTATAACGGCGCGCATTTTGGGCTCAACCCAATATATTTCCGGTGCATCGCGGCCGTCCGCCATCGGGAAAATACCGATGCCGTATGCTTTGATCACTATATCGGGGTCAAGGGTCTCAGACGGCCTAAGGAGATGTCCATTCACGATTTACGCGCCAGCTTTCGTTCAATCCCTGTCCAAAGGGACGCAAAAGCCTGACCCGCTAGAGACCCTGCGGCGAATGCCCCCACAGGCGTACGGTGGACGGCCATTTGTTCCACCGCACTCGCCATAGGGATGACCGGCCAATTGGGTTCAGCTTCCAGTGCGGCCTTATGCAGCCCGCGCCTGCGGTCGACCATAGCATATACGGGCAAAACGGGGCCGTGCCCCTTATGATGGCGGTCCAAATGATCAATAACCTCGTGAAGACCACGCTGCGACAAAGGTGACGGGATAACGGGTACAAGAATGATGTCCGCCGCACGCATGATCTGCTCACTCGTTTCAGTCAGGCCTGGCGGGCAATCAAGAATGATTCGGTCATAGTGGCCCGCAAGACTTCCCAGCAATTTTGCCAGACGCCGTTTTTTGCCCAGCGAGAAAAACATATGATCCAGCGCGCGCAAGCTGGCATCCGCTGGCATCAGGTCTAACCGCGCTGTTGCTGTCGGTCGGATCAGGCGTTCGGGGGCAATTTGTTTGTCAAATACCGCGCTGGCGCTGTCTTTGCTGCTGGCATTCGCGCCAACCAGAAAGGTTGCAGAGGCCTGTGGGTCCAAATCCCACAATAATGTCTGCCGCGATGATTGAACAGCCGCGCTCCACGCCAGATTAACCGCGAGCGTTGTTTTCCCGACGCCTCCTTTCAAATTATAAACTGCAATAACGGCCATAGCCCATCCTAGCGCGAAACATCCTCCGCAGCGAGCCACTTTGCGGTCACAAAAGCAAGAGCGGCGCCCGCAATTTGTGCCAGTATGAAACCGGGCGTGTCCATAAAACGTATCCCCGCAAAACTATCGGTAAAGGAACGCGCTAATGTCACTGCTGGATTGGCAAAGCTTGTTGAAGATGTGAACCAATAGCCCGCAACGATCCACAGTGCGACCAAAGCAGGCACTGCATCAGGTTTATGCCGCCCGCCCAACATGATTGTAAAAAGCAAGCCGAAGGTGGCAATACCCTCCCCCAGCCACTGCGCCGCGCCCGTGCGTATTTTTACGCCTGTCTGCACCGCTTCCATCCCGAACATCAAATGCGCTATCACCGCACCGAACAGCGCCCCGCCAATTTGAACGATGATAAACGGCACCCAGTTGCGTTTCTGCCCAAGAAACAAGGTGACAACAGGATTGAAATGCGCGCCTGAAATGGGTCCGAGCAAAGTGATGAGGACATAGAGCACAGCACCGGTCGCAGCCGTGTTACCGAGCAGCGCCACAGCGTCATTCCCGACCGACAGCCGCTGCGCCATGATGCCTGAGCCAATGACAGTGGCGACAAGGATTGCAGTGCCGATGGCTTCGGCCGTCAATTGGCGCTTCACGCGGTCGTCTTTCCGATGGTGTCCAACCGCTTTTGAAGGCCTAATTTGTCGATTTCGGACAAGGGCAGCGCCGTAAACAGGCTGATCCGGTTGGTCAGCATCCGATATGTATCATTAAAGGCAACGGCGATTTCGGCCTCGCTGCCTGTCACTGCGGCAGGATCAGGTAAGCCCCAATGCGCGCTCATCGGTTGGCCCGGCCAAATCGGACAGACTTCGTTGGCAGCATTATCGCAAACCGTGAACACAAAATCGAGTTTTGGCGCGTCGGGTCCGGACAATTCCTCCCAGCTTTTTGAACGCAGCCCTTCGACCGGATGGTTCAACACTTCAAGAACATGCAGCGCCATAGGGTGCACTTCGCCTTTTGGCATGCTTCCCGCGCTAAAAGCGTTGAATTTCCCGAGCCCAATCCGCTGTAGAATTGCTTCTGCCAATATGCTGCGCGCTGAATTGCCAGTGCACAAAAACAAGACGTTATAAGGGCCTGTGCTCATGCAACTTGCCTCTCTTCATCAATCACGCAGGTCGTGACGGGCGCGCAAACCGACACTCCGCCGCAGCAATTTTCAGTGAGGTATCCAACAAGCGACGCCATCGCCGCAAAATCGGCCGCATAGATTAATGATCGTCCGCGCCGCTGACGGGTGATGATGCCCGCGCGTTCCATGTGCGCAAGGTGGAATGAAAGTGAGGAAGCGGGCACGCCCATGGCATCAGCAATGGCACCAGCCGCCAATCCATCTCCCCCCGCCTGCACCAGCAAACGGAACAGGCCAAGGCGGTGTTCCTGCGCCAGCGCGGAGAGCGCAGCGATCACATTTTGAGCTTTTGGTCCGGACATGCATGCTCCTGATTATTTGATAATTGTGGAAATATCAAATAATCAGTCCGCGTCAAGCCTTAGTTCGACTATGATCGAAATATCTATTTTTCGCGCAGCAGTCGCGGTTTGCAACCAGCCCCTCAGGTCCGCCGCACTTTGATCTGCGGTTTCTTCCATCGGCGCATGGCCAATCTGGGGATAGACAATCAGCTTTGATCCCGGAATAGTCTCTGCAAACCAGCGGCCTGACGACACGGGTATCAAATTATCCTCTGCCCCCCAAAGGATCAGAGTCGGTGCTTTGATCTGAGATACTGACGCTTTGGTTGCGCGTTCAACATTATGCACGAGCGCAAAGCGGTCCAGCGTCGCTTTGCGGTTTCCTGGGTAACGCAGCAATTCCCAATAGCGGTCGATCATCACATCATTGATGATTGCCTTATTGGACAGCGTCGTATCCAAACTCTTTTCGATCATTGAACGCGGCGTGATGATCCGTGCCAATTCCTTGACCACAGGCATCCGCGCGATTTTGAAGCCAATGGGCACTTTGCGGGCTTGCCATCCCGGCACACCTGCTGCGTCAACCAGCACAAGTGCTTCAACTTTTTCGGGATGGGTCAAAGCATAATGCCATGCGACACCGCCGCCCATTGAATTGCCGCCAATGGTGAAGCGGTGAGCCTGTAGCTTTATCGCAACCCGGTCGACGACGCTGACAAAGGCCTTATAATGATAATCACCCGATGGGTTGGCACCGGTCAAACCGTGCCCTGGCAAATCCAGACTGATAATCCGGTATGTATCACCGAGCCGCGCAACCCAAGGTTCCCACGTGTGAAGTGAAGCGTTTGACCCGTGAACGAGGAAGATCGCTGGCCCATTCCGTTTCCCCTCATCACGCACATGGACGTTCAAACCACCGCCCAAATCAATGAATTGTGATGCGGCATTGGCATATTTGGAACGCATTGCCTTTGGATCAGTATCCGGCGTCCAGCCAACGGCCAGGCCGCCGAGGGTTGCGACCAAGACAATGATAAACAGCCATTTGAAGATGCGCTTCATGCCCATTGCCCCCTACAAAATCTCATGCACCACATCCTGTGGGCGACACAGCCTAACACCCTTTTCGGTTTCAACCAAAGGCCGTTCAATCAGAACAGGATGAAGCATCATCGCATCAAGAATGCGGTCATCATCCGCGTCAAGCAAGCCCAATTCTTCGGCAGGGGAACCGCGTGTGCGTAAACCGTCACGCGCCGAAATTCCTGCCGCATTATACAGCCCTGCAAGCCGTTCACGCGACGGCGTGTCCTTCAAATATTCAATCACCGTCAGACTGATGCCGGGCGTATCTTCCAAGATAGCGAGCGTTTTGCGCGACGTTCCACACGCCGGATTGTGCCAAAGTGTTGCTTTCATTGGGGGCTCCAAAGACGTCAATAAACCTTCAAACACCATGGCGCACAAAAAAGAAATGGTAAACGAACTTTAGATTGTTGCAATTAAGAGTTGATCGCAATAGAGCGACCCTTGCTTTGCAATTGCGAATCGTTCGCATAACAAGTTCGGAAACATTCATGTCATTGTATACCCCAGCCACGGCCCTCGCACTCATTTTGGCTTTGCCTGTCACAGCCTATGCCGAAGAAGCGGATTCCAATGGTGAAACGATCATTGTGACAGGAACTGTGGAGGGATACCGGACAGTTGACACCAAAAGCGGCACCAAAACGGCGGTCCCCATTCTCGATGTGCCCCAATCGATTTCGGTTCTCACCAGCGATCAGTTGAACGATCAGGCGATACTGTCAATCAGTGATGCTGTGCGTTATATTCCCGGCGTGTCATCAGGTCAGGGTGAGGGGCACCGTGATCAAATTACCCTGCGGGGTAACAATTCGACGGCCGATTTCTTCATCGACGGCCTGCGCGATGACGTTCAATATTTCCGCAGCCTGTATAATGTTGAACGGATTGAAGTGCACAAGGGCCCCAATGCCATGATTTTTGGCCGTGGGGGTGGCGGAGGCATCCTCAACCGTATCACCAAAGGCGCGCTCGTCGATAAAAATCTGATCAGTGGTACGGCCTCGATCAACAGCTTTGGAAGCTGGTATCTCAGCAGCGACACCAATGTTAACTTTGGTGCGGCTGCTCTGCGCCTCAATGCGTTTTATGAGGATTTGAACAACCACCGCGATGCGTTTGGCGGCAAACGTTACGGCGTAAACCCAACTTTCGGGGCTGAATTGGGCGAAAACGTCAAAGTGCAATTAAGCTATGAATATACCAATGATGACCGCGCGGTTGATCGCGGGATTCCTGCTGGTTTTGTCGGCGCTGTCGCCGGCACCGTCGCAGCCCCGGCGCGCCCGGCACGCGGATTGCGCGATACATTTTTTGGTGCACGTGGGATCAATCAGAGCGCATTTGAATCCCATGTCGTGCGTTTTCGCGGGGAAGCCGCACTGTCAGATACGCTAACGTTCAGCACCCAATTGCTCTACGGCGACTATGATAAAGTTTATACCAACGCCTTTGCGGTCACTGCGATCAATCAAGCGCTGGCATCCCCCACAGTCGGGATCGAAGCCTACCGCGATCCAACGACCCGCGAAAATTTTATCGGGCAGGCCAATTTGGAATGGCACGTTTCAACAGGGGGCATTGATCATGTCCTTCTTTTCGGCGGCGAATATACCACCCAAGACACCGTCAATGAACGGATCAACGGGTTTTTCAGCCCGACCATTTTCACCTCCGCAACGCGCCGTGCAACGGTGTCCGTTGCCGATCCCATCGTCCTGCCGGCGATCACATTTGCCGCCGGTGCTGCTGCCAATGGCAACCGCAAGGTCGCGACCAATCTCAAGCAAAGCTCTGTCTATATTCAGGATCAAATCAGCTTTGGCGATCATATCGATGTGATTGCGGGTCTGCGCTATGACCGGTTTGATCTTGGCTTTTCCAATTTATTCACAGCAGCCAACTTTACTCGCACAGATGATCTGTGGTCCCCGCGCGTTGGATTGGTGATTAAACCTGTCCCGCAGGCGTCAGTCTATGTCAGCTATTCAAAATCATTCTTGCCGCAATCAGGCGATCAATTTCTGTCGCTTGATCTGACGAGTGCGGCTTTGAAACCTGAAACATTCGACAATTATGAAATCGGCGCGAAATGGGACGTCAAACCCGGCCTGACACTGACCACCGCAATTTACCGTCTTGATCGCGGCAACACCCGCGCTGTCGGCGCTGTTGCAGGCACCACAGTTTTGACAGGAGAACAGCGTACCAGTGGGTTTGAACTGGGTCTGACCGGCAAAATCACACCGGCTTGGCAGACCAGCCTAGGCTATGCACGGACAAAGGCACAGATTACGCAGACCACAACCGCCGCTCCGGCCGGTCGCCAGATCGCACAAGTCCCGCGCCATCAAGTGTCACTGTGGAATCGTTATGATGTGAATGACCGTGTGGGGCTTGGTTTGGGATTATACCATCAATCAAAACAGTTTACGACGATCAGCAACGCCGTTGCCCTGCCCGCCTATTCCCGCGTGGACGCCGCTGTGTTCTTCAAACTGACAGAAGCCATACAGGGCCAGATCAATGTCGAAAATTTGACGAACACGCGCTATTTCCCTGTTGCACATAATGACGCCAATATCTCCACAGGTGCGCCGATCAATGCACGATTCACGATCAGTGCACGCTTCTAAACAAAAGCTGCACTCGATTTTTTAAGTCTTTATCCCTATATTGGGGTGATGGTTTTATTACGTGAGTCTTTTGGCACGTTGAACCGGCGCCAGGTTTTGGCAGGAACGGTGATGGTTGCGGTTGCAGCAACGGTTCCCGCGCGCGCCCTTGCCATGCCCGCTGAAGACCGGCTCATCGCGCTGGCAAAACGCGAATTGGAACGTCACAGCAGCCGTGTTTGGTTGCGGGATAAGGTTGGCATTGTCGATTATGCAATGCCATCAAAAGACCCGCGCTTTTTCCTTGTTGATTTGGAAAATGGCACCACGCGCAGCTATTTTGTAACACACGGTCGTGGATCTGACCCTGAACATGATGGTTGGCTGAAAAGCTTTTCTAACCAATTTTCGTCCAATGCATCCTCGCGCGGGGCCTATGTCACGCAGAATTATTATGAAGGCAAACACGGCCTGTCGATGCGTTTGCAAGGGTTGGACCCTGACAATAACAATGCCGAGGATCGCGCCATTGTTGTCCACGGCGCGGCCTATGCCAATCCAGATATGATTACAAAATGGGGCAAGCTCGGCCGCAGTGAGGGTTGTTTTGCTTTCCCACAGGATAATTTGGTCGAAGTGATTGCACGCATGGGGCCCCAACGCCTGCTGTTCGCCGACCGATTGGGATAGGCTAAGCTAAAACCAGCATTCAAAGAACCGGAACGGGTGCCACAACGAATGCGGGTAATTCCGGAATCTTCTTCTCAATCCGCGGCTGATCAAACGACGCAAATACAGGGGCATCGCGACCGTAAACATCGACATAGGTCTGCAATTTCCCATCCATTCCGGTGGCCAGCGTGAAATAACTGATGAACACG
>JAYUPB010000023.1:0-5517 GCA_043760405.1 Sphingomonadales bacterium
AGGCGATCATGAAGCTCGCCAAGCCGGTCAGGGTCTTCGCACGTCTCGCTCTCAAGCATCAGCGCCGCGCGTTCGGTATCGGCTGCCAGCACTGTCTCAAACGGCGTCGCGGTGCCGCTCGGCGCTTCCTGCGCAATATAGCCGATCTTGGTGTTCTTTGGCATTTCAATCCCGCCGTCATCGGGATCAAGTTCACCAATCATCACTTTCATCAGCGTTGATTTCCCAGCACCGTTGCGGCCAATCAGGCCAACGCGGCTGCGCGGGGGGAGCGACGCTGTCGCGCGGTCAAGGATGGTGCGGCCGCCAAGGCGCACGGTAATACCAGATAGATTAAGCATGATGCGAGCGCGCTTAGCCTAACTTAAGCGCAAGGAGAACCATCTTCTTTGGTTGGCTTTGGAAATAGCGAGGATTTCCCGGATGACGCTTGCCCTTCAGCGCAGACGCGCCTAAGCCGGTCTCATATCAGGCCGCTCCGCAAGGGGTGGCCCTTATTTTATCTGAAAGGATTTCGCCGTGGCCCAGCCGCTTATGCCCCATGCAACCGCTTCTTGGCTGGTTGATAATACTGCGCTTTCTTTTGAACAGATTGCGAAATTCTGTGGCCTTCACATCCTTGAGGTACAGGCCATTGCAGATGATACGACTTCGGCAAAGCTGACGGGGCGCGATCCAATCCGCGCGAGTGAGCTGACCATGGCGGAAATCGAAAAGGGTCAGAATGATCCGACACACGAACTGAAAATGTTCCGTGAACCCGAAGCAGCGACCCGCACGAAGGGACCGCGCTATACGCCTGTGTCGAAACGTCAGGATAAACCAGATGGCATCGCGTGGATCATCCGCAATCATCCAGAAGTTTCCGATGGGCAGATTGGTAAATTGATCGGTACCACACGCACGACAATTCTTGCTATCCGTGAACGCAGCCATTGGAATATTGCCAATATTGCGCCCAAGGATCCGGTGACATTGGGTCTCTGTTCGCAGCGCGAATTGGACGCATTGGTCGCCAAGGCTGCGAAATTGAAGGGTATCGAAGCGCAGAGCGATACACGCCTTGACGGTGACCGTGCGGCCCTGATCGAAGAACTGCGTGCTGAACGCACAGCAGCGGCACATGCAGCAGAAGCCTTGGAAGCGGGCGAACCCATTACGCCGATTGAACATAACGCTGATACATTGTTCAAAAGCTAACCACGCTTGACCGATCTTTCACCCGACGCGTCGTTGACGCAAGATGACAGCTTTACGGCGACAAGTCATAAGGGATTAACCTACCCCCTTGGCGATTATGCGCCAGGTGTTGGTGAAATCCGCCGCGTTGCAGAAGGGGTCAGTTGGGCACGAATTCCGATGCCGGGGTCACTGGGGCATATTAACACATGGTTGCTTGATGACGGCGACGGGGTTGCAGTGGTTGATACTGGGATGCTGCTCTCCCTGTGTAGCGATGCTTGGAAAGCCTTGTTTGAAGGGCCGCTAAAAAACCGCCCAATCACGCGCGTGATTTGTACGCATTTGCACCCTGACCATATTGGCCTTGCGGGGTGGCTTTGTCAGAAATTCGAGGTTGAACTGTGGATGACACGCGGCGAATGGCTGACCGCGCGCATGCTGACGTCCGACACATGTGACGATGTGCCCGAACCGATGATTGCGCTGCAACGTGGTGCTGGATGGAGCGACGACCAAATTGCCGAAAGCCAGCAAAAGGGCTGGGGTCGCTTTGGTAAAATGGTGTTCCCCATGCCGATCAGTTACCGGCGTCTTCAAGAAGGTGATGTGATAAATCTGGGTTCGCATCAGTGGAGCGTCGTGATTGGTTCTGGTCATAGCCCTGAACATGCATGCTTGATCAACGACGCCGCCGGGGTGATGATTTCAGGCGATCAGGTGCTTCCTAAGATAAGTTCCAATGTGTCAATCAACGTGACTGAACCAGAAGCGGATCCGCTTGGGGACTGGCTGACGTCGATCGATAAGCTGTTACGTCTTTCAGACAATTTATTGGTGTGCCCGGCCCACGGTGAACCGTTTCACGGCCTTCACACCCGTCTTAAAGCGTTGCGTGATGAACATCACGGGCGGCTTGATGCCGTCGCGGCGGCGCTGGTGAAACCACACCGCGCGGTGGATTGCTTCCCAATGCTTTTCAACCGTGAAATCACAGGCAATAACCGTGAACTGGCAACGGGAGAGGCACAAGCGCATCTTCGCCGTCTTGAACGAGATGGCCGCGCGCGCCGCGAAATCAGTGACGGTGTGCATTGGTATCATGCACACTAAGATTGAGGCTGTTCTCTGGGATTTTGGCGGTGTCATTACATCGTCTCCCTTTGACGCATTCAACCGATTTGAGTCCGAACGCGGTTTTCCAGAAAATACGATCCGCCGGATTAATGCTGCCAATCCCGATGGTAATGCGTGGGCATTGTTTGAACGCGCGGAAATTGACGCGGCGCAATTTGACGCTTTGTTTGCGACAGAAGCTGCTGTGATTGGCCATGATATTCGCGGGGCTGAGGTTCTTGCCCTCTTGTCAGGGGATATTCGCCCTGTGATGGTCGCAGCACTTGGCCTTTGTAAAACGGCCGGTTTGAAGATTGGTTGTATCACCAACAATGTCCAGACTGGACACGGTACTGGTATGGCGGGCAGCACGGAAAAGGCGGTTGCGATCTCCGCAATCATGACGCTTTTTGACGCTGTGATTGAAAGCTCAAAGGCAGGTGTTCGAAAGCCGGACCCCCGCATTTACCAGATGATGTGTAATATGCTGTCAGTGTCGCCGCAAAATTGTGTTTATCTTGATGATCTTGGCATCAATTGCAAACCAGCTGCAGGGTTGGGCATGACCGCAATTAAAGTCGAAAATGAGCGTCAGGCTTTGAATGCTCTGTCTGAGATCATAGGCATTTCATTCGCCTGATATTCGCTCCAAACCGGAGAGAGAAATTCATGTTATCTTTACCAATTTAGGGCATTTTTATGGCTTAAATTGTGTAATTTTAATTTCGTGAAGCGGTGTGGGGCGGTTTCAGTGTCATGAGACAGGTTTTGGTATGAAGCGTGTAAAGACCTCTGCAAATTCAACAGGGAATAGTGGAACAGCTGATCTCAGCGCAGAACAACGCAGCGATGAACGGGTGATGACGATTTTGCGCGTTGGAAAACTCGTGGCAAATCAATCCCAGCAGCTTTGCCTGATCCGCAACATCTCCTCAGGGGGATTGATGGCACATGTTTATGCGCCGCATGCGGTTGGTGATAAAATTGAAATTGAGCTTAAATCGGACCAGCAACTGCGCGGTGAAATTGCTTGGGTGAAAGATGATCATATTGGGGTTCGCTTTGAAGGTGAAATTCTCGTCAGCGACATCCTGACCAATAGTCCTGCCCCAGACGGACGTATGCCGAGGGCGCCGCGCCTCGACATCGATGATGAAGTCAGAATTAAGATCGGCGCTGACGAACATGGCGGCAGCATTTGTGATCTTTCCCAAGGGGGAATTAAGGTTGAAATTCACAAATATATTTCTGTGGGGGAAGAAGCAGACATCATAGTTGACGGACTGCCATTGAAAAAAGCTATTGTGCGATGGTGTCGCAAGGGCAGAGCTGGCCTTGAGTTCGCCCGGCCCATCCCCTTTGACACGTTGATTTCGTGGCTTGAACGACGGAATACGGGCACGCAAAAGCCCCATTAATATCCGATGATTAGGGCCGTATTGCTCCACGCTTTGTTGATCACTACACAGGTCAAATGAAGACCTCTCGAGCAATTTGGCAGACATCTTATCAGCATCCCGGTCACTGGGATCAGCATTTTCCCCCGCTGTCACTTACAGCGATGTTTGACGGGGCCGTGGCGCGGATGGCGTCGGCACCTTTTCTCGATTTTATGGGTAAACGCTTTTCCTATGAAGAGGTCGCGTCGGCGGTACACCGTGTCGCGTGCGGACTGAAAGCCATGGGAATCGAAAAGGGGGACCGTGTCGGGCTGTTTCTGCCCAATGTCCCACATTACGTGGCAGCCTATTACGGCGCGCTTGCGATCGGCGCGACCATCGTCAATTATTCGCCGCTTTATACCGTCGATGAACTTTCTCATCAGGTGAATGATTCCGGCACCAAATTGCTCTTCACATTATCGGCTGCTGCACTGTTGCCAACGGCGTTGAAAGTCATGGAGCGCGGCGGAATTGACCACATCGTGGTGGGGTCGATTGCAGGCGTGTTGCCGACCGCAAAATCATTGCTGTACAGACTGTTCAAGCGCAGCGAGATCGCTGTCCTTCCTGATGATCCCCGTGTCAGCCGCTTTTCATCGCTCATCGCCAATAATGGTCAATGTGCTTTTCCACGGGTCGATCCTGATGATGTTGCCGTGCTGCAATATACCGGCGGGACGACAGGCACTCCCAAAGGGGCGATGCTGACGCACCAGAACCTCTCGGCCAATGCGCGGCAGGTTGATGCGATTGATCCGGACAAGAACGGCGAAGACCGTATTGTCGGCGTGCTGCCTTTCTTCCATGTTTTTGCGAATAGCTGTGTTCTCAATCGCACCGTGCAAGCGGGCGGTATGATTGCCATGTTGCCGCGCTTTGACGCCGCAGCAACGCTCAAAACGATTGCACGGGTCAAGGCGACGGCGCTGCCCGGTGTGCCAACCATGTATCAGGCGCTGCTCGATCACCCTGACATTTTGAAGACCGATTTTTCATCGTTACGCGTCTGCATATCGGGGGGAGCACCGCTGCCTGCTGAGGTGAAGTCTAAGTTTGAAAATGTGACCGGCGCAACCGTTGTTGAAGGATATGGCCTGACCGAAAGCGCAGGCGTGGTGTCGTGCAATCCTTACACCGGTGTGTCTAAAACAGGCACGATTGGTCAACCAATTCCAGGAACGCAGATCCGCCTCTTGGACCGCGAAGACCCAACGCGATTGGCGCCAGAGGGTGAACCCGGTGAAGTCGCTTTCGCTGGTCCGCAAATGATGAAAGGATATTGGGGGAAACCAGAAGCCGACGCCGAAGTGTTCATCGACGGATTTTTAAGGACAGGCGACGTTGGTGTCATTGATGAAGACGGCTATGTGCGGATCGTTGACCGGTTGAAAGATATGATTTCGGTGGGCGGATTTAAGGTGTTTCCCAGCATGATCGAAGCGGTTCTCTATAAAAACCCTGCCGTTAAAGAAGCATTGGTGATCGGTATTCCGGACCGGTATCGCGGTGAGAGTCCAAAGGCATTTGTCACCTTAACTGAAGAAATGGAAGAAACCGGGGATAACCTCATGGCGTGGCTCAATCCGCAATTGGGCAAACATGAACGTGTTGTCGCCGTCGAAATTCGCCAGGCCCTTCCAAAAACTCTGGTCGGTAAACTGTCTCGTAAGGAATTGGTTGCAGAAGAAGTGTTACGTGCCGAGGGGAATGGATGATGGGTTTTGTCGAACAGCTTAAACGGGATTTAGAAGCACCAATCGAAGTGCGCCGTTTTGGCAGC
>JAYUPB010000024.1:0-5516 GCA_043760405.1 Sphingomonadales bacterium
CTAGCACTTGGCGCCACCAATCGCACCGATGCGACATACAAAGCACGTGCACTGGGGCTAATTGCAGCGTAGTAACCGCACCTGTGTGGTTCATGATTGTGCGGCACCAGTTTTTGGGAGGACCGCTCCTTTAATCTGACGAGCAAATTTAAGTGTCGAATAGCGAAAACTCGACTGTGAAATTTTACGAAAGTTATCGTCGCTTTCCGCGAACATTGTTGACGTTCCAGCTAGCTTTGTTGAACCCTAGTATCTGCCGTCTGTTAACGGACAAATCACTGGCAGATTAGAGTCCAAGTTCGCCTAGCAGGGTACATCTCCGGTCTTCTTGGCAAGCCAGTTCAGAACCCACGCTGGGCAACGTTTCCGATGCTGGGCGTGGCGCAGGCTCAAGGCCGGGCTTCACTGCCGCAGTTCATAGCTTTGCCGCATCAGAAAAGGTTCGCCCGCCACGCGCGTTTGCTTAGTGATGCGGAGCCGGTTGCCGTCGCGGGTCAGGATTTTGCGGGCAAATACCTCGCGACCGTTTTCGATGCTCTCGCCGTCAAGCACAATGGTGAGCGAAGCGCCATCGGCTGAGGCGCGCGATTCCACCACGCGCCATTGGTCGGGCCCATTCTTGCCAGCGGTAATGATCAGCGATTGGCCCGTTGCGTCGAACGTCCATGTCTCGGATGACCGCACGGTTTTGCCCGGGCCATCATCAAACGTCCATGCCAGCACCTTACCATCGCTTTGCAACACGGCGGGCAGCGTTTCGCGGGTATCAGCGCTGTAATCGCGGTAATCGAGCGTGCCGGTCCAGTCGCCTGCCAGCGCCTTGGCCACCACCGCTGCGGTATTGGGGGTGGCGGTCAGCAGTCCTTGGGCGACGGCAATTGTCCGGTCGCGCCCTGCCTCGAAATCAGCAATTGTGGGGACGACCAGCTGATCCACCGCGACGCCCTTGCCCGGAACGAAGCGCTCGATCGCTGTACGGTTCCATGCTTCTGGGATGCGCACCTTGATGCCGCTTTCGGGGAGCTTCATCAGAAAGATGCTGCCCGAAGTCGGCCCCTCGGCGCTCCCCGCGCTATCTTCGCCAATCACCATTGCGCCGGCCTTTTCTTTCAGATGCGCGATGGTGCGTGTGGCGCCCGAGCCATTGCGAGGGCCGCTCAGGATCGTCAGGCGACCCTTAAATCCGAATTCGCCGATTGGCTGCTGCAACAGGGTGGTATCGCCATCGCTCAGCGCCGCGCCGCGCTGCATGGGGATCCGGTCGAACCAGCCATCTGCGGTCTGCTCGAAATCGGTGAGCGGCGGCGCAAAGCGTGCCGATGGATCGCCCCAAGTCTGGAAGTACTGCGTCAGGTCGCCATACCGCACCGCCTTGTATCGCACCAACTTGGACCAGACGAATGGCTGATCGATCAGGTAACGCCCAAGCGCGACCGAAACATCTTCCGACCCGCCGCCGTTCTTTCGCAGGTCGAGAATTAGGTGTTCGGTCCCGGATTCCTTCATCGCGGCGAAGAACCCGCTCAAAAAAGCCGTGGCCTGCACCGGGTTGCGGTAGTTGACGAAGGTATCGATCCCCAGCCGCGCGGTCTTACCGTTCATACGCCACGTAATGCTGTTGTAGAATTCGCTGCGATACTTCACGCCCGGCCCGACAAGCCCGATCCATTGCGCAAACCGGATCGGTTTGAGGCTGGCGGTAATGGCCGCCATGCCGCCGACCGGCTTCCATTCCACCTGCCAGCGTTCGGGAAAGCCGAAAAGCGCAGGGTAATTCTCGTTGAAATCATCACCCATCAGGTCGCTGTCATCGGCCAACTTGGCCGCAATCGCTTGATCGGTAGTGCCATCGTATGACACCAGCGGCGCAAGCTTGAGCATCAGCGCAGGCACAGCCATGGCGTTGATGCTGAGAATCTCGCTCCCTACCAGCGGCGCACTCGGCTGCCCGTCGTTCGACACTACGATCATCCGCCCTTCGATCAGTTGGAAGCGCAGCGGCAAGTGGGTGGGGTTGTTGGTGCGAAACGCGGTGAGCTCGTCCGACATTTCCGCCTTGGTGTGATCGCAGTGGATCGCGGCGAGTAGGCGGGCGATTTCGGCGTGGAGTGCAAGCTCATTGATCGGCTCGGCTGCGGCGGCCTCCAATCGGTCGAATGCCGCGTCGATCTTTGCCTTGACGCTATAGCGGTAAAGGCCGGGGTGAACAGTCTCGAGAGCGCGGCGCAGCAAGGTCACATCGCGGGTCGCCTGTTTGGCGGTAAGCATCCGCGCGGCATAGCGCGGGGTGGCAGGCACCTTCGCGGCGACGGGTTCGGCTGCGGTCGCGCTCAATGGAAGCGCGAAGGCGAGCAGGGTTACGGCTGTATAGAGGCTTTTCATCGGGACCGCTCCAGTTGTCAGGTGTCGAAGCCCCTCTGACCCAAGACATGGGCCGGCGCGCCTCAATGGTCAGGCCGCGAGCGATTTTTGTGATTTGAGACGCCACTGGCTCGGGCTCGTTCCAGCGAAATCTTGGAACGCGCGATTGAAACTGGCCTTTGAATTGAACCCAACCTCAAACGCTAGCGTCAAGAGGTCTCGCTGTTCGGCGGGCCCGGCGAGAAGCCGCTGCATCGCTGCGACTCGTCGGCGGTTGATGATCGCGTTGAAATTGTCACCTGTCGCCTCGCGCAGCCCGCGCGAGAGGTAAGTGGTGTTGGTCCCGAGAGTGCGCGCCAGGCCAGCCAGCGTAAGTGCCGGATCGCGCCACATTTGCTCGGCATCTATGCGCGTCAGCCATGCGCTGCCCTGCGCGGCCCAATCACGGCCCGGTGGAGTAGGCTCGGCAGGCTCAGGCGGCAGCGGCGCAGTCACTTGCGGAAACGGCGTTTCGGAATGCCGCCACCCTCCTATGCCGAGATAAAGCACCAGCACCGAAAACCCGACGTAGAGTGGAAATTGATCAAAGTAATCTCGCGAGGGATCAAACCACTTGGCGATCACGAATCCCGCCCAGATCGCCGCAATCAGCGCCAGCGCGGCGAGAAAAGAGCGTATCCAGTTCGGCTCGAATTGCGCGCCGTCGGTACGATTTTCACCCAACCACGCGCGGCAGGCGCGGAAGCGAAAGTAAGCTGCCATACTGTAGGCGGCGATGCTTGCCAGTGCGGCAATATCGAATGTGGGATCGATGATCGGGCGATGCGCAACTGTGTTCCACCAGTCTTTGGTAGGCAGCGGAAATGGAAACACTGCCGCATAAGCAAGGAATTGAACCGCCACAGCCAAAAAATGTGGCCAGACCAAAGCTGGGCGTGCGCCTACCAGCGCAGACGTGTAAAAGTAGAGCAGCGGCCCAAATGCCATCGTAAAGGACAGCGGCGCAAAGCTGAGCCACGGCCACTTCTCATAAAACCCGGCATAGCCAATAATATAGGGCGTCATCAACGCGGCCACCGACACGATTAGCAACGCCAGCCAGCGGTTCGCCGCTTGGTTGACCGGCGCACGCCACAATAGCGTCGCAAGCAGCACGCCCTGCACAGCGCAAATCAACAGCGTGATACTCATCGGCCCGAATACAATCATCGCCGCACTTATGCCTTAGCGCGGGCAGTCATGGAACCGCATGTTGGACTGGACTCGCGCTAAGAGTGGACCGGATGCATTTCTTGCTGCCAGTTTCGCATGCGATCAAACTGACATCGGCATTGCAACGTTGCCGCTTCCGCCAACATTTCGTTCGTTCGGGCACCGCCTTGGCGGGCTTGAAACCTGCCGTAGGTTCATAAGGTCATGGATGGTTTAAACGTTGGAGGGAGCCGCCTGTCTGCTATCGGGATCTGAAGCGTTAAAAGCGGACGTCGGTGTTAAGGCCGTTCGGTTGCGACACCAGTTTCCGCATAGCTTTGCAGCCAAGCTGGCGGTTCTTGTTCCCTAGAACCGTCGAAGGGAACACGGCGTTCCCGAGCCCAGCGGTAGCCCCACATCGGACCGAAACGCGTCGTAAAAACAGGAGGTGTTCGGTATGCAGCATCGGCTTGTGCCTGAGCGAGCGAGGTAAACCCAAAGCCTTCGGAACGAAATACAGCAAGTAGTTGGTGGAGCGTCGCGGCGTTGATCCGGTTGCTGTGCAAAAGCATGATAGCCGGCGGTGCCCGCCCAAGCACTTGCCGGTTCAGTTCCTGATAGTAGCGAATTTGGGTGCGACTATGATCGAGATATGCCCGTTCAATGCGACGTCGCATGACGCTATCGCTTGCCGCACGCGCATATGCTCGATCAAATAAATAGTCCGACGTATCGATCGTGGACGCTGCCAAGCGATACCCGCGCTCCGCCAGAACACCCTCGATCGCCGCTCGCTTTGCTTCGGTGTCGCCCACGTGATTATAGGCAAAACGGTAGAAAATCACCGGGCGATCAAACTCTCGAGCTAGCGGCATGAGCGTTGCTTCACCGGCAATGACTTCTTGACGCACGCCAGCTAAATCGAGGGTGTTACTGCTGACATGATTGGCACCGTGATTGCCGAGTTCGAGACCGTCACGGAGCCAACCTCTCAGGATGGCAGGACCGGAATTGCCCAGAGCTTGAACGTTCAGTTCCGTTACAAAGCCAGTGGCTGGCGCCCGATGCTGAGCCAACGCCCGACGGATAGCACTGTCGGCCTGCACCGCCTCGATAATATTCGCTGTCGTCGCATTCGCAAAGGGAAGATCGTCGAAGGTGATCGCAACCCGTTTCGGTTCGCGCGCGCCTACATCGATCATAGCGCAGGCACCTAGCGAAAGCAGGCAGATCGCTAGAATGTTCAAAATTATCACTTGCCGCATGATATCCGCCTACCGAACTTGACTGCCTCATGCAAAGGCAGACGCGACGGACAAGTTGCAAAGCGAATTGGCAAAAATATCGATGGTGGTCCCAAGTCTTTTGAGGACTTGCGAGCACTATCAACCTGTTTCGACATGTCTGCTATCAGAAGAGTAGGCACGTTGTGCAAACGACCGAAAACTCGTCTAAGCCGCCACCGGCGTTCGAGCGCGCCGCCACGCCCCCATCCGCCAACTTTCCGGACGTTCAACCCGCCCATTGCCGGTTTCGATAGCTTCCGTCGGTTCATCAGCGACTTTAACGGCGGAATGATCGTGGTTGAAGTCGGTCAGGTTGTTGGCGTGAGTAGAATCCGAGCCTCCAGCGACGACGCGTGAGCCAATATGGTCGGCGTGTTTACAGGGAACACAGAACAAAGGGGGTGCCCGATCAATGGTGGTGCAAAACGTCCCAATCGTGTGCGTGGGCGGATCAGCAGGCGGACTCGACGCGTATCAACGCCTGCTCGAGAATTTACCGGCAGATCTCGGTGCGGCGATCGTTATCGTGAATCACCTGAGGACGGTATCGACGCTGCTGCATGAAATTCTTCCGCGCTATACGCAGATGCCGGTCGAACTAATTACCGAGGGCCTCGATATCCGGGCGAACCATGTATTTATCATACCTCCGCAACGCGACCTCCATATCCTAAACGG
>JAYUPB010000025.1:0-16648 GCA_043760405.1 Sphingomonadales bacterium
ATAGAAGTTGGCATGCTCGAACTTGATTTCCGCCAACAGGGCCAATGTGAACTCGCCTATTTCGGATTGGTCCCCGAACTTGCAGGGAAAGGCAATGGCGGCTGGTTGATAGCGCAGGCGCTGGCCGCTGCGTGGCGCAAGGATGTCATCCGGCTGTGGGTGCACACATGCACGCTTGATCACCCCGCAGCACTGAGTTTTTACCGAAAATCTGGCTTTACGCCCTATGCCAGCGCGGTGGAGACCTTTCCCGACCCGCGCCTCATCGACATTATCCCGCGCGCCTGTGCGCCTCATGTCCCGTTGTTGGACATCACCTGACGATATGTTGCCGCAGCCAATAGGGTCAGCACAGTAGACATCACCGCACCCGATACCGCCGCGAGAACATGATTGACCAGCACCTGACCAGTTTCTGACAGAACCAAGGCTGCGATGATTCCCAAAATCGCTGTTGCAGCGCCCGTGGCGATCCACAAAACGATGGCAACGATGATAATGATACCAGCAATTTTCCACCCCTGCCCTCGGCTCAACGCGAAAGAACGCTGAAGGGCCGTGATGGGGTTGCTGATTCCTTCCGCCAACATCGCCGGTTTTGCCAAAAGCAGACGCCCCAGCAAATAGAACATCGGCAGGATCAAAGGGAAAAACCCAACAATCAAAATCAGATTTGTCAGCAGACTCAAGCCAAATAGACTAAGAAAAAAGCGCCCTGCCCTCGAAATTGCGTCCCCAGCGGTCAATCGTTCTGGCGACAGCAACAGCGCCAACAATGTCCCCACCCCTAAAATGACCGGAATCTGGAAGAGGAAGAGCGTGAGAAAATTATCCTGATAATATTCGACCAGCTTTTTAACGCCATTGGCATTGAGTTCTTTTATATCAGGCAGGGCAACAAACAACATTTGCGCCAAAAGCGGAAGGAATATGAAAACGCCCGCAATTGCCAAAATGACCTCTTTGTGGCTACGCGCCAGCAACACAGCATCATCCCAGATACGATTATAATTTAACGTCATTTCAATCCCTCACGCAGCGCTCAAAAAATGGGTCTAGGCGAAGCTCCACGCCGCCGCAATCGTCTGTCGCTTGATTGCTGAGCCACTTGCGTGAATGACGCTGCCTTATGGAGCATCAGCGCGAATCGGATATTCTCTGGACAAAGAGCGCGGGATTGACCGCCTATCTTGAAGCCTTGGAAGCCATGGAAGCGCGCGCGGAAGCCATCGCACAGGGCCAATCCCCTGAACAGATTTGGCTGTTGGAACACCCCCCCCTTTATACCGCGGGGACAAGTGCTGACCCGAAAGAATTGCTCGACGCCCGCTTTCCCGTGTTTTCCGCGGGGCGCGGTGGGCGGTACACCTATCATGGCCCGGGACAGCGGATTGGCTATGTCATGCTCAATCTGGGTCAGCGCGGCAAAGACGTGCGCGCTTATGTCCATGCGCTTGAAGGGTGGGTGATTGCGGCCTTGGGAGAAATTGGCATCACGGCGTGGCGCGCACCGGGCCGGATTGGCATCTGGACGCTTGATGACGGCAAAGAAGCGAAAATTGGTGCCATTGGTGTGCGCGTACGCCGTTGGGTCACATTTCACGGCTTTTCTGTGAATGTCGATCCCGATCTTTCCCACTTTGGCGGTATTATCCCATGTGGATTACCAGAGTTTGCGGTGACCAGCATAAGAAAACTTGGATTCGATACCAAGATTGAAGCCTTTGACGCCACTCTAAGCGCGACATTTCCCTCATTTTTGAAGGCGATAGCGCCCCTGCACAAAAACGCTTGAGAAAGTGTTGAAAATGTTTTAATGTCTACTTCGATTTGGGTATATAGGTCTACCGACTATCCGGATCTTTATTACCTTGGGAGTTTAAGACATGAAAAAATTGATGATCGTATCGCTTGTTGCTGCTGCTGGCCTGACACTTGCTGCTTGCAACAAGGCAGAAGCACCTGTTGACGCAAACGCAACAGAAATGAACGAAGCTGTTGCTGTTGAAGGCGCTGCTACTGACGCAATGACAAACGTTGATGCTGCTGCACCTGCTGCAGACGCAATGGCTGCTGATGCAAACGCAACTGCTGCTGCACCTGCTGCAGACGCAAACGTTGCTGCACCAGCTGAAGCTGCTAAGTAATCGCTTCACCGCGCTACTGATAGGAAGGGCCGCTTGGGAAACCAAGCGGCCCTTTTCTTTTGTCCATCCTCCGTTAAGGCATGACTGTTAGGGCGTGCGTAACAAGGATGTGCTTTTTATGAATTTGTTTCGACTTTCCGTCATTTCCGTCAGCCTCTTTTGCGCGGCAGCACCCGCCCAAGCGCAAATGTTTTGGCAGTCCCCAGATTATAGCGGCGCGCCGTTGACAGCGTTGGAAGCTGGATTTGATTCCCCAATGCCCGGGGCGACGCCCACCGAAATTCAGGCTGCTTTGCTGTGGAATTTGCGGTCTGCGCTCAACCTTGCGGCGCTCCAATGTCAATTTGAACCAACACTGCGCGCGACCGAAAACTATAATGCCATCCTGAATGACCATAAGGATGAGCTGACCAAGGGATATGCCGCGCTTTCAAACTATTTCAAACGCACAAAAAAACCAGTGTCAGCCGCGCAAAAAGCACTGGATGTATTTGGCACGCGCACGATCAGCAATTATTCTACCGTGCGCGGGGTTTTGGGGTTTTGCCAGACCGCAGGATCGGTTGGTCGCCGCGCGCTGTTCGCGCCCAAGGGCAGCCTCAGTAGCCTGACCACCGAACGGCTGCGGGAATTACGCAACAGTTTGAAACCCGTTGGCGAACAACGCTTTCGCCGCCTTTACATCCCCACGGGTTCGGCCCGCATTCCTGTTACCGACAATCGCTGTTGGGATAAAAAAGGGCATTATATCAGTGCCTGTGGCTGGGCTTTCTAAGATATTTTATTAAGGTAATCCCAGAACCTTATGCGTTTGGGTGGTTAAGCGCCAAAGTGGATTTTCCATGACAAATGCAATGGCTGCAGCGCGGTTTTTATCGCGCGCAGTGCTGTCCATTGGTTGAATCAGGAAATGCTTGAAATCCCAGTCTTCCATATCGCGCCAATCACTGCCGGGTTGGGGCCAGACAAGTTTGAGCTCATCCCCTGAACGCTGGATGACGGTGCTTCCAGCCTTTGGGCTGATACACAGCCAATCAATACCGACAGGGGCTGCAATTGTGCCGTTGCTTTCAACACCAATCTCAAACCCGTTGCGGTGCAGCGCATCGATCAAAGCGACATCGAGTTGCAGCATGGGTTCGCCGCCGGTGATAACGATATAACGTCTGCCGCCGCGTGCCTGTCCCCAGCAATGGGCAGCTGCTTCCGCGACATCATCTGCAGTCGCAAATTTTCCGCCACCTTCGCCGTCAATACCGACAAAATCAGTGTCGCAAAATTGGCAGACAGCCGTGCTGCGATCCTGTTCGCGGCCTGACCAGAGGTTACACCCGGCAAAGCGCAAGAAAACGGCGCGGCGTCCCGCCTGTACCCCTTCACCTTGCAATGTCAGGAAAATTTCTTTGATGGCATAACTCATGCCCGTGTGGGGTCAGGTAGACCCGCCTCTGCAAAGCCTTTTTCACGCAGTCGGCAACTGTCACACACGCCGCACGGACGGCCATCGGCGGTGGGATCATAGCATGACCAGCTCTGCCCAACGTCCAGACCCAAATCATGGGCTGCGCGGGCAATATCGGCCTTGGTCATATGCACCAGCGGCGCATGCACGGTATAGCCTTGGCCGTGATCGGCGGCCTTTGTTCCTTGCCGTGCCATCGCTTCAAACGCATCGACAAAGGCAGGACGGCAATCAGGATAGCCCGAATAATCAAGCGCATTGATCCCGATCACCAGATCATGGGCGCCAACGGCCTCTGCCCACCCCAGCGCGAGCGAAAGGAATATCGTATTGCGCGCGGGCACATAAGTAACTGGAATACCATGCTCAACCCCTGCTTTTGGCACAGCAATTTCTGTGTCCGTTAACGCCGATCCGCCAAAGAGGGCAAGGTTGATCGGCATGATGATATGGCGTTCCGCACCCAGCATCGTTGCCACCCGGACGGCGGCATCCAATTCAACCCGGTGGCGTTGGTTATAATCAATGGTCAGCGCGAAAAGCCGGTATCCAGCGGCGCGCGCCAATCCCCCTGCGACCATTGAATCAAGACCACCCGAAAGCAGAATAATCGCAGCAGCGTCGGCAGAAGCAGGTTTGAATGTCATAGTCTGGGCGCGCTATCCCCGCACTGCGCCAAGTTCAAGCTTTCCGCGCAAAAAAGTTACCGGCCAGAACTTCCTACCCCGCCCACACAGGCCCCTACCCGGCGGCCTTCAGCCGTGAACAAAAATGGCGCGCGGTTGATGATCCCCTGCGATTCAATTTGCACAAGCCGCGCATTTTCGACGCGCAAAGTCGTCCGCCCATTGCCGCTGCTGGCGCAGGAATAATGCACGGTTGCTTCGCGCGGGCTGTTCGTAATCACAAAAACCTTACAACTTTGCGCGGCATGGCGCAGTTGCAACAACATTTGTGTATCCGTTACACACAAAGAACGATTTTCAGAGGGCGCGTTTGGGGACTGTATCGTCCACAATCCGGGTTGAAGTATGCCAAGCGCCGTCAGAACAGGCTTTGTTTCTGGCTGCCCAGCAGAGGGCGCAGTGCCCCCTGCCAGCAAAGCCGCAGATGGTAGCATCAGCATTGGTAAAATGAAGCGCTTCATGTTTAATAGTCCTAGACCAATCTGGCAATGCCAGTGTCATGGAGGCGTACCCACTCTCACAACTTCTGTATTGAACGTTTTTTACACTCTAAATTACGGCCAAATGACGACAAAACGTTGTTAATTGTAAATTACGCGGCATTTATTGAAAATATTTTTGCGCAAAAAGCACAATCAACCGCAATCACACCCTTTTCATCGGCCATTTCAGCGCGATCCGCCTCAGAGAACTTAAGGATCACATCACGAACATGATCCGGATTGCAACGACACCCCTTTGAGAGCGCGATGGGTTCAAAGACACGCACCTCTTCCTCATTGAAAAGCCGCCAGACAATCCGGTCAAGCGCAAGATCAGGGTCCGTCAATTCTATGCCCTTGATCGTTTGGCCTAGGATCGCAACTTTATCCCATTCGGGATGGTCCAAACGGGTGTGAATACGGTCACGGCCATCCTCACCTTCAGGCAAGTGCTGGAGTAAAATGCCGCCCGCAATATCACCCGTCATATCAATACGGACAAGGCTGGGAATCTGTTCTGATTGACTGAAATAACTTTCAGCAGCCTCGGCCAGGGACTTACCTTCAAGCGGGACAATCCCCTGATAACGCTCCCCACTGGTCGCCTGATCGAATGTGATCGCCAAATAGCCTTTGTTGAACAAATCATCCAGGGTCGGCGCTTGCGGCAGTGCGGCCAGTCGTTCTGGATCATGTTTCACATATCCGCGCAAAGCACCGCCCTGATAATCACAGACCAGCAGGCTGACGACACCGTCTGCGGTCTGCGCCTGAAGGGTCATCTGCCCTTCTGCATTTTTAAGTGTCGATCCCAGCATTGCCGTTAAAACAAGTGCTTCAGCCAACAACCTTTCAATGACCGGCGGGTATCCGTGCGCTGCAAGGATGTTTTCCAAAACTGGGCCAAGCCGCACCACGCGGCCACGGGCATGGCGCGCGGCAATCGTAAAGCCCAAGACTTGATCAAGATCGCTCACAGCAATCCAAACGCCCAAAGCAAAACAGATTTTTGTGCATGAAGCCGGTTTTCCGCCTCTGCCCAAACATGCGATTGCGGTCCGTCAATCACGTCCGCCGTGACCTCTTCGTCGCGGTGCGCCGGAAGACAGTGGAGGAACGCCGCATCCGCCTTTGCATGGGCCATCAGACGTGATGTGACCTGAAAAGGCATCATCGCTGCAAGCTTGTTATGAACATGTTCCTGCCCCATTGAAATCCATGTGTCAGTAACGACAACATCAGCCCCCGTTACAGCGGCGACCGCGTCTTGCATGATGTCAATCGCTGCGCCGTTCGCGCGTGCGGCATCAATGAAGGCGGCGTCAGGTTCATAGCCCTGCGGACAGCCTGCGCGAACATTGAATTTCATCAAGCCCGCGGCCTCAATGATCGAATTGAGGACATTATTGCCGTCTCCCATCCACGCCCATTGAAGCCCTGGCAGCGGTTTTCCCGCCTCCAGCACCGTCAAAAGATCGGCCATAATCTGGCAAGGATGTGATAGGTCGGTCAGGCCGTTGATCACAGGCACGCTGGCATGCGCCGCCATGGCTTCAATTTTTGCGTGATCATCGGTACGGATCATAATCGCGTCGGCATAGCCAGACAGGACACGTGCCGTGTCGGGAATCGTTTCCCCGCGTCCCAATTGCATCGACCCCGCATCCATCACAATGCTGGTTCCGCCCAATTGCCGGATCGCCATATCAAATGAAACACGGGTGCGGGTTGAGCTTTTTTCAAAAATCATCGCCAGTGTATGACCAGCAAGCGGCGCATCCGCGTCCACTTTGCCCTTCGGCCAGCCAATGCGCGCCGCCTTTCGGTCGAGCGCATCTGCCAACATCGCCGCAATCCCATCCCCGCCCGCGTCAGACAGGCTCAGGAAATGGCGGGTCATGCCGCAACAGGCGGGGTGTAACTCCGCGCACCAGCCGACAGTCGTTCAATGCATTCCGCAATATGACTTTCGTCGATGACCAAAGGCGGCAGGATACGGACGACATTATCACCCGCTGCAACCGTCAGCAGCCCGTGATTGTCCCGCAAATGCGCAACAAATGCGCGGCTGTCCGATTTCAATTTGAGACCAAGCATCAGGCCCAGACCGCGCACATGATCAAACAAATCATCATGATTGGGGATCAACTGTTCCAAAGCACCGCGCAGACGGTCGCCTGTGGCGGTCACTTTTTCCATAAAGCCATCTTCTAATATGACATCAAGCACCGCGCTGCCCGCCGCCATCGCCAATGGGTTCCCGCCATAGGTTGATCCGTGGGTGCCGACCACCATGCCCTTTGCCGCTTCTTCGGTCGCAAGACATGCGCCGAGCGGAAATCCGCCGCCAATGCCCTTTGCCGTTGCCATAATATCGGGCGTTATACCGTAATGTTCATGGGCGTAAAATTTGCCCGTGCGTGCGACGCCTGCCTGCACTTCATCAAGCACCAGCATCAGCCCATGTTCGTCACAAATCGCCCGCAACCCCTTTAGAAACGCTTGGCTGGCAGGGCGGATACCGCCCTCACCCTGTACGGGTTCGACCAGAAACCCAGCAGTCGTTTCATTAACAAGCGCACGTGCAGCCTCCAGATCGTCAAATGGAGCATAGGCAAAACCGGGTAACAGGGGTTCAAACCCGTCACGCATTTTTTCCTGATTGGTCGCACTGATCGTGCCGAGCGTCCGTCCGTGGAACGCATTGTTAAAACAAATCAGTGTTTTGCGTTCTGGGTTGCCGTTGGCGTGGTGATAGCGCCGCGCAGTCTTAATTGCACATTCAACCGCTTCGGCACCGGAATTGGTGAAAAATACTGTGTCCGCAAAGGTGTTGTCAACCAAGCGCTGCGCCAGCGCTTCACCCTGCGGGCTGCCATACAGGTTGGACACATGCATGAGTGTTGCCGCCTGATCCGCAATCGCTTTGGTCAGATGCGGATGGCCATGGCCCAGAAGATTGACCGCGATACCGCTGGCAAAGTCAAGATAGCGTTCGCCATTTTCGCCAATCAGATAAGACCCTTCGCCGCGCACTGGACGCACCCCGCACCGAGGATAAACAGGCATCAAAGGGGTGATCGTCATGGTTCAACCTTTCACGGTTCGCACAGCCAAAAGCGGCAATAGAAAAAGGCGACCTCGTATAGGCCGCCTTGGCGAACCCTGTTTATAACGACCTCCGATTTGGCGGACAACCCCCAGTGATAGGAGAGGTGATTTGCTGAGGTTATTTGATGTCCGCGCCAGCGTCATCCGATCCTATTGTCGCCCACGCGGTAAATTTTCCGCTGCCGTGCGGCAGTAATTACCACTCGACCGATAATCCGAAATGATCCCACTGCGGACTTCAAATGTCAGATTACATTTCCAAGTTTCGGTAGGCGTTGCATTACCGTATCTGTCCACAAGCGACGTTGTATAGCCATAAGTGTAATTTAAGAAACGCGCTCCGCCCGCATCATGAAAACTGCCCGGAACGCCCCAACTTGCGACAACATCGCGTTCACGAAAACCAACCCAGGATTGGAGCAATGGTGTTGCCTTGTTACGCATTTTTGCAAAAAGCGCGCGCTGTTCCAAAATTGTGGAGTCGCGATCAGTTTCGATTTGCTGGAGTTTTCCGCCCGCAATCTCCTGCATTTTTTTGGTTGTTTCATGCGCTGCGGCCAATGAGGTATCGATTGATGCCATGATTTCATCTGCCGTCCGCGACGATGTCCATTTGGGCTCGACTCCGTCACTCCAAAATGCTTGCCATGTCAGGTCCATCGGACCGCTGTTGTTATTCGCGATATTGACAAAAGCTTCATTGGTTTTGCGTCCCTTACTATCGCAAACGAAGCTATGAATTTGGGAATGAGCAACGTTAGTCTTAGCGTCTGTCCAACCGGTTTCCTTCAGTGATTCCACTTTGTCATGACGCCAAAGCGCCTGAACAAAAGTGCTGGAGATGAGCCCTTCCCTGCATTTTACGCGGTATTGTGTTGAAATTTTCGCAGGCTGATTTTTTGATTCAAAAACATTTTCACCATCAATCTGGATATAATCAATGAGGTCATCCGCTTTCAGTTTCACCGAGAAATCTGTCGTCATCAATTTTGATGGGTCTTTGCGTGTCTGCATCGAATCTTGGTCAATATAATATGCCTTGCGGTCTGGTTTCGCGCCATCTGCATAAACAAGCCACCAATTACTGGCCGCTGCGGGGGATGCCGTGAATGACAATATAATGAATAAAATCAAACGCATCCAACGCTCCGTCACATTATTAAGCTTGGTCCAAAACCCGCACTATTTCGACACTAACAATGATGATTACCCGCGTAATTGCCTTAAATGACCTAGGTCATACCGGGCATCACAAAACAGCTGATGGTTTTCGCTTATGCGATCAAAAATGCAGCCAATGTGCTCAGTGCAAATGCCACAAGCGTGGCAATGACGACCGGCAGTGCGGAACGCCATCCCTGATTGAGCAACATTTGCATGGGTGAGCGGATACCCGTTGCCGTCACGGCCATCAGCAACAATCCACTTGTCACTTGTTTCGCCCCAAGCACCATAAAAGCCGGGATAGAGACAAAAGAATTCAACGCGCCCATGATAAGGAAACCAACAACAAACCAAGGGATGCGTGACTTTATTTTTGCGCCATCTTCCCCTGTCGGGAAAATCATTGCAACCACCGCAAGCGCGGGCGCGAGCATCGCGACGCGGGTCAGTTTAACGATTGTTGCGGTTTCCCCTGCGGTGTCTGAAATTGAATATCCTGCCCCCAACGCCTGAGCGACATCGTGGATGGAGCCGCCAACCAGCCAACCCGCTTGCCGTTCGGTCAAACCCAAGACTTCTGCAATGGCCGGGTAAATCGACATGGCGAGCGCACTCGCAGCCGAAATTGCGACCAACACCAAAGTCAGCTGTGCTTGGCTGGAGCGTTTTTCACCAAGAACCGTGGAAAGCGCAAGTGCCGCAGAAGCCCCACAAATAGCAACAGCCCCGCCGGCAAGCGTGCCAAAGGCCGCGCTGAGCCCCAATGCGCGCGCCGTAAGGGCACCAACGCTGGTGACAATTGCGACCATAGCCGCGATCCAGACAAAGCTTTCCCACCCCAAATCAACAATTTGCCACAAAGTGATCTGAACCCCAGCAAGAACAATGCCCCAACGCAGCAGCGTCGTTGATGCAAGTCCGAGACCAGGGTGTAACCGCGTGTCGGCATTGGCAAAGTTAAACGCAAGGCCAATCAACAGCCCCATCAACATCAGTGGCGCGCCGTAATGTTCCGATAACCAAGCCGCCGCAAGTGAGGCCACAACTGTGATCGATATGCCCGGAAAATAATCCCTTAAACTGCGTTTCCCGATGGGAGCAGAATCAAGCAGATCGCCGTAAAGGTCCGCGGCTAAGGGGGATGTGTGCTTTAACGTCATAGCCCGCTATGGTCACTGCGCGCGCTGAAATCAATCGACACATGATGATCGGTATCAGCGCCGGATAAAGGGTGGAAAAATCCGGCGCTGAATTTCTTTATGCATCAAAATTTGTAGCCAATCCCAATCTGGATTCCGTCATTGCTATCATAGCCAGAGTTGAGTTTTTTCACATATTCCAAATCGATCGACAGGCTGGGTTTCAGTTCAACTTTCCCACCGATACCGAATGTAAATTGACTGCGATCACGCCGTGACAGAGGAATAGCGAAAAATGGTCCTGTCACTTGGTCAATGTAAGTCAGGCTTGCTTCTCCGCTCCGTTCAATATCATTCTGATATTCCAGACGCAGCAACGGTGAAAATGTGCCCCAGCGCGCAACATAATCATAATTGACCCGCAGCCCCAAACTAAGCGCTGTGAAATCAATATCCTGATTGAGGTAACGTAACCCAAAGATTGGATCGCCGGACTCTGCATATCCTTTCAAGTCTGCACGCGTGATGTCGAGCCGCGTATAAGGCATGATGTGCCAATCATTACTGCGGAAATCAGCACCTGCTGTGACTGACGCAAACCACTGTGTCCCGCTGCGCTGTCCTGTGACAAGGCCGCCAGTCGATGTGACGTAACGGCGCAGATCGTAATCAAGCCACTGATAGCCTGTCATCGCATCAATATAGAGCGTCTCTCCCAGCATCTTGCTGGCATAGATCACCACGGCCTTTGCAGTGCCATTGCTCCGTGACCCGTCCTTGCCAACATCGACCCTATCCTTGCCATATCCAAACCCGATTCCGGCGGCAAAGGAAGGATCAAATCGGTGATCAATCCCTACTGAAACACCGTCAGTTTCAAATTGTAGCTTGGTTTGTCCCGTTGTCGGATCGCGTTCACCAAAACGAATGCTGCCCTCTGTCCAAATTGTATAGGGTAAAACGCCATCCTGTCCTGTTGGGGCCGCTGCCGCTGTATTGCCGCCGCCTTGCGCAGCCGCCGCAACCACATTTGCAATGGAAGCACAGTTTTGATCATTCACTGCAAGCGATGTTTCCATGCAGCGTGACAGCGATGGCGTGGGAGCAAACCGCAAACCATTCTGAAGACCGCCGCCACTGTTTTCTTCTCCACCGTGCATATTTTCTAGACGGCGCGAGAAGTTGCCGATCTGGGTTGAAGCAAAACGGCGCGTGGCATCCACCTGCGCCTGCACAATGCCCTTCACTTCTGGATCATTTGCTGGATTTGGGCGGGCTGACACAATCAGAGAAAGGCTGATCGTTGCGGTCGCCGGCGTTCCTCCCGTGCTGTCCCGCACGCTTACTGAAAAATTGAATGTCCCCGCGCTGGTCGGGGTGCCACTGATCACGCCTGAGGTCGCCCCAACCGTCAAACCAGTTGGCAAACTGCCTGCACTCACCGCATAAGTATAGGGCGCAATCCCGCCGCTGGTGGTCAGCGCTTGATTATACGCAATACCAATGGTTGCGGGCCGTAACGTTGCAGGCGTCACGACCAAAGTTGGCGCAACCATAACCAGAGTATAAGCCGCCGTGCCCAATTGCCCATTTGCATCCCTTGCCTGCACAGTGAAGGACGCTGTTCCGGTTGCCGTTGGTGTGCCGTTCAAAACACCCGCCGTTGAAAGCGTCAACCCGATTGGTAGAGCGCCAGAAGTGAGCGTGAAACTATAAGGTGCAACACCCCCACTAGCGACCAAAGGAACCGCATAAGGTGAAGCCGCAGTCGCATTTGTGAGGGTTCCCGGTGCGATCGTGATGGTCGGCACGGCGACGGTTAAAGTGTAGTTAGATGACACAGAAAACGGTGCACCCGTGCCGCTAGAGCCCGTGTCGGTTGCCACAACAGTGAAACTGAAGGCCCCCGTCGTCGTTGGCGTACCCGAAAGAATCCCTGATGTCTGAGTGAGTGTCACCCCAACTGGCAATGCACCAGTCGCACTATATTGGTATGGACCGACCCCGCCGCTTGCCACAAATGTCTGCGTATAAGGGGTCGCATAGGGTGCCGTGAATGCACCGGCGTTGGGCGTGAGGAGCAAATTCGGAGCCCCGACGTTCAGCGTGAATATTTGGCCAATCGTGAATGGCCCTGTCCCCGTGCTGCTGTCCGTCGCCACTGCATTCAGCGCATAGCTTCCCGATGCACGCGGCGTTCCGGATATTGTAACACTGTTCGCAGAAGAACCCGTGATCGAAAGGCCCGCGGGCAAATTCGACACCTGATATGCTGAATATGGGGCAGTGCCCCCTGACCAGTTAAAGGTCTGGCTGTACGGCGTACCGACAACAGCGGACAGCGGTCCCGCGGCGGACACCGTGATTGTCGGACCGCCCACAGTGATCGAAACCGTCGCCGGTGCAGACGTGCCACCTGCGTTGGATGCCGTATAAGCAAAACTGTCGACACCTGCAAAACCGGGATTGGGTTGATAACTGATCACCGTTCCACTGATCAACGCTGTGCCATTTGAAGGAGGTGTCGTAATTGCAAGCGATGTTGGCACACCCCCTGATAAGGTCAGGGTGATGGGTCCAGCCCCAGCATTGTAACTTACCGAGATTGATGCGGCACCGGCGATGGGTGCGGCATCGATGATCGTCACAGTATAGGTTTGCGACACTGTGTAAGGACCGGTCCCCGTGCTGCTGTCCGTCGCTGTTACTGTAAAGCTAAAGGCGCCAAATGCAGTGGGCGTGCCACTGACCGTGCCAGCGGGTGTCAGGATGAGACCTGCGGGTAAATTTCCGGCCGTTACAGCATAGCTATAAGGAGCCGTTCCCCCCGTCGCAGGCAATAGCGGTGCCGTATAAGCTGCGTTTAACGCACCGCTGGATAGGCCCGTCGTTGGAAGGTTAAGCAATGGCGACGAAACGACAAGTGTATAGCTGGTACTGCCAGCATAGGGCCCGGGCGATGCGCTGCTATCTGTCGCAGACACCGAAAATCCAAAGCTGCCGCCAGCGGTTGGCGTGCCGGAGAGCAAGCCCGCAGGTGACAAGGTCAGCCCCGCTGGCAATGCGCCAGATGACACGGTGAAGCTATAGGGCCCTGTCCCGCCTGTCGCACTGATCACTTGGCTATAGGCCGTTGCCACGGTTGCATTTGGCACGCTTGCTGGACCGACAATGACCGGAACATCATCATTGGTAATGGTGCCAAGCCCGGTTGATGCGGACAGCGCAGCATTTACTGCATTTGAAAGGACAACCGTAAAGGCTTCATCACTTTCAGGAGTCGTATCGCCGTTGACGGTCACCAAAACTGTCTTGCTTGTTTGTCCAGGCGTGAAAGTGAGTGTGCCGGATTGTGAAACATAATCCCCACCAGCCGTGGCTGTGCCATTGGACGTGGCAAAATCGACAGCCACATTCTGTCCGCTAACGGTGTTCAGTGTAACCGTGAAACTGGCTGTTACTGTGCCAGAATTGCCTTCAACAACGCTTGCATTTCCAATCGACAGCGTGGGAACGGCGTCATCGTTCGTGATAGTCCCCTGCCCTTGCCCGTCCGCGATGGTCGCCCCCGTAACGTTATTTACAGTGACCAAGAAGGTCTCATTGGGCTCATTGCCCGTATCACCATTGACTGTGACCGCGAATGTCGCGCTGCTGCTACCGTCAGGAATGATCTGCCCCGTCAACGCTTGAGCGGCATAATCACTTCCCGCAGTCGCAGTACCGTTGGCCGTCGCAATATCGAAATTCACGCCACCAGGACCGGCGGCTGTACTAAGACTGACCGTAAAGGTCGCTATGCTATTGCCGCTATCTCCTTCGGCAAGTGACACATCATTTATGCTGAGCGTTGCGGCATCATCATTGGAAATTGTCCCTGTCGCTGATGCTGGTGTGCCAACGCTATAGCCTGTCCCTGATGCCAGTGTCAGGATGACAGTTTCATTGGCTTCTACGCCGGTATCTGCGGAAGGATCGATCGTCACTGTTTGACTGGTCACACCCGCAGCGAAGGTTAGGCTGGACACACTACCGCTATAATCACTGCCAGAAACAGCCGTACCACTGCTCGTCACATTGACAGTAAAGGGTGCGTTGGCCGCCTGATTAAGTGCGACTGTGTAAATGAGGTTCGCAGCACCATCTTCCTGAACGCTGGTCGGAGCAACGGTGATCGACGCAGTTGGAACATCATCATTGGTGATGGTCGCCGTTGCACTTGACGGCGCACCGATAACATAAGCGGCGCCTGCGTTTACCGTGAGCGTCACATTTTCATCGGGTTCCACGACCGTATCTGATGTCGGTGTGATCGTGATGCTTCCCGTTGTGGCACCCGCCGCAATCACAATACTGGATGATGCTCCGGTATAATCAGTTCCAGAAGTCGCCGTCCCTGACGTCCCCAGTGCAATCGTCGTCACAGAAAGTGATGGCTGATTTAACGTGGCTGTGAAAACAATGCCAGTGCCAATATCCTCGACGACGCTTGCCGGGGACACGCCAAGAGAGACTGTTGGCAGGTCGTCATTGGAAATTGTTCCAGTCGCGGATGCTGGTGCACCAACGCTATAGCCCGTCCCCGATGTCAGCGTCAGGATGACAGTTTCATTGGGCTCAATGCCGGCATCTGCGGTCGGGTTGATCGTCACCGTCTGAACCGTCACACCTGATGCGAAGACAAGACTTGTAACCCCGCCGCTGTAATCACTGCCAGACGTCGCGGTTCCGCCGTTGGAAATGTTGACCGTGATCGGCACAACACCAGCCTGATCAAGCGTTACTGTGTAAATGAGGTTCGGCGCGCCATCCTCTAAAACCGAAGAGGGAGTGACAGAAATCGACGCCACCGGCGTATCATCATTGGTGATGGTGCCCGTCACGGAGGCCGTTGCGAGCGTTGCGTTGGTTGCCCCCGACAGGGTCAGCGAAAATGCTTCGTCATTTTCAGGTACAGTATCGCCAGCGATGGTGACAGTGACAGTTTTACTTGTTTCGCCTTCAACAAAAGTCAGCGTACCGCTGGTTGCTGTATAATCACTGCCCGCCGTCGCTGTGCCATTGGACGTGGCATAGTTTACGGTCACTGTCTGGCCGCTGGCCGTGTTCAGAGTGACTGTGAAGGTCGCGGTCGACGTGCCGCTGTTCCCTTCGACTAGTGTCACATTCCCGCTCGACAGGCTGGGCACAGCATCGTCATTGCTGATGGTACCAAGACCCTGACCATCGGCGATGGTCGCACCTGTGACATTGGTGATGTTGACGAAAAACGTCTCAGCAAGTTCGTTTTTAAGATCGCCATTGACGGTTACAGTAAAGGTCGCGCTGCTGTTTCCAGCCGCGATCACCTGCCCGGTCAAAGACTGCGCGACATAATCACTGCCCGCACTTGCGGTGTTATTGGCTGTCGCAATATCGAAACTGACCCCGCCCGCGCCCGCAGGTGCTGACAGCGTAACCGTGAAGGCCGCATTGGTGGTTCCTGCATTACCTTCAGACAGCGTGACATCATTGATCGACACCGTGGTGGTTTCATCATTCAAAATCGTGCCGGTCGCACTTGCCGGAGCACCAACCGTATAGCCTATCCCAGCTGCAACTGTAACAAGCACCGTTTCATCGCTTTCAATCGTGATATCGGCGGTTGGGTTGATTGTCACTGTCGCCGTTGTAACCCCAGTGTTGAACAATACATTGGTCACAGACCCCGTATAATCAGTACCAGAGGTCGCAGTTCCGGTCGTGGTCAGGTTCACTGTAACCGGATTATTGGGCGCCTGATTAAGCGTCACAGTATAAACAAGGTTAGGCGCGCCATCCTCTGCAACACTTGCAGGTGCAACTGATATGGAGGCCGAAGGCACATCATCATTCAGGATTGTCCCTGTCGCAACGGCAGGCGCACCCACCGTATAGCCGGTTCCAGCCGCAACCTGTAAAATCACAGTTTCATCTGGTTCAACAAGGGCATCTACAGATGGGTTGATTGTGATGATCGCAGACGCCGCGCCGCCTGGAATAACAACGCTCGTAATCCCTCCGATATAATCCGTTCCTGAAGTCGCTGTACCGCTTGTCGTGATATTGACCGTTGTTGGAGATGCCAATGCCGCACTGCGGGTGACTGTGTAAACCAAATTGGTCGCGCCGTCTTCGCTCACACTGGCGGGCGCGACGGTGATGGAGACTGTCGGGGCGGCAACCACGTTGATGGTCAGAGATTCAAGCTCAAAATAACTGCCGGGGCCAGTACTGGCGTCCGTCACGCGGATTGAGGTGGTGGTCGATCCTGCTGTGGTCGGCGTCCCGCTGATCACGCCTGCGGCGGACATGGTTAGTCCGGGGGCAGGTGCTGTACCGACGAATGGCTCCGTCTGGTAACTGTACGGCGTTACGCCTCCAGTGGTGGACAGCGAAAAGGATGTGGCGCCCCCCACAACCACAGAGTAAGTGCTGG
>JAYUPB010000026.1:0-16141 GCA_043760405.1 Sphingomonadales bacterium
CACTGAATATCTTGATTCAATTTGTTCGGTGAAGCTGGTTGACGGGGTTGAGGGAGCGATTGCCCATATTGCAGCGCATGGTTCTGATCATACGGACGCAATCGTGACCGAGAATGTATCGCGCGCGGAACATTTTCTTTCAACCGTCGACTCAGCTATTGTCATGTGGAATGCCTCGACGCAGTTTGCCGACGGCGGCGAATTTGGCCTTGGTGCTGAAATTGGTATTGCGACCGGCCGCCTCCATGCCCGCGGCCCTGTCGCGCTAGAGGGCCTGACCACCTATAAATGGCTGGTGCGCGGTACTGGGCAGATACGCCCCTGATCACGACGGCGCTTCTTGGCGGGTCGTTTAACCCAGCACACCGCGGCCATAAGCATATCAGCATGAATGCACGCCGCGCGCTCAATCTTGATGAAGTCTGGTGGCTCGTATCACCTGGAAATCCACTTAAGCAAGACGCGAAAGACATGGCGCCCCTGCCCATCAGACTCCGCTCGGCTCAACGAGCGGCGCGGCGCAGCCCCATTATGGCGACCGCGATTGAACAGCATTTGGACACGCGCTTCACCGTTGACACGCTGCGCAAAATTATAAGGCTTTATCCAAATCGTCGTTTTATCTGGGTGATGGGCGCGGACAATTTGGCGCAGTTTCACCGTTGGAAAGACTGGCGTAAAATTGCCAAAATGATGCCGATTGCGGTTTTCGCGCGTCCACGCTATAATGATACTGCTCGCGCTGCACTGGCGATGGGCTGGTTCCGGCAATTCGTCCGGCCTGTGAACCAATCTAAACACTGGACGAAGTGGAGAACCCCGGCGCTCGTGCACTTGCGCTTTCGCCCTGACAAAACCTCCGCAACCGTGCTGCGTCTGGCTGATCCCGATTGGCAGCGCGATTTTTCACCCCATCCTGTGCGCGATCCTATTACGCGTCGCATGATCACTTAAGGACTCGTTTCTTGCCTGCTGCCCAAACGCCCGCCGCTATAAAGCCCGCCACCAAACGCTCGCCTGCAAAGGCAAAAGCTAAACCAATCTTGCAAGCAGACAGTGTGGAAATGCTGCATCAATTGATTCTTCAATCGCTCGACGATGATCAGGCGATAGAAACGATTTCAATTCCGTTGGCTGGAAAATCAACAATTGCGGACCATATGGTCATCGCAAGCGGGCGTTCAACGCGCCAAGTCGCGTCTATGGCATCAAAGCTTCAACAAAAAATCAAGCAAGAATGCGGCCGGCAAGTTCGGATTGAAGGCCTTGCAACAGCAGACTGGGTCTTAATCGATGCAGGCGATGTCATTGTCCACCTGTTCAGGCCTGAAGTGCGTAGTTTTTACAATCTGGAACGGATGTGGGCCTTTGGCGATGCGCCAGAAGCACCAGACCTCATTTGAAACTGCACATTGTCGCGCGCGGTAAAATGGGCCGTTGCCCCGAAACTGACCTGATTGATCGTTATACAAAACGCATTACGTGGCCCTTCTCTATCACGGAGCTGCCCGACACAGGTGGCAAGCAACCCCCCACTGGCCCTGCTACAATCATCATCGCTCTGGATGAAACCGGAGAACAGCTTAGCTCCACTGCATTTGCAAAGAGGGTCGAGGCCTGGCGCGATGCCGGAACGCGCGAACTGCGCTTCATGATCGGAGCCGCCGACGGCCTGACCACGGAAGAACGCGCGTCAGCTACACTAATGATCGCATTTGGGAAAGCAACGTGGCCGCACATGTTGACTCGCGCGATGCTGGTCGAACAACTTTACCGCGTGACGAGTATCATTGCTGGCCACCCCTATCACCGAGAAGGCTAGGAACAGGCCCTAGACGACCTGCACCAACAATTTATCGATCTTGCGGCCATCCATATCAACAATTTCAAAACGATAGCCTTGTTCGATGAAATGTTCCCCTTCATTTGGAAGACGCTTCATCACTTCTAAAACAAAGCCCGCAACCGTTGCAAAGTCGCGGTCATCAGGGAGAGTTATTCCCAGGCGTTCTGAAAGACTGTCGGCGGTCATCCATCCCGCGATCAAGAAACTGCCGTCTTCGCGTTCAATTATGGCGGGATCTTCGCCTTCATCCTGATCAGACGCGAAATCACCCGCGATTGCAGACAAGAGATCAGCGGGCGTTACAATGCCTTCAAAATGGCCATATTCATCGTGTACAAGTGCGATTGGCACATCTGCTTTGCGCAGAGCCTCTAATGCGTCCATGGCGTCCACTTGGTCTGGAATGATCGGCGCTTGTCGCATCAATGCACGAAGGTCGATTTTTTTGCCCTCCAACTGCGCTACGACAATGTCGCGCGCTTGGACAACGCCAATGATCTGATCAACAGATCCTTCCGCAACGGGCATCCGGCTGTGCGGTGTTGCAAGGATGCGGTCACGAATCGCTGCTAGGCTCGCGTTGACATCAATCCAGTCAATTTCTGTCCGCGGCGTCATCACTTCGCGCACAGGGCGGTCGGCAAGGCGCACGACGCCTGAAATGATCGCGCGTTCACTTTCTTCAATCACGCCTGATTTACTGGCTTCGGCGACAATCAGATGGAGTTCCTCAGCAGTGACGTGATTTTCTGATTCGCGGTTCATGCGGAGAATTTTGAAAATAAGCGCACTGGACCTGTCCAGCAACCACACAATCGGCGCGGTTAATTTTGCAAGCCAGAGCATGGGCACAGCCATAATAATCGCAATGGGTTCCGGTGAGCGAAGCGCAAATTGCTTGGGTACCAATTCACCAATCACCAGCGAGAAATAAGTCGTTATGCCAATAACAAGTGCAAACCCGCCGTTAATCGATAAAGTGTCAGAAAAGCCTAAACGCATCAAACGTTGGGACACTGGCCCTCCGAGGCTCGCCCCTGAATAGGCCCCCGCGATGATGCCAATTAGTGTAATGCCGATCTGCACCGTTGACAAAAATCGGCTTGGGTTAGCAGCAAGTGATAAGGCCGTTTGCGCGCCGCGCCTTTGGCTTTTTTTGGTAATGGCCTCCAGCCGCGCCTTTCTCGCCGAAACAATCGCCAGTTCCGACATTGAAAACACACCGTTAAGGGCAATCAGCCCGATGATGATCGCGACATCCGCCCACGGAAAGGGCGTCAAAACCAAAGGATAGAGGGGGGTGGCCATAGCAATATTGGCTTTCTTGCAACGAAAAGCCGTAAATCACAAGTTTTATGCGTGACCCTATGCGCGGCGTTCAGCAAAAAAACGGCGCAACTGGGCAGAGGCTTCCTTTTCCCCAAAGCCCGCGTAAATTTCTGGTCGGTGATGGCATGTGTCTTGCGCAAAAACGCGGGCGCCGTGATCGACGCCGCCGCCCTTTGGATCGGCCGCTCCAAAATAAAGCCTGGCTATGCGAGCGTGGGCAATAGCACCGGCACACATCGCACAAGGCTCTAAAGTCACCCAAAGGTCGCACCCATCCAATCGTTCATTCCCCAAAATATGTGCCGCTGCGCGAATCGCATCCATTTCTGCATGTGCGGTTGGGTCCATCTTTGATCGCATCGCATTGGCGGCACTGGCTATAACTGTGCTGCCGCGCATTATGACCGCGCCAACCGGCACTTCATCTGCGTCAGCGGCCTGTTGCGCCATATCAAGCGCCATGCGCATAGGGTCCGGAAGGGGAATCATCATAACGCATCAATAGGCGGGACAGACGGTTGACGAAAGCAACCATTGCCGCTAGTTGCCCAGCCTTTCCGAGATACAAGATTCAGGATTTTATATTATGTCGCGCATTTGCGAGCTGACCGGCAAAGGTCGCCAGGTAGGACACAATGTGTCGCACGCCAACAACAAGACCAAGCGCACCTTTCTGCCCAATTTGCAGAATGTAACGCTTTTGTCAGAATCACTGGGCACAGGCGTGAAGCTGCGTGTTTCAACGCACGGTTTGCGTTCAGTTGAACATGTTGGCGGTCTTGACAATTGGCTTACCAAAACATCAGAAGATAAATTGAGCCTGAAGGCACGCCGCCTCAAGCGCGATATTGCCAAGACCAAAAAAGTTGCTGTTGCCGCCTAATTCAGGCCCCTTATTCCGCCAGTCGGAATTTCAGCAACAAAGTCTTCTGCAGAAATAGAAAATTATCATCGGACGCGATCCATATTATGGGTCCGTCCTTTGTGCTTTCTATGGCGAGCGCTTCAAAATTATCAGATACCATGGGGGGGGCGAAGTAAGCGATTTCTTGCCCTTGCAGCGTCGCTGTGCTGTTGACCATGGCAAGATCAATGATCACCAATTTGGTCGTAAAGTTGAACGGCAGTGCGAACCGACGGTTCAACACCAAGATGCGCCCGTCAGGAAGCTGCGCTGCATCAACAGGGCGAAATCCAACTGGAGCGCGGTATTTTAACAGCTTTGTCCGTACCGTGTCATTGGTTGGGTCCCCTGAAAAGAGCAGAACGGGGGTTAATGGATCATCAGCCAGCAAAGCGCGTTCCGCAAAAGCCAGAAAACGACCATCCTGAAGCCGCACCATCGCCTCCACACCGCCTGTCCGCGGCCACATTCGCATTTCAGGGATAATGCGCTCTTTCGTTGTCGTCCGCAGTGAAGACTTCAACTTGCAAACAGTGTTACCCCATTCCCTCCCGATCCAATATGACCCCGTCAGGGGGTCTTTGGTCAGCGACTCTGTATCGTGGTCAGATTTGATCCAGTGCATGCCGCAGCCTTTTGGAACTTCCCTGATTCGGGCTTGTGTTGAAAGATTCTGTTTATCAAACGGGAATTCGATCACCCCGCCCGCATCGCTAATCAAAATAAATTCATTTCCAACCCGTGCCATAGCAGAGATACCGCCCCAATTTGGGTTGTTGGACATTAACGTCCATCCATCGATAAAAATCAGGCCGCCGACCCTTTTGTGCTCAGAATGGGGATGATTGAGCGCGATTTTTTTCGCAATAATTTCAATATTTTGCTCTGGAATTTGTGGCAAAGCGACCTGCGCTGACGACGGCAAAACCAGCAGAAAAATACCGCAGAGAATAATGAGGAAAAGGTGGCGCATGCCCTATATTCATAGCGCAAAGCTCTCCGAGTGAAACCCGTTGTTCTACATGAACCTAAGCTAACAGACATATTCAGGTTCAGCTAAACAGAGCACCCCTAAATCATCATTATCAGAAGTCAGGATCAATAATAATCCTTTCTTATGAAGCTAATATGGTAACCTTATCTCCTGATGGGAATATATGATGAAATTTTTTAATAAAAAAATTGGATCGCTTATTACTATTGCAGTAATAACACTTTCACCATCAACACCATCATTTGCAGGACACCGGAATTACAATAACTACAATAATGACTATTATCAAAACTCCGGATATTATGATGACCGCGACGATCAGAATGATCGGAACAACCGCAACGATCGTCAATATCGCACGCAACGCTGTGATAAGGGAACCGGTGGATTGATCATCGGCGCGATTGCGGGCGGCTTGCTGGGACGCACCATTGTTAGCCGCCGCGGCGACAAAACGACAGGAGCCATAATCGGCGCTGGAGTAGGTGCACTTGCAGGACGCGCCATCGACAAGTCAGACAGTCGGAGGTGCTGACAAAGATTTTCTTTTCATTCTGAACGAGCGCGTATCGAGTTTCGTCAGAATGGTGCTGAGGGGCGGTCCTCTCGACTCCCGTTAGGTGGGTCCGCCTCTCAGCAAATTTCATAACCTTTTCATCCGTTTCCCCGTGTGGCGTAGGGGGGGGGTGGGGGCCGAAACGCGTATCAGTTCGGCCCCCCAGTTTTTTTAGCGCACGAGGCCCATCGGCCCCGCTATCGCTTGCGGGTCAAGCCGTTCATCCTGCCATTTCATTCCCCAGTGCAGATGCGGGCCAGTTGCACGCCCCGTCATCCCAATCGCGCCGATCCGTTGTCCTTGTTGAACGCAGTCACCCACTTTCACATCAATGTGCGATAGATGCAGAAGCGCGCTGTTTACGCCCATTCCGTGATCAATCATCAGCAGATTCCCTTCGAGAGTGAAAGGGCTTGATGCAACCAAAATAATAATGCCGTCTGCGGGAGACACGACCGGCGTTCCAGTGACACCAGCGACATCGACACCACTATGTGGCGCGCCAGGTTGCCCCGCATAAATACGCTGAGAACCAAAAAAACCTGAAATCCGACCGCGTGCAGGCCAGATAAAATTTTGCCGCCATCCCGTTGCATCAGTCACCACCCGTCGCGCAGCGTTAATTTGCGCGAGCTCTGCCGGGCGTCGCGCTTGAAACTCTGCATCTGGTTGCGCGTGGTGCGATAATCTTGCCAGATTTTCAGTGATCCATTTACGCGGTTGTACCGGCATGCGGCTGGTCACTGACCGACCATCTTCCAAAAATGCCGTCATCAATGCTGACACAGCATAGTCACGACCAAAACCAACAACAAAGCGGCGGTCAGTGGCAAAGGCAACATCGCGCCCGTCAATAACAAGCCGTTTTGTGCCGACAGGAACAAATCCGCGTGCGAGGCGACCTTGTTCTGGATTACGGTCCAGCAAGAATGGGCCGACCGCAACTGGCGGAACAGCGGGTTTTACGACTTGCATGACCGACATAGGTTTTGGCTTGGGCGGCAAAGTCTGCGCGATGCAACTGCCCGGCAGTGTCACAAGGATAACCGAGGTCAATCCGGTTTTCAGCACATTCACTGGCTGAGCGCAGCCTTCGTCGCAATGTCAGCGGTGGCATAGGCTTCTTGTTTGAGCACACTCCAATAGCGCAGTCCTTCAAGCGCGATGGCCTCACCTGACACGGCGCAAGTCACATGATCGCCGTGGACGAGAACACGAAATCCATTGGCCATGTAATGAAGGCGCGCTGGCTTTCCGCCTTGTGACATCAACATGGGGTTACTCCTCAAAAAAACTGGCCTAAAAATCTGGCCTTAAAACAAATCGGGCTGATCGAGCTTTGGCTTACCATAGGCCGGTGTGCCGGCACGCTCAAGCCGTGCATCAACTGAACCGTCTGCAAAATGAAGGGTCAGTGCCCCTGCCGCGCGCGCCGAAGCCGCACTGCTCACCACACCGCCAGACCGTTTTTCGACGCGGGCATATCCGCGCTTCAACGGACCATCGGGATGCAACGACGCCGCGACGCGCCACAATTGATCAAGCCGCCCGCGCGCAAAGTCAAGCTTTTGGACCAAAGCAACTGGCCGAAGCGCGCCCGCCCGTCGCGCAAGATCACCGCGTGCATCCGACACCATCCGCCCCAGGCCACGCTTTGATCGCTCCCCCAAATCATCCACCCGCTGGCGTTGAGGCCCAAGTAATGTGTCAAATGTCGGGAGGCGGCGCGCGGTGCTTTCCAATCGTTCGGCCCCGCGTTCCTGATACCGCTGCACCATCCGTAGTGACCGTGCGCCCATTGATTGCAATGCGGCGAGCAAGTCATTGCGCACAGGAACTGCCAATTCCGCCGCAGCAGTTGGCGTAGGCGCACGGACATCAGCAGCAAAATCGCAAAGTGTCGTGTCGGTTTCATGTCCAACCGCTGAAATAATCGGAATTGAGCAGCCTGCGACTGCGCGCACGACCACTTCCTCATTGAAACTCCACAAATCCTCAACTGAACCACCGCCGCGCGCAACGATCACCAAATCAGGGCGGTTCATGTCCGCCATTGCAGAAAAGCCGTCAATGGCGCTGGCGATTTGGGCAGCGGCCCCGTTTCCTTGCACCAACACTGGCCAGACGATCACCCGTGTCGGGCAACGGTCAGCCAGACGGTGCAAAATATCACGAATCACAGCACCAGTTGGTGATGTGACAACACCAATTATGCGCGGAAGAAAAGGCAAAGAACGCTTATTTATGGGGTCAAACAGGCCTTCACCCGCAAGTTTCGCTTTCAGTTTTTCAAGCAAGGCCAACAAAGCGCCCTCGCCCGCTACTTCCATCGTTTCGATCACGATCTGATAGTTTGACCGCCCGGGATAGGTGGTGAGCTTCCCAGTCGCGATTACTTCGACCCCGTCCTGGGGCACGAAGGCAAGACGCGTTGCCCCCCCTTTCCACATCACACCGTCAATTTTGGCATTTTCGTCCTTGAGCGACAAATAAAGGTGTCCTGACGCTGCGCGCTTAAACCCCGAAATTTCGCCGCGAATCCGCACATGGCTGAACCCGCTTTCAACATGACGTTTGAGCAGTGCAGATATTTCACTTACCGACAGCGCACCTGCGTTGTCGCCGCTGCGCTCCTCGGCTAACAGACGGGACGCATCTTCTTTTAATGGAACATCTTCGGCCATGAATATCCTGTTGATCGGTAGCGGCGGACGCGAACATGCACTTGCTTGGAAACTCGCGCAGTCACCACTCTGTGATAGCCTTTACGCCGCACCGGGCAACCCCGGCATAGGCGAAGACGCCGAATTGGTCGATCTCAATATCGCCGATCATAGCGCGGTGATCGCCTTTTGTGCAGGACGCGCCATTACTTTGGTCGTGGTTGGCCCCGAAGGGCCACTCGTTGATGGCCTCGCCGACAGCCTGCGCGGGGCAGGTGTGCTCGTATTTGGCCCCAACAAAGCAGCCGCACAATTGGAAGGGTCCAAAGGCTTTACCAAGGATATGTGCTCTGCCGCAAACATCCCGACGGCGGCCTACGAACGTTACACCATCAAAGCAGATGCGCTAATCGGTCTGGCTAAGTTCGGGCTACCTGTGGTCATCAAGGCAGACGGCCTTGCCGCTGGCAAAGGTGTCATTATTGCTGAGACTAGCGATGAGGCACGCGCCGCGATTGAAGATATGTTCGGGGGTGGTTTTGGGGATGCCGGGGCATCTGTCGTCATTGAAGATTTTATGACGGGTGAGGAAGCGAGCTTTTTCGCACTTACCGACGGCTTTTCCACTGTCGCGTTCGGGTCTGCACAGGATCATAAACGCGTTGGCGAAGGCGACACCGGACCCAACACTGGCGGTATGGGTGCCTACTCCCCTGCCCGCGTGCTCACGCCCGCTCTCGAAGCGCAGGTTATGACGTACATCATTCAGCCCACCGTCACAGCCATGGCTGCTGCGGGAACACCCTATAGCGGTGTCCTTTTCGCAGGCCTGATGCTTACCGAGGATGGCCCCAAGCTGATCGAATATAATGCCCGTTTTGGAGACCCGGAAACGCAGGTGCTTTTGAAACGCTTTGAAGGTGACTTGGCAGCGCTGCTGCTTGCCGTCGCAGAAGGCCGCTTGAATGAAGCGGAAATGCCCGTTTTTTGTAATGATTCCGCGCTGACTGTGGTGATGGCCGCCAAAGGTTATCCGGGCACCCCAGAAAAAGGCGGTATCATTGAAATCGGCAATGTTGGCGATGCCAAAGTCTTTCACGCGGGGACAGCAGAACACGGCGATACGCTGACCGCAAACGGGGGCCGAGTGCTCAGCATAACCGCTCAGGGAAAGTCAGTGGCAGAGGCCCAGACCCGTGCATATGCAGCCGTCGACGCCATCAGCTTTGAAACTGGCTTTTGCAGACGTGATATCGGGTGGAGAGAAGTGGCGCGGGAACGGGCTTAGGCCCGCCCCCGATCACACATCCAGATTTGCCACATTAAGCGCATTTTCCTGAATGAAATCACGGCGCGGTTCAACGACATCACCCATGAGTGCGGTGAAAATTTCATCGGCCAAATCTGCTTGGACAACTTCGACTCGGAGCAAGCTACGGTTGCTAGGGTCGAGCGTGGTTTCCCACAACTGATCCGCATTCATTTCGCCAAGACCTTTGTAGCGTTGGATCGACAGGCCCTTGCGGCCACTCGCCAATATGGCGTCAAGCAATTCTGAGGGGCGGCTGATGGTTGTGCCTTTGCTGGGCACAGCGGCCAAGACCGCTTCGTCTTCGCCGTCATCCGCTGGTGCTTCATCGGCGACTGCTTTCTTCACAGCGACCAGACGGCTGGTGGTGGCATATGCCTCAACCGATTCCGCGATCAGCGTGTGCATACGTCGCGCTTCTTGGCTGATAAGAAAACTGGATTCGATGATGTGATGATCAGTCACACCGCGCCACAGGCGTTGAAGATGATATCCGCCTTCTACGCTGAGCATCCCTGACCATCGCGCTTCGGCGTCAGCCCGGCCAAGCCAAGCTGCAGTAGCGGCGATCGCCTTTGTCCGCCCATCCTCGTCAAGCGCAGGATTGAGCGCGCCCATCAACGCCAGCCCTTCAATAATTGCAGGATCGTAACGGCGAGGGACATAGCGCATCAGGCTGCGCATACGGGTAGCGTGATCAACAAGGGTTTTCAGATCATCGCCTGCGCGCGCACCGCCCGCAGCCTCCAGCACCATGGCACCGGTGCCCGCTTCAACCAGATATTTTTCGAGCGCCGCATCATCCTTAACATAGACTTCGGAGCGGCCACGCGCGACCTTATACAGTGGCGGTTGTGCGATATAGAGATGCCCCCCCGCAATCAGATCAGGCATTTGGCGGAAGAAAAACGTCAACAATAGTGTGCGGATATGCGCGCCGTCGACATCAGCGTCGGTCATAATCACGATCTTGTGATAACGTAGTTTTTCAAGGTTGAAATCATCGCGCCCAATTCCCGTGCCGAGCGCCTGGATCATCGTGCCGATCTCCTTGGACGACAGCATCCTGTCAAACCGCGCGCGTTCGACGTTCAGAATTTTGCCCTTGAGTGGTAGGATCGCTTGAATATTACGATCACGTCCTTGCTTGGCCGAACCCCCTGCTGAGTCCCCTTCGACAAGGAAAAGTTCACATTTCGATGGATCGCGTTCCTGACAATCGGCAAGTTTGCCGGGCAAAGATGCAATACCCATCACGCTCTTACGGCTGGCTTCACGCGCTTTTTTGGCGGCTTCGCGCGCAGCAGCGGCGTCGATGGTTTTTTGGATGATACTGCGCGCGTGGGCAGGGTTTTCTTCCAACCATTCCGCCATCTTGTCCGCCATCAGGCTTTCAAGTGGCTGACGCACTTCGGAAGAAACCAGCTTATCCTTAGTCTGTGATGAGAACTTAGGGTCAGGTAATTTAACCGAAACAATCGCGGTAAGCCCTTCGCGCATGTCGTCGCCGGTCAGCGTGACCTTTTCCTTCTTCATCATGCCTGATTTTTCAGCATAATTGTTGAGTGTGCGCGTCAGCGCCGCACGGAACGCCGCCATATGCGTGCCGCCGTCACGCTGAGGGATATTGTTCGTGAACGGCAGGACATTTTCATAATAACTGTCATTCCATTCAAGCGCGACATCAATACCAATGTCATCACGTTGCCCGGTAACTGAAATGGGTTCAGGAAAGAGCGGGGTTTTGGTGCGATCCAGATATTTCACAAATGCGGCAATACCACCTTCATAAAACAGCTCAATTTCCTTCTTTTCGGCATGCCGCGCATCGACCAAGAAAATCCGCACCCCTGAATTGAGGAACGCCAGCTCACGGTAACGATGCTCCAATTTTTCAAAATCAAATTCAGTGATTTTGAACGTGGCAGGGGACGGCAGGAACGTAACGCGCGTGCCTTTTTTACCATTGGCCGGACCCACAACCTTGAGCGGCGCAACCGCATCGCCAAGACTAAATTGCATGTAATGTTCTTGGTCATCGCGCCAAATGGTCAAATCAAGCGTGATCGAGAGAGCATTAACGACCGATACACCGACACCGTGGAGACCGCCCGACACTTTATAGGCGTTATCATCCGACGTATTTTCAAACTTCCCGCCGGCATGAAGCTGCGTCATGATCACTTCGGCTGCGGACACACCTTCTTCACTGTGGATACCCGTCGGAATGCCGCGCCCATTGTCCTCAACCGAAACTGAGCCTTCGGGATTAAGGGTGATCGTTATTTTATCGCAGTGCCCAGCAAGCGCCTCATCGATGGCATTGTCGGACACTTCAAACACCATATGGTGCAAACCCGAACCATCATCGGTATCACCAATATACATGCCGGGGCGCTTGCGGACGGCGTCCAGCCCTTTCAGAACCTTAATCGAGTCAGCGCCGTATTCATTGGCGTTTGGAACGTTTTCGGCGGGTGTATTTTCGGGCGGATTTTCAGGAGTTTCTGTCATGGACAGTCTATAGGGAACGCACCCAAAAAAACCAATAAAAATGAAACATAAAGGCAGTGTTGACGAATAAGATATAATTAGATATCAAATTATATAGTTAGATATCGAATTGGAGATAAAATGGGCATCAATCGACGGAATTTGATTCTGGGTGTGGGCGGAACCGCCGCATTGGTTGGGATCGGCGGGGCTTGGCGTGTCACGCGGATGCCTGAGCACGCAAATGCCCCGTGGACCCTTGATAAGACGGCGCCGTCTGATGTGCGCCTTGATGCATTTCGTCATGCCATCCTAGCGCCCAACCCACACAATCGTCAGCCTTGGTTGATACAAATGGAGGGAAATGACAATGCGATCCTAACCTGCGATCTCACAAAACGACTGCCCGAAACCGATCCTTTTGACCGTCAGATAACAATTGGCTTTGGCGCATTTATCGAACTCGCAAGCATTGCGGCAGCGCAACGTGGTTTCAGGATCGATGTCACACCGTTTCCAGAGGGCGCGTCAGAACCACGCTTAGACAAGAGACCCGTTGCACACCTACGCTTTGTGTCTGACACTAATATCGTGCGTGACCCACTGTATCGCGCCATCACCAAAAGGCGCACCAATCGCAACGTCTATGAAACGACAACGCTCTCGGCACAGGAAAGTGCTAAATTGCGAACGGACGGCGCACAACTCAGTGTCAATCCGGCACTGTTGGCGCAAATGCGTTCGATCATCGTTGATGCAATCTCAGGGGAAATGATGACACACCGCGCACATATGGAAAGTGTGCGGTTGATGCGCATTGGCCATCATGAAGTTGATGCGACCCCAGATGGCCTCGCTCTTACTGGCCCCATGATCGAAGCAACACAGCTGATTGGTATCACAACGCGTGACAGCATTGCTGACCCGAAAAGCAGTTCCTTCAAAATCGGTCTGGACGGGTTGCGTGAAACCTATGGTTCGGTGCCAACCGCGCTTTGGATCACATCACCATCAAACGCGCGCGCTGACCAGTTGGAGGCCGGACGACTCTATGCCCGCACACATTTGCGCGCTACAAATATGGGACTAGCCATGCACCCCATGAGTCAATCGTTGCAGGAGTATCCAGAAATGGCGCCATATTTTGCAGCGATCCACACGCTTTTAGGTGTGACAGGTGAAAACCGTATTCAAATGCTCGCCCGCGTCGGTCGCGCGCCAAATGTAGCCGCCGCCGCGCGCTGGCCCTTAGAGACGCATATGAAGACATGACGCAAGACCCACTCGCCTTTGAATTTTTTAATGAAATTGGAATTATTGATCAGCTGTCCGGTACAATGCTTGATCGCGCGCTCCCAAGGGGAATGACACGCGCGCAATTTACGGTGCTCAATCATTTTATTCGGCTTGGCCATTTTGAACGGTCACCGGCCCAGCTCGCCAGTGCCTTTCAAATTACACGCCCCACTATGACCAGCACACTTGTGAGAATGGAGCGTTCTGGTCTTGTCAGCATTCGCGCGGATCCAGCCGATGGCCGCGCTAAATTGGTGTCAATTACACCTGCAGGGCGTATGATGCGTGATCAGTGTATCGCGGCGATTGCGCCGCTACTGCCAATGGTCGATTCTCTTATTTCAAAGGACGAATTTATACCCTTGGTGGCGACACTCAAGCGTATCCGCATCGCCCTTGACGCATTACGTGATATGCCCACCCGCGACATTTAACCAGCAGGTTTGATCCCCCAAACCTCCAAACAGATTGCGTTCTGTGCCCGTCATCCAAACCTGACCACCTCCTGTCGACAAACGGTCAAACAGTGCGGCCCTGCGCAGCGGGTCGAGATGAGCTGCAACCTCATCAAGCAACAAAATAGGGCGACGCTGTGCCCGTTCAGCCACCAAATCGGCATGGGCGAGGATGATGCCGAGGAGCAGTGCTTTTTGTTCACCCGTGGAACAGCGCGCAGCGTGTTGCGCCTTACCAAGATGCATTACTGCCATATCGCTGCGGTGCGGTCCTGAAAGCGTGCGCCCTGCCCCCGCATCACGTTGTCGCCCTAGTTTGAGTTCGGTTAAAAGATCACCACCTGCTTGCCAGCCCTCAACAGCAAGACCGGCACGCGCAAACGGCCCCTCATTTTGCGCGAGAAGACGCTCCGCAAGCGCACCCACAACGTCGGCGCGCGCTTCAGCTATGGCGCTACCATGTTCGGCCATCTGCGCCTCTAGCGCGGTCAGCCAATCGGCGTCGGGCGTATTTTCATCAGCAAGCAAGCGATTCCGCTGGCGCATCGCCGCTTCGTAACGTGCCGCATGGATTGCGTGGGTTGGAACAAGTGCCAACACCAACCGATCCAGAAATCGCCTTCGTTCCCCTGCACTATCGCTGAACAAACGGTCCATAGCAGGGGTCAACCAAACGATGGAGAGCCATTCCGACAATGCCGTCGCAGAAGCTTGCGCGCCGTTAATTCTAACAATTCTGCGGTCGGGTGCTGTGGCAAGGGTTCCCGTCGCCAGTTCAACATCACCCAGACGCCCGGCGACTCCAAATCCGCCGCCGCCACTGCTGCGGGCCATTTCGACCAATGCACTTCCCCGCAAGCCGCGCCCGGGCACGAGCAGCGAAACCGCCTCAAGAACATTGGTCTTCCCCGCGCCATTCTCACCGGTCAGCACAACAAACCCAGCATCAGGCGCAATTACCGCGTCAGCATAAGACCGAAAATTGGTAAGAGAGAGGCGGGTGAGCGACATAAATTCACCCTAGGTCAGGTTGTGGGCCGTTACGAGACCCCTCAAACCCGCATTGGCATCAAGACATAAAGCGCAGGCGATTTTTCATTTTCGCGAATCAGGGTCGGGGCTGCCGCATCGGCCAAATGTACCTCAACACTGTCCCCTTCGACTTGCGCCAAAATGTCCATCAAATACCGCGCGTTAAAGCCGATCTCCATGGCTTCGGAACTATAGTCACCCGACACTTCTTCAGAGGCCGTGCCATTTTCAGGTGATGTGACTGTGAGCGTAATTTTATCGCGTTCAACTGCCATTTTGACCGCACGGGTTTTTTCGCTCGCGATCGTGGAAACACGGTCGACGCCCTGCATAAAGCTTTTTGGATCAATTTTGAGCAGCTTGTCATTTCCGGTGGGAATAACACGGCTGTAATCTGGGAAGGTGCCGTCGATCAGCTTGGATGTCAGCACTGCCGCGCCAAGCACGAAACGAATCTTGGTCGCGGACAGCGACACTTCCACTGTTCCTTCAATTTCATCGAGCAACTTGCGCAGTTCCGCAACGCATTTGCGCGGGATGATGATGTCAGGCATGCCTTCCGCCCCCTCAGGGCGCGGGAATGTCACGCGCGCCAGACGGTGGCCGTCGGTCGCCGCCGCTTTCAAAACGGGTTGGCCTTCGTCGGCGACATGCAAGAAAATACCGTTGAGATAATAGCGCGTTTCCTCGGTCGAAATCGCAAAGCGCGTTTTGTCTATGATTTGGCGCAATGTGTCGGCGGGCAACTCAAACTTGGTAGGCAGTTCGCCTTCGGCAATCACCGGAAAATCATCGCGGGGAAGTGTTGAGAGGTTGAACCGCGCGCGGCCAGCATTGATCGCCATCTTGCCGTCAGCAGCAGCAAGCGAAACTTGGCTGCCTTCTGGTAATTTGCGGGCAATATCGAACAATGTGTGCGCGGACACTGTGGTCGCGCCGGGCGTTTCAACCTGTGCTTCAACCGTTTCATTGATCTGAAGATCAAGATCGGTAGCCATCAAACGAATGCCTTCACCCGATGCTTCGATCAGCACATTGGAGAGAATGGGGATGGTGTTGCGCCGTTCCACCACGGATTGGACATGCCCAAGGCATTTCAAAAGCGTTGCGCGTTCGATTGTCGCCTTCATGTCTTAAACCCCTGCCTCTGCGTCGAAATCAATGAAAGGCGCTTATAGCGGCTGAAACGCCACTCGCCAGTCTCTTTCCTTAGCAAAAATGCAGGGCGGGGCAAGGGGTGGAGCAAGGCTTGCAGAAGTGTCTT
>JAYUPB010000027.1:0-5316 GCA_043760405.1 Sphingomonadales bacterium
CTCGACAAGCTCGAACCAAACGGTGGGAAAGAATGAGGCAGATTAAAGCATAGTGCTCAAACCTACCATTCCTCGAGTATTAGCCCAGGCACATCACGAAAATCTTTAATGTTGCGTGTCGCAAGCGCAAGGCCATTGGCAAGTGCAGTTGCCGCGATTAGGCGGTCCAGCACTTTTGCTGGATTATGGCCGCAAATTTCCAGAATGTTGCGATAGGCTATAAGTTCTGGTTCGTCGAAAGGGAGGATGTCGAGACGTCCTATGAGCGCATCAAGCGCCGCCCGCCGTGCCTCGGATAGTGCAAGCTTGGCAAACACCCCACCTTCAAGTTCGGCTGCTGTCAAGATCGAGATATAGGGGGCTGAGGACAGTGTCGCAGCACGTGCCCATACAGCCGGTTCACCATCACGCAGGGGAATTGCGACGCTGGTGTCCAGTAGAATCGACGACACTAAAGCCCCGGACGATCTGGGAATTCAAATGGCAAGCGCACTTCAATTTCGCCAATAGGGCCAATACGCTTCAAGTCATCAAGCATCGCACGGAACTGCGCCAGTCGCTCGGTTTCTTGTGTGCTGCTGGGGATGAGGCGCAGCGTCAGTGTGTCACCACTGCGCTGTGCAATCATCGTTTCTCCCGCCGCAATTGCCAGTCCCTTAGGCAAGCGCACAGCTATGCTGTTACCAGATTTGAAAGTCTTGGTATGGATAGGTGCATTCATGGATCATGTATATACGCGGAGAGAGCAAGGGGAAGCATCCCCTCACCCTTCAGCTTTCCCCATTTCATTGAACGGCAAATTCTTGTCCGGACGGCTGTCTCCAGGCAATCCCAGCACGCGTTCGGCGATGATGTTGCGGAGGACTTCATCGGTGCCGCCCGCGATGCGCAGGCCAGCGGACCAGATATAGCCTTGTTGCAATTTGCCGAGATGGGGGAGGGCGTCGCCGTCTTTATCCGTCACCAACCCTGCGCTTTCGGCCATGTCGCTTGCGAAACTGCCCATATCTTGCATCATCTTGGCAACAACGACCTTAGAAATGCTTGATTCCGGCCCCGGCGTGCGGCCCGATGACAAAGCGGAGATCGTCCGCATCCGGGTGAGGGCGATACCGCGATCCTGAATATAGACCTCGGCTATTTTCTGACGGACATGGCTTTGTTCAAGGGCATTGCCGCTGTCGGTGTCGATGGCGCGCGCAAGTTCGATCATTTCTTGAACGCCCGGCGCGTTGCTGGGTTTCCCACCAACCGCGACGCGTTCATGCATCAACGTGGTGAGTGCCACCTTCCAACCGTCGCCGACCGCACCCAGACGGTGACTGTCTTTGACGCGAACGTCAGTAAAAAAGACCTCGTTAAATTCTGATCCGCCTGACATTTGTTTGATCGGCCGCACGTCAACGCCGGATGCCTTCATATCGACAATGAACATGGTCATGCCCTTATGCTTGGGCACGGTTGGGTCGGTGCGTGTGACGACAATGCCGAAATCGGACAGATGCGCGCCGCTGGTCCACACTTTCTGACCGTTGATCACCCATTCATCGCCGTCTAACTCGGCGCGAGTGCGAATACCCGCAAGGTCTGAGCCTGCGGCAGGTTCTGAAAAAAGCTGACACCACACCTCTGCGCCGTTCATCGCGCTGGGCACATAGCGCGTGGCAATGTCGGGCGTCAGCGCGTGAGTGAAAACGGTGGGAATGCACATTCCCAAACCAATGGCATAGAGGCCAGTGGGGGCGTTGACGCGCGCTTCTTCCTGATTGAAGATGATCTGCTGCATCGGCGTGCCGCCTTGCCCGCCAACTGCCTTAGGCCACGTAATGCCGACATAGCCTGCATCATATTTGATTTTCTGCCATGCTTTTGATGAGACCACCCCTTCGGCGCGATCACCATGGGTTTGTTTGATCGCGCTTGCATTTGCTTCGATCCAGCTGCGAACCGTGGCGCGGTATGCGGATTCTTCTGCGGTGTCTTTGAAATCCATGATCTATCCTCAAACAGCAAGCGGGGCGTTGCGCTGTTCCAGCGCACGGATGAGCCGATCGGCCCAGTGGGTTTTTGATCCAAGCATCAGTGCGAGCAGGCGCGCACGGCGATAGAAGAATTGGCAATCGCTTTCCCAAGTAAAACCAATCCCGCCGTGAATCTGAACATTTTCTTCAGCGGCAAATTGGAATGCCTCGATGGCTGAAACGCGCGCACCCGCCGCTGCCTGTGCAAGCTCGGGTGCGTCGGTGAGCAGCGCCCATGCGCCGTAATAGGCATGGCTACGCGCCAACTGGTTTTTGATATACATATCAGCACAGCGGTGCTTGATCGCCTGATAGCCTCCAATTTTGCGCCCGAATGCGACGCGTTCCTTAGCGTAAGCGACCGCCATGTCGAGCGCAGTATCGGCTCCGCCTAAGCCTTCAAATGCAAGCAAAATCGCACTCGACGCGAGGAAGCGTTCCAATGCCTCACGCCCGCCCGCCATGGGTTCTGCGGGTGCGTTGGTTAAGGTAACCCGCGCAGATGTGCGGACCAAATCAATCGTTTCGACCGCGTCAACCGTGACACCTGATGCTGTAGTTTCGACAAGAATAAGCCCGTCCGAGCCGTTCAGGATGATGAAGTCCGCGGTTGCCGCATCGGGTACGGGCAGTTTGACGCCGCTGACACAGCCCTCTTTGATCGTGACCGAAGAGCGCACACCAGGAGCAGCCGCTGTGCCTTCACCCAGTGCGACTGTGCCAATCGCAGAACCGTCAGCAAGTTTTGGCAGCCAGCGCGCCTTTTGTGCATCTGTGCCAGCGATCAGCAGTGCTTCAGTGGCGAGGAGGACCGAGGATGTGAACGGCACGGGTGAAAGCGCGCGACCAACTTCTTCTGCAAGAACACAAAGCTCAAGCACCGAAAGGCCAAGCCCGCCATGGTCTTCAGTTATCCTCAGGCCAGTCCAGCCGAGTGCAACAATTTCTTGCCACAAGGCTGCGTCATGGCCGGCTCCGCTATCCATTACCGCGCGTGCTTTGTCTCGCCCCGACTTGTCTGTCAGGAAGCGGCGCGCCTGATCACGCAGCGCCTCTGCTTCATCGGAAAATTGAAAATTCATGCGCGTGCATCCTCTCATCTCTTTTTTCGATCAAGGGGGTATAGCGTTCGTATGTCAAGTGCGGACAGAGGCTTGTAATTATAGTCGCTGCAGTGCAGCTTCATCAAAATAAAATATTGTAGGAGCAGATATGGCATCAACACAGGGGGCAGCCCCGTCTGCCGTAACGGAAGGGAAAGTAAGTTCCCTGCGGCTCGTTCTATGGACGCTTTTGTTCGTTTATATTTTTAATTTTCTTGATCGCCAGATTGTCAACATCTTGGCTGAACCGATCAAGCGCGATCTCGGGCTTTCAGATACGCAGATTGGACTAATGGCGGGTCTTGCCTTTGCTGTGCTTTATACCGTTTTGGGGATTCCGATTGCACGATTTGCCGACCGGCCAACAACAAATCGCGTAAGTCTTATTTCAATTTCACTGGTGATCTGGTCCGGTATGACCGCGCTCTGCGGCGCTGCTCAAAATTTTGGCCAACTGCTCGTCGCGCGCGTTGGCGTTGGCGTGGGAGAGGCGGGGTGTACACCCGCTGCACACTCACTGATTGCTGATCTTGCGCCGCCGGAAAAGCGGCCAGCAGCGATGGCATTTTACGCACTTGGCATTCCCATAGGATCATTGTTGGGGCTGATTATTGGCGGCCAACTTGCCGATACTGTGGGCTGGCGAATGGCGTTTGTTGTCGTCGGCATTCCAGGAATTGCGCTTGCATTCTTTGTGCGATTGGCAATCAGGGATCCTCGACACGGGGTGGTGGCAACAGCACTCCGCGCGTCTATGGTTAGCCCGCCACCAACGGACGTGAAGGCATCACTTGCTGAACTGTTTGGATCGCGTGCATTTGTTTTGCTTCTGATTGCGGGGTCTTTCGCTTCGTTTTTGAGTTACGGTAAAGGCACCTGGACCGCAATTTTCTTTATGCGCACACACGGACTGAGTGCCGGAGACACCGGCTTCTGGCTTGGTGTGATTGGCGGGGCTGCCGGTATCTTTGGGACGTGGGCAGGGGGGTGGTTGGCCAGCCGTTACGGCGCGGTCAATCGTCGCCATGTGATGACAGCGCCTGCAATAGGGATGCTGATTGCAGCGCCTCTGATGTTTGCGACGTATTTCGCTGAAAGCTGGATGACGGCAGTCGCGCTTTTGTTTGTGCCAACCGCGCTGAATTCGCTTTATTACGGACCGACATATTCAAGTGTGCAAGGTCTGGTGCGTCCACAAACACGCGCGATGGCAAGTGCAGTGATGCTGTTTTGTCAAAATCTAATCGGCCTTGGTTTAGGGCCACTTTTCTTTGGTATGCTCTCCGACGCTGTCAAACCGATGGCAGGCGAAGAAAGCGTCCGCTGGGTGCTTTTTGGAGCGGCGTGGTTGGGGTTGATCCCCGCCTTTTTCTTTTGGCGGTGTAGCCTGCGCTTGAATGCCGAATTGGATAAAAAGAGTTAAGGGGTCAATTCCTTAAGGGGTATTGCCATGTCAGCCAATTTGGCGGGGTCAGCGTGTAGTGCGTTCACAACCAACGCCTTGCCCTGCACATAATCTTTGACAGCATTGACACAGTCGAGTGCGATGACGCGGCCTTCCTTGAGATAGACAATCGAAAAGCTGCGGTTGATTGGGTTTCCGCGCACCACACAGGCATCGTGACCAGTGGACAGACCCACCGTCTGCAGTTTTAGATCATATTGGTTCGACCAAAACCACGGAACTGCGTGATAGGGGTGTGGATCGCCGCAAATGGCCTTGGCAACAATATTGGCTTGATCATTGGCATTTTGGACCGATTCAAGGCGGATTGTGGCACCGCCGGCAAAGTCGTTGGTATGCGCCGCGCAATCACCAATCGCATAGATGTCAGGCAGTGATGTCTCACAAAGAGTGTTGACTGCAACACCGTTGCCTCCCCCTGCACCCGCATCGATCAGTGGCTGAACAGCAGGAATAATGCCGATCCCGACAATTGCCATCTGGCAGGGAATGATTTCGCCGTCTGCCAATGCAACACCTGTGATATGTCCGTCATGGCCAACAAATTCCTTCGTCACAACATTGAGGCGAAGGTCGACGCCGTGGGCGCGGTGTTCAGCCTCATAAAAGCGTGACAAAGGCTCTCCGGCGACACGCGCCAAAACGCGGTCCAGAGCTTCTAATACAACAACTTTCTTGCCCAATTTGGTTAAGACAGCTGCGGCTTCCAGCCCGATATAACCGCCGC
>JAYUPB010000028.1:0-15927 GCA_043760405.1 Sphingomonadales bacterium
GTCATCAGGCCGAATTGAAGACCCTCCGTCGTTGACATGACCACAAATTTTCCGTCGCGCACATCCGAAAAAGCGGTGACCATTTGATCCGATGAGACTGATTTTCCAATAAATCCATCGGCACCTAACGTCATTATTTCGGAAATCGTCCGGTCATCATCAACCATTGAGACGATGATGATGGATGCCTTTGGATAGCTTTGACGCAAATTTGGAATGGTTTCTTTGGGACGCATCCCCGGAAAAAGGAGATCCAGAACAAAAATATCAGGCGTTTTACCAACAGACGCGGCAGCCAGAACCTCATCCATCGAGCCGGCTTCGGTCAATTCCGCCTCTGGGTTGGAGATTTGAATGATGCGGCACAGTCCTTGCCGGAAAATAGGATGATCATCCGCAACAATGATCCGTTCTGGGCTGGTCTGAATTTGCATGGTTATTATTTTTCTCGCATCATCAGAATGGCGACAGCTTGTTTATATATATCAGTAAACCAATGTACTAGTACAAATATTAACGCACAGCAACGCACTTTGCTAATTTCATATTGCCCAAATAAGACAAAAATATAGGAAAAATGGTGGGCGTGGCAAGGATTGAACTTGCGACCCCTGCGATGTCAACACAGTGCTCTACCACTGAGCTACACGCCCACACTTTTGATCATCGTGGCAAAACATGTTTGCGAAGGTGCCTGATCGTAACAGCCTAGGCGCGGTCCTTAGCGGGGCAATTACAAAGGCGCAAGGCTCTCCTGATCAAAGCTGAACTTGCCTTAACTCAGGCCCGAAGCAACATCGGTTTCGAATGTCCGATCAACCTCCATCACCAAATCACGCAGATGAAATGGTTTGGACAAAACTTTGGCATTTGGCAGTGATTGCCCGGCCTTCAGCGTAACGGCGGAAAAACCCGTAATGAACATAACGCGCATTTCAGGCTTCAAAACCGTTACTTTTTGTGCAAGCTCAATCCCGTCCAGTTCCGGCATCACAATGTCAGTGAGCAGCAGATCAAATTCTTCACCGGCTTGTACCAGCGCAAGCGCTTTCGTCCCCCGATCAACGCCTGTTACGGCATAGCCCGAACGTTCTAAAGCGCGCACCAGATATTGGCGCATCACATCATCATCTTCAGCAAGAAGAATGCGGATCATAATTCCCTCTCGGCGCACATAGCGCCCTTCCGTGGTCAGTCCCCTGATTAGACCCAATCTCTTAATATTTTCCAGAGGTTTCATGCATCTTCGTGCATATTGCACAATTTTTTGCTTGGCTTAGGGTGACAATCATGACGCCGACCTTTCACCCACCGTTTTTCGTTGCCGGCCCTGATATCTCAACGAAACGCATAATCCTGTCGGTTCCGCATGCAGGACGCGACTACCCAAGTGAATTACCACGTTATACCTCTATCCTGCCACACCGGTTTGCGACGATGGAGGATCGTCATGTCGATGTCTTGGTGAGTGGCGCCGTGGACGCGGGTTTTTCAGCACTGATTGCAAAGGCACCAAGGCTTTGGATTGATCTCAACCGCGCTGAAAATGATATTGATCCCGCTATGATGCGCACCCCCGATCAGCCAGGGCGCGTATTATCCTTGAAAGCACGCGGTGGCCTTGGGTTGATCCCTCGGCGCACGGCCATGCTCGGTGATATTTGGACACATCCGATTGAGGCTGCTGATTTGGCGGCGCGCATAGACACGATACATCGTCCCTACCATATGGCTCTTTCCGGTATGATCACTGCTGCGCGGGCGCGGTTTGGATCTGCGCTCCTCCTAGACATGCATTCGATGCCAAGTCTGCAAAAAAATGGCAGCATCCTGCCTGCACACGTTGTCATTGGGGATCGTTTTGGGCGGAGCGCGGATTCCCGCGTAACCGAATGTGTCGTAGAATGTGTGCGCGCCCACGGCCTCAGGGTTGCCGTGAATGCGCCTTATGCGGGGGGCTACATATTGGAACGCCATGCAGCACCCTATCAAGGCGTGCACGCCGTACAGGTTGAGATTGACCGTCGCCTTTATCTCGATCCCGCGATGGTCGCGCTTAATGCCAACGTCCGTGCGGTGCAAAATATGATCACGGTCATTGCGGAGACGCTAGAGCGCGAAATCAGCAATGATCAGCAAGCAGAGGCCGCTGAATAAAAAACCACCCTGTGCAAGCACAGGGTGGCCAAGGTTCAGGGAGGAAACACATCCCGAGGGATGTGCCGACATGATGGCGCGAAAGGGGGAAACGCACCTTCATATCTTCATCTAAGCTAAGATCGTTGCAGTAGAGTTACAAGTCACTTTACGAGACAAATAAATTATACTGCAAATAATTCTCGTTTAAGCGTCTTCTTCTACCTGAACCGGCACTTTGCCTTGCTGCATTTGCCGTGCAAAAATTTCACGCATAATCCCCAGTGAGAAAAGATGTGCATGAACCAATGGCAAAAGCCCTGATTGCATCATTTTGCGCAAAGTATCGCCCCGCAGATCGCGCACTTTGGCTTCATCAACCATCTGGAACCCACGGTAAATATATGGCTGCGTGTCTTCGCCGGTTTGAATTGACACTTCGCCGTCCATCAACAGACCGCTATCAACCAATTCTTTCATGAAAGCAGTTGTGCGTTGCCCAGCATGTTCAAACTGTTCACAAAAACCAAGTATCGCCTTGGTTGCATCGGTTGGTTCACCATTTTCAAATAAGGGTTCACCATCTTCAAAAGCACCAATCCCGCCCGCAGTGGGATCAAAGCACAGTGACAATTCTTCGCTGTCATCACGCAAACGCGCCAACATATAAGGATAACGGCGAATATAAGCGGGCATGTAAGCGTCCGCGACAGGCTTGCCAGCATCATCGACAAAGGTGTTCACACCTTCGTTCAGGCCCATCAGCGCCAGCGGCACCGGATTTTCACCGAGTGAGAAAATGATTGGGTAAAAACGCTGCACCGCTGAGAATTCATCGACAGTGACCGGAATCGCATGCTGTGTTGAAAGCCACGGTGCGGCTTCAAGCGGACGCGCTTTCCAGTCGCCATGTTCATTCGATGACAGCGGTTGAAGATCGTTGAAAAAGATCGGCAAATTGGGTTGTGGCGCGCTCGCCATAAAAATTCTCCTGAAGGTAATAAATTATTTGAAAAATGCCCTATGGCGCGATGCGCGCAGACGCAAGCGGAACCAGCTTTCCAGGGTTCATAATCCCTTTTGGATCGAAGGCATTTTTGATCGCGCGCAACGCATTGAGCCGCGTAGTATCAGATTGCCTGACCAATTCGGCAATCTTCATTTGACCAATGCCGTGTTCAGCCGAAAGCGAACCTCCAGCGGCCGAAACAAGATCATAAACGAACTGGCTTGCCGCATAACCAACAGTTTTACCCCACTCTTCACCATCAACCCCTTGCGGTGCGCGGACATGAAAATGCACATTTCCGTCTCCTAAATGCCCAAATGCGCTGGCCGTCACGCCGGGAAATCGTTCTTCAACCTGCGCTGCAGCGGAGATCATAAAATCTGGCATGGCACTGATCGGCACCGAAATATCATGTTGCATTGCTGGACCACTTGCCCGTTCCGCCTCTGAAATCGAATCGCGCAGATGCCAAAAAGCAGCAGCCTGAGCTTCGTTAAGCGCGACCACCGCATCACGCACGCGATTGGCATCAATCTGCCCAGCGATAAGGTCTGCCAGCAGTGATTGCGCGGTCTCGCCACTTTCTTTGGTGACAACATATTCGACAAGAACATGCCAAGGGTGACGCTCAGAAAGTGGTGCGCGCGTATTTGGAATATGCTGCAAGACCAAGGAAAGTGACGCATCAGGTACAATTTCGAAACTTTCAATTGCGTCACCGGACTGAGCCTCCATCGCCCGCAGCAAGGACAGCGCCATTTGCGGCGTTTCAACCCCGATCCAGCCAACAGCACGGTCATGAGCCGCAGGAAACAAACGCAAACTTGCCGCTGTGACAATTCCAATCGTGCCTTCGGCTCCGATCAATAATTGGCTTAAGTCATAACCGCGATTGTCTTTTTTGAGCACTGCCAACCCGTTGAAGAGAGCACCGTCGGGCAGAACGGCCTCGACCCCTAAAACCAGTTTGCGCATCGTGCCAAACCGCAGCACCTGTGTGCCGCCAGCATTGGTTGAAACCAGACCGCCGATCGTGGCAGATCCCTTTGCTCCCAAAGTAAGCGGGAACCTCTGGCCAACCGCACTTACCGCGTCGTGCAAGTTGGTCAGAATCACCCCAGCTTCAGCAATTACAATCCCGGTATCCCTGTCAATGGCGCGGATTTTATTCATCCGACGCGTGGACAAAATCAAGGCACCGCCATCCAAAGGAGGTGTCGCCCCACCGACCATAGATGTATTCCCCCCTTGCGGAACCAGTGGAATGTTATGTTCCGATGCCAGTCGCACAACAGCTTGTACTTCCTGGATGCTCGCTGGGGCCAAAATGGCAGCGGCATTCCCTTGATAGATACCGCGCCAGTCTTTCAACCACGGTGCGATATCCAAAGGGTTTTCCAAAAATCCTTTGGGGCCCAGTGCATGAGCAAACTGCTCCCTTACGGATGGAGATAAGGTTTCCGGCGGCGGCATATCAAAAAGATCCAAATTTAATTATTTCAAATCATATTATCCCATTGCCAGAGGATTAATCATCTGTTCAACCACCGATATGCATAAAGTCAAAATAATGATTGCAACCAGATGATAGTGATAGCGTTTTCTGCTGCTGCAGTGTTGTTGGGCGCGGCATCGGTGAATGCGGACACACCGCCCGCTCCTCCTGACGCTGCAGCAGTGCGGATTGCCCAAATTACAATTTCTCGGCGCTCTGTCATTCGGGTTACCCCCGCTCCTCCTTCCCCATTGCAGCGCTTACCCCCTGCAAAATTGTGGAAAGAAAAAGACGCACCGGAATGCATACCAACTTCCGCACTGGCTGGACTGATGATTTCGAAGCCAGACAGCATTGATCTGCTGCTTCACAGTGGCCAGTTGGTCCGTGCAAAATTGGAAAAAGGATGCCCCTCGATTGATTTCTATTCTGGCTTTTACATGAAGCCCACCAAAGACGGTCGCATTTGCGAAGACCGCGACACTATTCATTCCCGCACCGGCGGCGCGTGCGAAATTGATAAGTTCAAGGCCCTGACCCGCCCCAAATAGCGGGTATTTCTTGACATTCCCTTGAGAATGGGCAAGGCGATTGCTGTTCGGCGGGACATGAAGTTCGGCCCATTATTCCGGAATTCTAATGACTTTTGCCGATCTCGGCCTCTCCGATGAGTTGCTTCGCGCTATTGCTGATTCTGGCTATGATACGCCGACTCCCATTCAAGAACAGACAATTCCAAGCGTGCTGATGATGCGCGATATTGTCGGCATAGCGCAGACAGGCACTGGAAAAACCGCGAGTTTTGTGTTGCCGATGATCGATATTTTGGCACATGGTCGCGCGCGCGCGCGCATGCCGCGTTCGCTCATTCTTGAACCCACGCGAGAGCTAGCCGCCCAAGTCGCCGAAAATTTTGAGAAGTACGGTAAATATCACAAGCTTTCGATGGCGCTCCTCATTGGCGGCGTATCCATGGGTGATCAGCAAAAGGCGCTTGAAAAAGGCGTCGATGTTCTGATCGCAACCCCTGGTCGATTGATGGATTTGTTCCAGCGCGGCAAAATTCTTCTCAATGGGTGTAGCCTGTTGGTGATCGATGAGGCGGACCGGATGCTCGATATGGGGTTCATCCCCGACATTGAAGAAATCTGCACAAAACTTCCAGCCAACCGTCAGACGCTGCTGTTTTCAGCAACCATGCCGCCGCCAATCAAAAAATTGTCCGACAAATTTCTTTCGAATCCCAAATCAATAGAAGTCGCAAGACCTGCGTCTGCCAACACCAACATCACACAGTGGTTGGTCGAAGTGGATGCGCGTAAAAAGCGTGATGTTCTAATCGATCTTTTGAAGCAAGATGAAGTGACCACCGCTATCATTTTCTGCAACCGCAAAACGACCGTGCGTGATCTCGCCTCCGCGTTGAAACGCAGCAAGTTTAAAGCTGGCGAAATTCACGGTGACATGGATCAGGCGTCCCGGATCAAGGAACTCGACTTCTTCAAATCGGGTGAAATCAATATCCTCGTTGCATCAGACGTTGCTGCGCGCGGGTTAGATGTCAAAGGCGTCAGTCACGTCTTTAATTTCGACGCCCCATGGCATCCCGACGATTATGTCCACCGCATTGGCCGCACAGGCCGTGCTGGCGCAAGCGGTATTGCATATACGTTCGTTGCAAAAGAAGATGAAGAAGCCATTGATAATATTGAAAAATTGACCGGACATAAAATCGCGCGTCTGGGCAAGAAAAAAGTTGAGGCCGGTGACACCGCCAAACCGGACAACAAGGTGACGAAACCTGCGCGCGTTTCAAAGCCCCGCGCAGAGAAAAAAGCACCGGTCGTCGCGGCGAAATCCGAAGTTGCGGAAACGCAAAAACCAGCACCAAAGGCAACGCCTAAGACAGCCGAACAGAGAGCGACGCCCAAGGCCGTTGAAAATGTCAGTGACGATGGTTGGAACGGGCCAGTGCCGTCATTCCTTGGTCAGGGATTTAGCAGCTAACCCCTATTCTATGATTTGCGGCACGCCCAAATCAACAATTCATACATGAACGTGCCACGCGGGCGACGATAGGATTTAACGTCAGCAAACGTGGCATGCTTTTGTCCAGCATTACCATAGGGTGCCCCAGAGAATGTTTTGGTGATGTTCACAACGCGCCCCTATTTCACAGTTCAACATGGGTTTGCTATGCTCATCATCGAAGACTCTGGAATGACGGAACGGTTATAGAAATATGACAAACGTTTCTACTTTGTAGCTGCCAACATTCTCATTCAGCGTCCAGAATAGCCTCAATTGCAGAATTTACTTTGGCAATATCAGCCATACCATCAACACGGCGGAGTAACCCGCGCGCTTCATAAATGGGCAAAATCGGTTCGGTCTTCCCACGATACTCAGTCATGCGCGTACGGACAGTCTCTTCATTATCATCCGGGCGACGTTTGAAATCAGAAGTCCCACAGGTATCACACACACCTTCGACTTGAGGCTTTTTGAAACTGTCGTGATAGCCTTCACCGCATTTTGCGCAAGTAAACCGGCCCGTAATGCGTTCAACCAGAGCGTCTTCATTCACCTCAAGCTCAATCACATAATCAAGCGTGCGGCGTCGGTCAGCAAGAAGCGTATCGAGTGACACTGCCTGCGCCGCTGTACGCGGGTAACCATCGAAGATCACTCCAGTATCGGTCGGCAATTGGTCAAGCGCTTCGCCTATAATGCCAGAAACGATTTCATCTGAAACCAAGGCTCCAGATTCCATTACCGCTTTCGCCTGTATCCCAACTGGTGATCCAGCCCTTACAGCCGCACGCAGAATGTCTCCGGTCGACAATTGAACCATGCCGCGTTCGGCGACAAGGCGGCTTGCCTGAGTGCCCTTCCCAGCACCCGGAGGTCCCAGCAGGATGATGTTCATGTTTGCGCCCTTCCCTGTTGAGCGATCTATGAAATTAACGTTTCTTGCCGCTCTTAAGTTTCGCCTTTTTGATGAGGTCACCGTATTGGTGCGCCAACATATGGCTTTGAATCTGTGTCACAGTATCCATCGTTACGTTCACAACGATCAATAAGCTTGTTCCACCAATCGCCATCATACCAAGGCTTGAAAACATGAATTCTGGCACAAGGCAAACCAGAGTCAAATAACCGGCACCGATAACGGTGATGCGGGTCAACACATAGTCCAAGTAGTTTTCAGTGCTTTTACCGGGGCGAATACCCGGGACAAACCCACCATTACGCTTCAAATTATCCGCTGTTTCTTCTGGGTTAAACACAACTGCAGTATAGAAAAAGCAGAAGAAAATAATCCCAAACGCATATAGCGCCATGTACAGTGGGGACCCGTGTTGCAACGCATTGGTGACTGTCAGCACAATATCGCCCGTGGCCGTCTCTCCCGTCGCATTCTGTCCGGCAAATTGTGCTATGGTGAGCGGCATAAGGAGCAGCGAAGATGCAAAGATAGGCGGGATAACGCCCGCAGTGTTGATCTTAAGCGGCAAATGGCTCTTATCCGCCTGCATCATTCCGCGTGCAGTTTGACGCTTTGGATATTGGATCAACACGCGGCGCTGCGCACGTTCCATGAAGCAAATAAAGGCAACCATCGCAAGTATTGCAATGCCAATGCCCAACACAGTCAAAGGCTGCATCGTGCCCGTGCGCCCACCTTCAAAAACCTGCGCAATAGTGACGGGAAGTTGCGCAACAATGCCTGCCATGATGATCAGCGAAACACCGTTGCCAATGCCGCGGCTGGTAATCTGTTCGCCCAACCACATAAGGAACATCGTTCCCCCAACAAGCGCTGTAACGCATGCTAGACGGAAGAGCATGCCCGGTTCAACCACAGCTGAAACGCCGTCACTGGCACCCCAGCTTTCAAGACCAACAGCGATGAAATAACCCTGAATGATTGTCAAAAACACCGTGCCGTAGCGCGTATATTGATTGAGCTTCTTGCGTCCGCTTTCACCCTCTTTCTTGAGAGCGCCAAGTGCTGGTGACAATGATGTCGATAGCTGCACGACAATCGACGCTGTAATATAGGGCATCACGCCAAGCGCGATCAGACTCATGCGTTCAAGCGAGCCGCCAGAAAACATGTTGAAGAAATCAAGCACGCCGCCTTTTGTCTGATCGAAAAGCGTTTTGAGTGCTGTCGGATCGATACCAGGGAGCGGGACGTGGCTGAGCAGACGAAAAACGATCAGCGCGCCAATGGTGAACCAAAGACGCCGTTTAAGGTCTGTCGCTTGCGTAAAGCGGGAAAGATTGAGGCCTGCGGCCATCTGATCGGCGGAGGATGCCATATCTGTTTTAGACCCTGTAAATATGAACGGCGGGATATGCTATTAAGCACCCCGCCGCTCCATATAGTGTTTCGTCAGCTATTGTCTAAGCCCTGATCGCAAATATTCCGCAAAATCAGACGTTCGTGCGAATTTTTACGGTGTTCTTTTTTGCAGCAGCCTTTTCAGACGCAGGAACAACGTGGATCACTTCAACCGAACCGCCAGCTTTTTCAACAGCAGCGCGAGCCCCAGCTGAAACGCCAGCAACAACGAAGGAGAGCTTTGCTGTCAGTTCACCCTTTGCGAGCAAACGAACGCCATTCTTGCCGCCGCGTGCAACGCCCGCAGCCTTCAGCGCAGCGTGATCAATCACGGTTTTTGCATCAAGCGTTTTGAGATCGATCAATTTCTGGATCATACCCAAGTTGATTTCAGCGTAATCTTTCGCAAAGATATTATTGAAACCACGCTTTGGCAGACGCATGTGGAGAGGCATCTGACCGCCTTCGAATCCTGCGATCGAAACGCCTTCGCGGCTCTTTTGACCCTTATGGCCACGCCCAGCAGTTTTGCCTTTGCCCGAACCGATACCGCGTCCAACGCGCATGCGGCTCTTGCGAGCGCCATCATTATCTCTAATTTCATTCAATTTCATGTCGTGCACTCGCTTTCGCTTTGTTCGCGCTGAGAAGGTTGGCTTAGCCGACCACCTCTACCATATGACGGATTTTCTGAATCATGCCGCGCACTTCAGGACTATCCTCAAGCTCACTAACACGGTGCATTTTGTTCAGTCCCAGGCCAATCAACGTCGAACGTTGATCTTTTGTGCGGCGGATGGGTGAACCGGTTTGTTTGATTTTGATTTTGGCCATGTCGCTTACTCCGCAATAGCTTCAGCCGCGACTTCAGCGTCAGCCGCCGATGCCCCGCCACGACCCAGCAAGTCAGCAATTTTCTTGCCGCGACGCTGTGCCACCGATTTCGGGCTTGTCTGTTCGATAAGCGCCGCAAACGTTGCACGGATCATGTTATAAGGGTTCGATGTTCCGACCGATTTGGTCACAACGTCTGCAACACCCAGCGATTCAAACACAGCACGCATTGGACCACCAGCAATAATACCGGTTCCCTGCGGCGCCGAACGCACAGTCACGAGACCAGCGCCGAAATGGCCCTTGCCGTCGTGGTGTAAGGTCCGACCTTCGCGAAGCGGAACGCGAACCATTGCCTTTTTAGCAGCAGCTGTGGCCTTTGTAATCGCTTCTGGCACTTCACGGGCTTTACCGTGACCAAAACCAACGCGCCCCTTGCCGTCACCGACAACAACGAGTGCAGCAAAACCAAAGCGCTTACCGCCCTTTACCGTTTTCGAAACACGGTTAATATGAACCAATTTCTCAATCAGTTCTTCACCGCCGTCTTCAGCGCCGCCGCGTTTGTCATCGCGACGCCCACGGTTGCCGTCACGGCCTCCACGGCTGCGATCATTACCGCCACCGGCACCACGACCACCGCGAGGACCACGACCACGGGGCGCTTCGCCCTCGGGAGCAGCTGCTGGTGCGGCTGCCTGAATTTCTGTTTCGTCAGCCATCGATTAAAACTCCAATCCGCCTTCGCGGGCCCCATCTGCAAGCGCTTTGACGCGCCCGTGGAACAAGAAGCCTCCACGATCGAATACAACTTTGGACACACCAAGTTTTTTGGCGCGTTCGGCAATGGTTTTGCCAATTGCGGTCGCCGCATCAACTGTCGCACCTGTTTTGTCACGCACATCTTTTTCAAGAGTGGACGCAGCAGCAAGTGTCTTACCAGCATTATCGTCAATGACCTGCGCATAAATGTGCCGACCAGAACGGTGAATGGTCAAACGCGGACGCAGCCCACGCTTTGCAAACAGTGATGTACGAACGCGGCGACGCCGTTTCGCGAAGAGAGACAGTTTTGCCATTACTTCTTCTTACCCTCTTTGCGGAAGATGAACTCACCGCGATATTTGATACCCTTGCCTTTGTAAGGCTCTGGCTTACGCCAGCGGCGGATTTCGGCAGCAAGCTGACCGACCTTTTGGGCATCCATACCGCTGATTTCGATTGTGGTCTGGTCAGGCGTTTTCACTTCAATGCCTTCTGGCACTGCAACGTCAACATCATGACTATACCCAAGCTGCAATTTAAGATTGCGACCTTGCGAATTTGCCCGGTACCCAACGCCCGTGATTTCCAGAGTTTTAGAAAAACCAGCGGTTACGCCCGTCACCAAATTCTGAACCAACGTCCGTTGCATGCCCCAGAATGCGCGAGCACGCTTGGTTTCATTCGCAGGCTTCACGGAAACCGTGTCGCCCTCAATCGCGTAGATCACTTCATTTGCCATTGGCAATGTGAGTGTACCCTTTGGTCCTTTGACAGAAAGGACGCCTGCTTCCATCGACGCCGTAACGCCTGCTGGAATTGCGACCGGTTTTTTACCCGTGCGGCTCATCAGAATACCTCCGCAAGCACTTCGCCACCGACGTTCTGGTCCCGTGCTTCCGCATCAGACAGAACACCTTTTGGTGTCGAAACAATGATAATGCCAAGGCCATTGCGAACACGTGGCAATTCGGATGAACCCGAATAAACGCGGCGACCAGGCTTGGACACACGGGCGATGTGCTTAATCGCAGACTGCCCTTCGAAATATTTCAGTTCAATCCGCAGACCATCATGACCAGCGACCATCTCTTCAGACCAGCCACGAATGTAGCCTTCACGCTTGAGAACGTCGAGAACACGAGCACGCAGTTTAGAAGCCGGCGTCACGACGCTGTCCTTCTTAGCCTGTTGACCGTTGCGGATACGGGTGAGCATATCACCCAGTGGATCAGTAAATGCCATGTCTAATAACCCTTACCAGCTCGACTTTGTCACACCGGGGATCAGGCCCTTATTGGCCAGATCACGCAGCTGAATGCGGCAAAGTCCGAACTTACGATAATATGCACGTGGACGCCCCGTCAGTTCACAACGATTGCGAACGCGTGTCGGATTGCCATTACGCGGAATTTCAGCAAGCTTCAGACGAGCGATCAAACGCTCCCCGTCATCCTTGCTTTCGTCAGCCGCAATCGCTTTCAAGCGTGCGTAACGACCCGCATATTTTTTAACGAGCAGCTTGCGCTTCTCATTCTTGTTGATGGAACTCAGTTTCGCCATATCAAGCCGCCTGCTTTTCTTGAGTTTCCTCAATGGGGAACGGGAAACCGAACAAACGAAGCAATTCACGTGCTTCATCATCGGTTTTTGCCGTAGTGGTGACGATCACATCCATGCCGCGCACCTTGTCGATTTTATCATAGCTGATTTCAGGAAAAATCAGCTGCTCCTTCAGACCCATTGCAAAATTACCGCGCCCATCGAATGATTTCGGGTTCAAGCCACGGAAATCGCGAACGCGGGGCAATGCGATTGTGATCAAGCGATCAAGAAATTCAAACATCCGTTCACGACGCAAGGTCACCTTGCAACCGATAGGCATGCCTTCACGCAGTTTGAACTGCGCGACAGATTTCTTAGCCTTGGCCACGACAGCCTTTTGGCCCGCAATCAATTCCATTTCGGCGACTGCGATGTCGACCTTTTTCTTATCCTGCGTCGCTTCGCCAACGCCCATGTTGATAACAATCTTATCAAGACGAGGGATCTGCATCGCGTTCTTATAACCGAATTTTTCGGTCATCGCCGCACGAATCTTGTCTTCGTAGATGCCTTGCATCCGCGCTTTATAAACGTCAGCCATTGATCACTTCTCCGGACTTCACGGCCACACGGACCTTTTTGCCGTCCTTGATTTCAAAACGAACGCGCGTTGGCTTGCCCGTTTTAGGATCTTCAATTGCAACCTTCGACACATGAAGCGGAGCTTCACGACGTTCGAGGCCACCCTGCGGATTCGCCTGGGTCGCTTTGCGGTGACGTGTCGCAATGTTCACGCCAGCAACAACAACCTTGCCATCTTTTGGCAAAGACATTGTGACTTCGCCGTGCTTGCCCTTATCCTTACCGGACAGAACAACGACCTTATCGCCTTTTTTGATCTTCATCGACGCCATCTCACAGCACCTCCGGCGCGAGCGAAATGATCTTCATGTAATTCTTTGCACGAAGTTCGCGGCACACTGGACCAAAGATACGGGTGCCAATTGGCTCCTCATTCTTGTTGACCAGAACAGCGGCATTGCCATCGAAACGAATGGTCGAACCATCCGCACGGTGAATGTCCTTGGCGGTACGAACGATGACGGCGCGGTGCACGTCACCCTTCTTAACCTTACCACGTGGCGCTGCTTCTTTGATCGAAACAACGATCACGTCACCAACACCAGCGAAACGACGCTTAGATCCACCGAGAACTTTGATGCACTGAACACGCTTTGCGCCAGAGTTATCAGCCACGTCGAGGTTTGATTGCATTTGAATCATGGATCAGACCTCCGTTGCGATTTCGGCTGGAACCGGAGCACCACCCATTTTTTCAATAACTTTCCAAGTCTTCAACTTGGAAATCGGCGCACATTCCTCAATCCGAACGGTTTCGCCTTCTTTGAAGACATTCCCTTCGTCATGGGCATGGTATTTTTTCGAACGACGGATAATCTTGCCGTAGAGAGGATGTTTCACTTTCCGCTCAACTTTGACGACAACCGTTTTATCGGTCTTGTCAGAGACAATGGTTCCGGTCAGCACGCGCTTTGGCATGGTGCTCTTCCTTACTTGGCCGCAGCCGCAGCGGAGGACCGCTGGGTCTGGAGCGTCTTAATACGAGCGATGTCGCGGCGAACCACGCGGACGCGGGCCGGCTTTTCCATCTGGCTGGTAGCCGCTTGGAAACGCAGGTTGAACGCTTCGCGCTTCAACTCAACAAGCTGTTCGACAAGCTGATCATCAGTCTTGACTTTAAGGTCTGCAATCTTGGTCATTATGCAGCTCCCAAATGTGAGAAGTCACCAAGGCGGGCAACAACCTTGACCTTGATTGGCAATTTCATTGCAGCGCGGCTGAATGCCACTGCAGCAATCGGCCCGGGAACACCGTCGAGTTCAAACAGGATACGACCTGGTTTAACGCGCGCGGCCCAATATTCAGGAGACCCCTTACCCTTACCCATGCGGACTTCCGCCGGTTTTGCCGACACTGGAACGTCTGGGAAAATACGGATCCACAAACGGCCCTGACGCTTGATGTGACGTGTGATTGCGCGGCGAGCCGCTTCGATCTGACGCGCGGTCAAACGATCTGGTTCCATTGCCTTCAACCCGTAAGAGCCAAAGTTAAGGTCGGTGCCGCCCTTTGCATCACCGTGGATGCGGCCCTTATGAGCCTTGCGGAATTTTGTGCGTTTTGGTTGTAGCATTTTCTATCCTACCCTCAGCGCGCCGGACGCACACCGGAGGTCTGAGCCTCCAGCATAAGCCGGTCTGTCGCCATTGGATCATGGCCAAGAATTTCACCCTTGAAGATCCAAACCTTGATCCCGCACACGCCGTAGGCGGTATGCGCTTCAGCTTCAGCATAATCGACGTTCGCACGCAGTGTGTGCAAAGGAACGCGACCTTCACGGTACCATTCAGTCCGGGCAATTTCAGCACCGCCCAAACGACCACCACAGTTGATCCGGATACCTTCAGCACCCAGACGCATGGCAGATTGAACAGCGCGCTTCATGGCACGACGGAAAGCAATACGGCGTTCCAGCTGATCAGCGATACCCTGTGCAACAAGCTTTGAATCAACTTCAGGCTTGCGAATTTCAACGATGTTAAGCGACACGTCGCTCGTCGTCATTGTACCGAGCAGCTTACGCAGCTTTTCAATGTCAGCACCCTTTTTACCGATGATAACACCAGGACGTGCTGCATAGATTGAAACGCGGCACAGCTTGGCTGGGCGCTCAATCACCACTTTGGAAATGGCGGCCTGCGGCATTGTTTTCATAATGAATTTACGCAGTTTCAAATCTTCGAGAAGCAAACGACCATAGTCTTTGCCTTCAGCGAACCAGCGGCTATCCCAGGTGCGATTGATCTGGAGGCGCAGGCCAATTGGATTGGATTTTTGACCCATGACTTATGCTTCCTCTTGCACTTCGCTGACAACCACACGGATGCGGCTGAACGGTTTCACGATGCGGGTCGAACGCCCACGCGCGCGGGTTGCAAAACGCTTCATCGAAATCGACTTCCCAACGCTCGCTTCGGTCACGACCAAAGAGTCAACATCAAGATTATGATTGTTTTCCGCGTTAGCAATGGCCGAAGCCAGAACCTTGCGCACATCAATCGCCATGCCTTTGGTAGAGAACTGAAGAATGTTCAGCGCATCACCAACCTTATGGTTGCGGATGAGAGCAGCGACGAGGTTAAGCTTTTGAGCAGAACCGCGGATGGTATTCCCAACCGCAAGTGCCTGCTTATCACCAACCTTACGGGGAGAGACTGGTTTTGACATCAGCGCTTGCCCTTCTTGTCAGCGGCGTGACCGGGGAAATAGCGCGTTGGCGCAAATTCACCGAGTTTCATGCCGACCATATCTTCATTGACCGAAACGGGCACAAATTTGCGGCCGTTATAGACGTTGAAGGTCAGTCCGACGAACTGGGGCAGGATCGTTGAGCGACGCGACCATGTTTTGATCGGCGTGCGCGCATTGGCTTCCTGAGCGGTTTCTGCTTTTTTCAGCAGGTGCAGGTCAACAAACGGACCTTTCCATACGGAACGAGCCATGACTACCTCTTCTTCTTCGCGTGACGTGACCGGATGATCATCTTGTCAGTCGATTTGTTCGAACGGGTACGAGCACCCTTGGTCGGCTTGCCCCACGGCGTCACTGGGTGACGACCGCCTGATGTCCGGCCTTCACCACCGCCGTGCGGGTGATCGACTGGGTTTTTGGCAACACCGCGTGTCAGTGGGCGGATGCCCTTCCAACGGTTGC
>JAYUPB010000029.1:0-84816 GCA_043760405.1 Sphingomonadales bacterium
GTACAAAAACGACGCCCTATTTTGAAAGCGACCCTGTCAATCCGCTCAGTGTTTACGGGTGCAGCAAGGAAGCGGGTGAAGCGGCCGTGCGCGCGAACAATCCCGTCCATGCCATAGTGCGCGTAGCATGGGTGATGAGTGCGCAAGGCTCAAACTTCATCAACACGATGCTGCGCCTTGGCGCTGAGCGCCCCTTAGTGAAGGTGGTCAATGATCAATGGGGCTGCCCAACAAGCGCAAGTGACATTGCAGAGACGCTGTACACAATCGCAACAAAGCTGGATGGCCGCGCGGGAACTTGGCATTTTAGCAGCGCCGGTGAAGCGACCTGGCACGGCCTTGCGACCCATATTTTTGCCGCGACCGAAAAGCGCGGTCTTTTAACGCCGACACTGTTGCCTATAACAACAGCGGAGTTTCCAACCACCGCGCGCCGCCCGGCAAACTCTCGGCTCGCAGTACAGAAAATTATGGATGATTTTGGAATTTCTGCACGTCCTTGGCAGCACGCCATTGATGGCATATTGGCAGCTAGGCTAGATTAAGGATCAACATCTCATGCGCGGTATCATTTTGGCGGGCGGTTCTGGCACACGTCTGCACCCGGCAACACTGGCCATCAACAAGCAGCTTTTGCCGATCTATGACAAACCCATGATCTATTACCCAATGTCCGCTCTGATGCTGGCGGGCATTCGTGAAATTCTGATCATTTCATCCCCAGAATATATCGACAATTTTCGCAGGCTGTTCGGTGACGGCGGCGAATATGGTTTGGCGATAGACTATGCCGTGCAACCCAAACCCGAAGGATTAGCGCAAGCGTTTCTTATTGGTCGTGACTTCATTGGGGATCAGCCAGTCGCACTCGTCTTGGGCGATAATATCTTCTTTGGCGCTGGATTTGGAACACTCCTCGCCAATGCAAAGGCACGCACACACGGGGCAAGTATATTCGCCTATCAGGTTGAAAATGCGACCGCCTACGGGGTTGTCGAACTCGACACGAACGGACGTGCGGTCAGCATTGAAGAAAAACCCAAGGTTCCAAAATCAGATTATGCTGTGACAGGCCTTTATTTCTACGACAACCGCGTGGTTGATTTCGCACAGCAAGTGCGACCATCCGCGCGGGGAGAATTGGAAATCACTGACCTTAATCGCCTTTATATGGATTTGGGCGAACTGCATGTTGAACAAATGGGCCGCGGCTATGCGTGGCTTGACACTGGTACGCATGACAGCCTTGTTGAAGCGAGCGAATTTGTCCGCGTGATCCAGAAACGCACCGGATTGCAGATTGCCTGTCTTGAAGAAATCGCCTTTCAACAGGGTTTTATTGACATTCATCAGTTGCGCGCGCGCGGGACTTTATTTGAAAAGACGGGCTACGGTCAGGCGCTCCTTGCGTTGGCCGACCGCTCTTAGACCTGAGTTGCCGTGCCAGCGACGATGTAGAGCGTCACCAATATCCCCGCGATCAATGCGCCGGGCCGGTGGCTTCCTGTGCGCCGCCATGTGAAGATGCCGATGATCGCCACTACTGCCAATAAGGGCACAAATTGTAACGCGATCACGGTGCTAAGCGGATCATGTGCAGTGATCAAATTTCCAGTCGCAAAGAAAAGTCCGTAAATCATACTGAGCATGACGATAAACCCTAATGATAGCGCCAGAATTGCGGCAGCATATTGCTTGCGCGCACTATCGCCGCGAACAGTCAGTACGCCGCACACTGTTTTAAGCGTCACGACATAGGTGAAAGTGAGGGGCACGACATAAAGCGCCGCTATTCCCCATTGTCGCAGGCTGGGCAATTTTACTGCAACCACCCAAAATCGAATATCCGTCTTAAAAACAAGATCAATGACGACAAGCGCGGCATAGCCAATCGCGACCGTCGCGACGGCCAAAAAGATTGCCTTAGACCATCCGGATTGAGGTGATATTGGTGCAGGCCCTGAAAACCGATTGATCAGCAGCGTAATGCCCGCCCCTAAAAGCGCCCACAGTGTCACTTGGGTTGTCACGACTTGCGGCAGCAACGCTGAGGGAGGAAGCAACAGATAAACCGCGCCAAAAACTGGAAAGAACAAAAGTGCAGGCAAGGCCGCGCTTAGCGTGAATGCACGCCACCACGTTCGGTCGCGGCTGTCACGCGCAGCGACAGCATATCCGCGCAGCCCTGCAAAGATTTTTGTCCGCAGCAAAATATCAAAGGCCCCAAGGATCAGCATGATAAAACCAATCAAGCCAATTCCGGTGCCAGCTTCTTTCCAATACCAAATTTGGTCGCGCGCAGGGCGCGGTGTGCCACCCTTAAGCGTCGCAGCAAACCAGTCAGTGGCATTGCCAATCGCTGTGGTGGAAAAATGATTGCCGGGATGTGTTGTGTTGGGTTGATGCAATATACGCGCTGTCCCGTCGGCGACTGTACCGTAGACCCGCCCTTCAACAACAGCCGTATCTGTGCCGAAAACAGTTTTCAACTTTGCACTTGTCGGGACATCAAGCGCACGGTCAACGCCCCACATAATTTTCGAAAATTCGTCATAGCGGCTGAATACCAAAGCAAGATTGCGGGGCCAATCTGATGCCCCCTCCTTCGCAAAAGGCGCACCTGTCGATGATCCTTCCAGAACAATCGCGCTATAATCGTTGGGCATTGCAGCGGCGGCGGCGAGAACGGTCCAGCCGCCCATACTGTGCCCCTCAAGCCCGATTTGGGTAGGATCCACCATCGGCAAAGACCGCAGAAAACGAAGACCATCTGGCCCGCCAAATCCGTTGGAAAAAGCTGGACCAGCGCTGTAACCATGCCCAGTCTGATCCAATGACAAGACCACATATCCACGCCGCGCAAATTCAATCGCAAAACCGTCCTGCGTCTCGCGCGAATTGATATAGCCGTGGACCGCAAGGATGCCTGGAACACGCGCGTTTGATGACGCACCTGCAGGCACATAAAGCAAAGCGCTCATCTCCGTACCATTGCTGCCCGCAAAGCGAACATCGCGCACCGATACGCCGCCAGATGTCCGAACCGCATGCGCCAAAAGCGCCCCCGACAGGATCAGGGTGAAGCCGATAACCGCCAGCCACCATGTCGCCTTTGAAAGGTTTTGCATTTCATTCATCTTTTTTGCCCCCGCATAAGTTGATCAAGTTGCCGCGCAAAGCACCGTACGGTCCGCCCAATGCGAATGGGTTCCGCTCGAAATCATATGCGGCAAAGCGATCCTGCACACAGGCCCGTCCTCAAACCGTTTACAGTCGATCAAGATGCATTCGGATGTCCCGCGATTTTCATCGGTGATGAAACTAACAAGATAGCCATCATCTTCATCAACCGTCCCAATTCCGGTTCCTGTCCGGGGCGCGAAAGGCGCTTCACTGGCATAGCGGCCGTCCTCAAGCATCACCGTTGAAGATGCGCCAGTTTCCAAATCATGTTTGACAAATCCGTTGAACAGAAACCACCCGGGCTTGGCCGAACTGCTGTAGATATAGCGGTGGCGTTGACCTGCAAAACGTTGATTGATCATTCCAAATTCCAGAATGCGGTCATCCAGCCGTTCTTCGCGGGTTGTGCCATCGGCCAGGTTGAACCGCCACCGATGCAGCTTTGGTTTGAAGCTATGTTCATCGACATAGGCCATCATATGTCCGTAGCCATCCGCATTTTCGAGCGGTTCTGGCATGGGATCTTCCTGAAAATAGGCGTCCATCACCACCTCATCCCCTTCTTCATAGGCATTGAGGTAATGCAGAATGAAGGTTGGCGCGGCTTCAAACCAGCGAATATCCTTGGTCTTGCCGTGACGCGGGATCAGCGCAAAGCGCGATGGCAGACCATCATGCATCCGCGCGGCATGGATATCGCGCTTCAACAGCTCTGCGTCCCAGAACAGCGGCAAATCATTCACGATCGACCAGTTTTCACTAAACGCCATATCGTGGGGCAAACGCGGCCCCGGCAAGGGCACAGGGACATAATCGGTGAGTGTCCCAAACCGGTCAACCACGCCGTAATGCATATAGGGGGCATGGACAGAATAATTGAAGAACAAAAGCTCCCCCGTGCGGTCATCAACTTTGCAATGGGCTGAAATTCCGTCGAGCGGAACCCACGGTGCGACCCCCAGCTGTTCCAAAGTTTCGGGGTCCAGGACATAGGCCTCCCCGCATTGATAAAAGGTTGAAATCGCTTTGCCAGCATGAACGATGATGTCCGTGCTGGAACTGTCTTTGAGATGCCCGTGCGCGCCAAAACCCGGCCGCTTTGAAACGCTGGGACCATCCATCAATCCACCCCACAAGGAACCGCCCGCCGTTTGTTCTGCCTGAAAACACCGCGTCCGGACAAACCGGTTGCGGTAGGACGCTTGACCATTTTTGAAATCAATCTGGTGGATCATACCGTCGCCGTCAAAGGGGTGATAACGGCCCAGGGGTTGATGCAGTTGGTTTTCTGTGTTGCGCAAATAGATGCCGTCGATGTCGGATGGAATAGTCCCTTCAATCACATCCAGTGCAGTTGCGGTGACTTCTTCATGCTGCGGGGTCCATGCCCCGTTGAGATAGGGATGATTGCTCGGTTGTAATGTGGACAGGACGCGCGGCAGACTTTCAACTTGCATGGACAATCACCTTATAACCCCCATCATCCTAAACCACAGAATTCTGTATTGCCAGTCTTCTGCTGAGCGCGGTTATAGGATGGTAGGTGGCCGGAAACAGGGTTCCCGCCACGGCGCTTGCGCTGGTTCCTCAGCGCTGGGAATGGCGTCGTCAAGGTAGCCAAAATATGTCGCGATCAACCGCTCGTTGGGATCCGTCACCGCAGTCCGACCGTGCATAAAACGGCTGTTATCGAGCAATAAAAGGTCGCCTTTCTTCCACCAAATCGGCACGGTCAGCTGGTCACTGACCTCTTTAATGCTCTGCACCCACGCGTCAGGAACAAGTGTGCCATCATCAAGGACCGGGAACGTCCGAATGCCGCGCAAATAGCGTGCGAACAGCAAAAAATTGCCGAAAGCCAGCGCATCTGTGAACATCGGCTTGTGCAAAAATGGACGGGTAAAAGTGCGCACAATCTGATCGCCCACCTGTTCAAAAGTGTAGGGGCATGGCGCTGGCGGGTTCGCCAAAAGCGCGGCGGCAGGAACGGCATCCCCCAACCAATATTTGAGGATTTCTGGTCCTGCTGGTGCTCTATATTTTAAGCGCTGCGCCGCCATCACACCACGCAGATCATCGGACAAACCCTTAACCACCGCAACACCGTCGCAAATCGTTGTGGCTCCGCCTGATTGCGGGGGTTTGATGCAGTAGAAGAAACAACTGTCTGGTTTCCACGGTTCGCGGGAGAGTTCAGGGTGCAAGGGAAAAGGTTGCACCCCCAAATTGACGGATTGCACATCCTGCGCGGTGCCCAGTTTTGCCCGGTTGCGGCTCTCATTATGCACGGAGATGGAACAGAAATCAGCTGCGAAACGCCCAAAATCTTCCAAATCACTTACATATCCGCGCAGCAAAATCGCGCCGTGCTGTTTGTAAAGCGCCATTATCTGCGCGCGATTGACCGATGCCAGCGGTTCACCTGCACCGGCATCTAAGCGTACATAAGGGCACGTCGCACTGGGGTTTGATTGTCGGGTCAATAGCTTTCCTCACCCTCACGGCATTGACCTTGTTGATAGCAATTGCAGGTGCCGTCGCCTATAGCTGTGTACTATGAACCCCGCACTGGCCCCTCTTTTTGATAGCCCCAGTCAGCATTTTTTCTCAATTGACGCTGACAATGCGACGTTTTTGGGCATGGACCGCGCAGCCTATCACCGTTCAATCTTCCTTGATCGTCGCCTCATCTCAGACGGCAATGCAACGCAAACACGCCCTATGGCAGCGCTGATGAAGGCGGCGGAGCATGTAAAGCCGGCTTCAGTCGGGTGGATTTTTCATATTGCACACTGTGGCTCTACATTGCTGGCGCGCTTGATCGACCAACCAGAGTCTGGACTTATCTTACGCGAACCACCGCCGCTGCGGCAATTGGGTGTCAGCCATGCACGCGGCGATGCGTCCGCCGCTTGGCATGACCGTATGCACCTTGCACATGTCATGGTCTCACGGCGGTTTGACCCGGTGCAACCAACCATTGTTAAAGCAAATGTCCCCGTTAATTTTATCCTGCCTCAGCTGATCGAGAGAGAAGCCAACGCTCCGACACTGCTGCTCTACTTCGCGTTACAGCCTTATCTTCTCGCGGTCCTGCGAAGTCCTGGACACCGCACATGGGTTGACCGCGTGACCGATCAACTCGCTCCCGCCCTTGCAGCGCGCGTGGGCCTGCGCCCTCATGCTGCCACCGCAGAACGCGCGGCTGCCCTTTGGCTTGCACAAATGCTCATGTTCGATGCTGCCCTTGGAGCGAACCCAGAGGCGCGCAGCCTTGACGCCGAAGTTTTGTTCGCAAACCCAGCAGATGTGGCGCACGCTGCCGCCCATCATTTTTCGCTCTCCAGCGCAGGTCTCGACGCCAATCTGAATGCGCTGGCATCAGCCAATGCAAAAGACCCAACCCAACCCTTTGACAACACCACGCGTCGCGCGCGTCAGGCAAAGGATTTGGGCTTGTTGCAAAATGATATAGACATTGCACGGCACTGGATCATGAAAGCAGTCGCTGCTGAAAAATTGCCGCAGAACCTTACCCGTCCCCTTTTTGGAGCGGCCCCGCGCTTGATGATTTAAGTGCTCGTCTCATGACACAAGTCTATCCCGCGCTCGAACAAAAGGTCCTCAACATTGCGCAGGCTCAACGGGGACCGCACGTACATCAAAACGACAAGGCGGGTGACCTCCGTCGACAAAGGAAAATAGCGGAACGGGCTGGCGGGTTTTCGAGCGCGTGGCATGCCCTTGCCCTAACCCAAATGCAGCCTCACTACTAACCGGTGTAGTTGCTCTGACAACACCGATAGGTGGACTAGCTGGCGGAGCGGCAGGGATTCGAACCCTGGATGAGCTTTTGGCCCATACTCACTTTCCAGGCGAGCGCCTTCGACCACTCGGCCACCGCTCCGCATATCGCTGGAGGGTTGCCCCTAACGGCAAGGCAGGGGTTTCGCAAGGCTCGTGTCTGTGCAAGATTGTCTTCATGAAAAAATTGTCCCTTTTACCGCTTCTCCTCATCGCGGCCGCACCTGCTCCCGTCCTGTCGCCGGGTGAAATTGTTGCTGCGGCGACAGCAGAGGAATGGGTCACCATTGCGCCTGCCGACCTGTTGGTGATGGACTTGATGCCAGACGCGAAAGGCCCAGACGCGAAAGGCAAGCCGCGCCGTGTGGTGATCCAATTGATGCCTGCGCCGTTCAGCCAGGACTGGGTCGGCAATATCCGCACGCTGGCGAAAGCGCATTTCTGGGACGGGACAAGCGTCAACCGCGTGCAGGACAATTATGTTGTTCAGTGGGGGGATGCGTCTGAGAAAAAGGCGTTGCCGCAAGGATTGGTAACGACGCCCGAAACAGATTATATATATCCAAAGTCGCTGCCAAGACCGCGCGCCCTTGATCCATTGTTCTTCCCGCTGAACGATATCTCACGCTGGACCAGCTTTCATCGCGGTTTCCCTGTGGCTGGTATTGGATCACCTGACAGCGCACGCAATTGGCCCGTCCACTGCTACGGCATGGTCGGCGTTGGGCGGAATATGCCGCCGGATACAGGCACTGGCGCAGAGCTTTACACCGTCATCGGCCACGCGCCGCGCCATTTGGACCGCAACATTGCGCTGGTTGGCCGCGTGGTTGAGGGGATGGACCATTTGTCGAGCCTGCCGCGCGGCACGGGGGCGCTCGGTTTTTATGAAAGCGCGGAAGAGCGCGTGCCAATCCAGTCTGTGCATTTGGCAAGCGACCTGCCAGAAAAGGCGCGACCCCGTATCCAATATCTCTCCACGGAAAGCGCAACTTTCGCCAAATATGCTGATGCGCGCGCAAACCGGCGTGATCCATTTTTCATTCTGCCCGCGGGCGGCGCGGATATTTGCAATATTCCTGTGCCCGTGCGGAAAACCCCTTAGTGATTTAGGGTCAGCGCAGCACCATCGTGTCGCCTTTAATAGTCACTGTGCCAACCCGCGACAGAAAGCTTTGCCCCAGCAAAGACATGTGCAAGCCTTCACGCGCGATCACGCCGTCGACCTGCGTTGCTTCAACGGGGCCAAGCGCAATCCGGTCAAGCGCAACAGGTTTCAGGGCAATATCGCCCCCTGCCCCGCGTCCGGTGGCGGTGAATTCTGCGTTGCTGAACTGAAGCCCCGCCGCCTGCGCGTCAGCGGGCGTCAATGCGACACGTGTCGCGCCGGTATCCACAATGAAGCGCACAGGCGCACCGTTGACCATCGCATCGGCATAAAAATGTCCATCTGTGGCCCGCCTTAAAGTGACGTCTGCCACCCCATTGCCCGCCGGTGTGGGCACGGGCGGTGCAGGCGCAAGAACGGTGGCGCTAGGCATTGGAGCCGAGACATCTGGCGCGTGACCCGCAACCAACCACGCCAACGCCAACGCGACCCCGACGATTGCAATGACAGTCCTAACCACCTGCTGACCTTCATTTTGAAACACCACAGGAAGATACAAAACAAACGTTAATTAAGGCGGAACAAAGGCATTCCGTTGCCATTTTGCAACGCACCATAAAGAGTCTCACCCATTGTCACAATTCAGACTCGTATGTCATGCGACCGCAATATATGGCCGTCACAGGGGCAACACGGCCAATGCAGTCGCATTTCCCAAACACTTGATCGCCTTAGGGGTAAGAACATGAAAAAGCAGTATTTTTATAGCGTTGCCGTGGCTGCGCTGATGATTCCCGCCAGCGCATTCGCGCAGTCCACGGGCTCGATTGATTTTGAAGAAGAAATTGTTGTTACGGCGTCGTCGTCCAGCGACGGCATTGGCGGCATTGTTGCCCCAGATTCGAGCAAAGCGAAGGCCGTGCTGACGCAGGAATTCATCGGACGTCAGGCCCCGGGTCAGTCCATCAACGATGTCATCAACCAACTGCCTGGTGTCAGTTTTCAGAACAATGATCCCTTCGGTTCTGCTGGTGGCACGCTTTCCATTCGCGGTTTTGATTCGACACGCATCTCACAAACGTTTGACGGTGTTCCGCTGAACGATTCAGGCAATTATGCGCTTTATTCCAACCAGCAGCTTGACCCTGAATTGATTGAGCAAGTGAACGTCAATCTTGGCTCCACTGATGTTGACAGCCCAACAGCTGCGGCTTCTGGTTCGACCGTGAATTACCGCACACGCACGCCAGGCGAAAACGTTGGTGCAAAGTTATCGGCATCAATCGGCGAATTCAACTTCCGCCGCGTTTTCGGATCGATCGATACGGGCACATTCACATCGTTTGGAACCAAAGCGTTCATCTCTGGAAGCACGTCAACAAACGACAATGTGTTCAACAGCCGCGGCAAGATCAACAAACAACAGTATAATGCCAAAATCTATCAGCCCATTGGTAGCAATGGAGATTTCGTTTCGATTTCTGGGCATTATAATCAAAACCGCAATAACTTCTTTGGTTCCGTGCCGCTGCGGATTGACAATCCTTTGACAACCTTCGTTCCAAACCGTTTCCCGCTGACCAAGGATGAGCGTTTTTACGTCATTGCACCGTGTCAGACCAACAGTGTTGCGACCACAGGTGTTGCCAATCTTGCCAACAGCTGCGGATCGACATTTGATGAACGGTATAACCCATCCAACACTGGCAACGTCCGCCTTGCTTCCAAATTCACGCTTGCCGACGGCCTTGTCTTGTCGGTTGATCCAAGCTTTCAATATGTGAAGGCCAATGGCGGCGGTACGGTTGTCGGTCAGGAAGTGCGCCGCGACGTCAATGCAACCGGTGGTGCTGCAAACTGCAACACAACAGCGAACAGCGCAACGGTGAGCTGCCAGACTGGCTATATCGGCGGCGTTCCTTATTTTGGTCGTGATCTGAACGGCGATGGTGATTTGCTTGATACAGTCCGTTTTCTAGCGCCGAGCCAGACGCAGACCAAGCGTTTTGGCCTTATCTCATCGCTGCGTTATGACCTTAATGACCAGCACACTGTGCGTATTGCGTATAGCTATGACCGTGCCCGCCACCGTCAAACCGGCGAAGTTGGGCTTTTGGGCATAAACGGCGTTCCCAATGATGTGTTTCCCGTCAATGCTGGACTTGCAGATGTTAACAACAATATCCTGCAAAAGCGTGACCGCTTATCCTATGCCATCCTGCATCAGATTGCCGGCGAATATCGCGGGAAATTCTTTGATGAAACTTTTAAGGTCAGCCTTGGCATTCGCGCACCGTTCTTCAAACGTGACCTGACGAACAATTGTGCAACATCAAGCCCAGCTGGGTTCCTTGAATGTTTTGGCACCAATTCAGCTGGCCTTGCAGCCTATCTTGCCGCTGTGCCCTCAACCACCGTGGGAACCACAGTCTATCCGCTGCAAGGGCCGCAGCAGCGCGTTTTGAAATATAATAAAATCCTTCCCAATGTCGGCTTAACCTATGACATTACGGATCAGGCCTCTGTGTTTGCCAACTATTCAAAAGGTGTGCAGGTTCCGGGAACGGACAGCCTCTACAACTCCTTCTATTTTCCAGCGAACACCGCCCAGGCAAAACCAACGCCAGAAACAACGGATAACTTTGACGCAGGCATCCGTTACAATTCCAGCAAATTGATTGCTCAATTTTCTGCCTGGTACACAAAATATTCGAACCGCCTTGCGTCGGCTTATGATCCCGATCTTGATCGTTCGGTCTATCGCAACCTCGGCACCGTCAATAAATACGGGATCGACGGAAGCGTCTCATATAAGCTGATCCCAGAACTGCAATTCTATGTTTTTGGATCGTATCTGAAATCCAAAATCAAGGATGATTTGCTGATTGCTGAATTGGTAAGCGGTACACCGATCTTTTCTCCAACCGCTGGTAAGCGTGAATCCGGGTCACCTGTATTTACCCTTGGTGGCCGTGTTCAGGGCAACCTTGGTCCCGTTGAACTTGGCATTCAGGCGAAACGCACTGGCAAGCGGTTTATCAATGACAGTAATTTGCCCGTGTATAAGTTCCTTGCTGGGAACCCGAACAATGCAGCTGAAATCTTCTCTGCTGCAACGCCTGCTTATACTTTGGTTGATTTTGATGCACGTTTGTCACTTGAAGCCATCGGCCTTAATGACAAATCCTATCTGCAGCTAAACGTCAGCAACGTGTTCGATAAGCTCTATGTTGGTGGCTTTAACGGTGGCAACCAATCGCCAACCTTTAACACGACAACAGGTGCGATCACTGGCTATTCCAACCCCATCTTTGTACAAATGGGGTCGCCGCGTACAGTCATGGGATCACTTGTTATCGCTTTCTGATCCATCAGACCCAAAAATAGAAAAACCGCCGTTCCTTTCCAAAGGAGCGGCGGTTTTCTTTTGTGGGTTGTACGCTTGATCCTAAGCCGTTTCCATCGCCCGCTTATAGATGCTGTTGATCGGGCGTTCGAACAATTTCATCACCATCGGTTCAAAATGACTAAGCGGCAACGTGTCGTAATCGGGATCGAACGATGGGCAGTCATATTTGTCGATAAATTCCTCCGTCGCGGCGAAATGTTCATGCCCCCGGAATTGTTCACGCATGTCGCGGTTAAGACCGATATGGTGGAAGAAATTGACGCCTTGAAAAATGCCGTGATGCTGGGTGATCCAAAGGAGCTCCTCTGACACGAATGGTTTGATGATTGCAGCGGCAATATCTGGGTGGTTGAACGCACCGAGCGTATCGCCAATATCATGAACCAGCGCCATTACGACATAATCATCGGGCCGCCCGTCACGCTGCGCGCGCGTCGCGGTTTGTAAACAGTGGGTTAGCCGGTCGACAGGAAATCCCCCAAAATCACCATCAAGAAGTTTCAGATGGTCCAAAACCCTTTTACCACCGCTTTGTGCGAAGGGGGTCAGATGGCTCATAATGATGGCCCAATCCTCCTGCGTACCTTCCTTCATATCATGGAATTGCGCCTGTGTTTGATCCAAATCAGCCATCATTTCTCTCCTTATCGTCGGGGTGAGCATAACGCGCGACAGCAACGGCTTCAATCCCGACGATTTATCGGTTAGACTCCTTCCATGGAAATTCCTGACCTTCGCTCCCAACCCTTTTTTGACAATAAAAACCGCGCTTTCTGGATATTGCAGGCGGCGGGATGGTCCTTTTACCTGATGCTGAGGCTCGCCAGTGGCGCGGGTGCGGGCATGACGACGGCCTTTGTGATCCCATTATTGGTCTCAACCGCGACAGGATATTCGATAACCCTCATCATGGGGGGGGTGTACCGCTGGCTGATCAACCGTAAACCAGTTGTGACATGGAGCCTTTCGGTTCTTGCGGTGATGGTCGCGGTGGTCCTGCACTCGATTATCGATGCCTGGATGTTCAATCTGCTTGACCGCTCCGGCGCATCCTTCAACGGCGCATTGTTCCTGACCGCAGTTTATTTGAATTCCTTGCTGCTTGGTGCTTGGTCTGCACTTTACTACGGAATAAATTTTTATCTCATCGTTGAACAACAGGCAGATCAGCTGATTGTGCTGGAAGGTCAGGCATCATCAGCGCAGCTTGCCATGCTGCGCTACCAGCTCAACCCGCATTTCCTGTTCAACACCCTGAATTCGATTTCAACGCTGGTACTTTTGAAGCAGACAGAACGCGCCAATGCTATGCTCTCCCGCCTTTCCTCATTTTTGCGCTATACGCTGGCCAATGAAGCCACGGCACAGGTCACGCTGGAACAAGAGGTTGAGACGTTGAAGCTCTATCTTGAAATTGAAAAAATGCGCTTTGAAGATCGCATGCGGCCCAGCTTTGAAATTGATCCAGCAGCCGAACGGGCACTGTTACCGTCATTATTGCTACAGCCGTTGGTTGAAAATGCGATTAAATATGCGGTCACACCGCAAGAGGAGGGTGCTGATATAGCGGTATGTGCGCGGCTATCCGGGGACAGGGTGCAGATCACTGTGACTGATACCGGAGCAGGCCATAATGAAGGGGGAAGTGCCAGCGATTCGACCGGTGTCGGACTGACCAACATCCGCGACAGATTGTCGCAAGCCTACGGAGACGATCACCGTTTTGAAACACGCACGCTACAGGGGCGTGGTTTTACAGTGCTGATTGACATTCCGTTCCAGACTTTAACCCCCCAGTTGGAGGCCGCATGACCATTCGCACCATCCTCGTCGACGACGAAAAACTTGCTATTCAGGGAATGCAACTGCGCCTTGAAGCCCACCCAGATGTGGAAATTGTGGAAACCTGCATGAACGGGCGTGAAGCGATCCGCGCGATAAAAACGCATAAGCCTGATTTGGTCTTTCTCGATATTCAAATGCCTGGGTTCGATGGGTTTTCAGTGGTTTCGGGCCTCATGGAGGTGGAGCCACCTTTGTTCGTATTCGTCACCGCCTTTTCCGATCATGCAATCCGCGCTTTTGAAGCGCAGGCCACCGATTATCTCATGAAACCAGTTGAGGATGACCGGCTCGCCGCAACCCTTGACCGTGTGCGCCAGCGCCTTGCCGAAAAACGCGGGGTCGAAGACGCCGAACGCCTCAAAGAAGCCCTCGCTGAACATGCGCCAGAAGCCCATGATGAACTCGTCGATGCAAGCGAAGGCCCTGCCGCAAACAGGTTTGAACGACTGATCAATATCAAAGATCAGGGACAGATTTTTCGTGTCGATGTCGATACCATTGAACGCATCGACGCGGCTGGCGATTATATGTGCATCTACACGGGCGGTGAAACGCTGATCCTGCGTCAGACAATGAAAGACCTTGAAAAACGCCTCGATCCCCGGCGGTTTCAACGCGTCCATCGCTCTACAATCGTCAACCTAGACTTGGTCAAACAAGTAAAACCCCACACCAATGGCGAGTGTTTTCTCGTCCTCGAATCTGGTGCGCAGGTGAAAGTCAGCCGCAGTTACCGCGACGTCGTTGCACGGTTCGTGCATTGATGGTCAATATTTGCTGAGCGAAACCTGCATTGACCGATACCCATTGACGAAGCATTGCGACACGCGTTCAGGCGCGCCGACAAGGTTGACGCGCATGCGGCGTTTGGCGATTTCCTCCAGCAATATCTGAACCTGAAGTTCAGCAAGCCGCGCACCGACACAGCGGTGGATGCCATAGCCAAACGACAAATGACGCCGCGCATTTTCGCGCTTTAAGATCAATGATTCAGCATCCGGAAAAACGCTTTCATCGCGATTTGCGGATATATACCACAATACGACCTTATCGCCCTTTTTGATCTCTTGCCCATCAAGAATCGTGTCCTCAAGAGCGGTGCGACGCATATGCGCGAGCGGGGTTTGCCACCGGATAAATTCGCTTGCTGCATTGGCAATCAGCGACGGGTCAGCTTCAAGCATCGCCCGCTGTTCAGGATATTTATCGAGACTGTAGACAATCCCCGACATCGTATTGCGGGTCGTGTCGTTGCCACCAACGATCAACAGGATGAGGTTCCCCATGAATTCCATCTGCCCCATGTCTTTCATGGCTTCTGAATGGATCATCATTGAAATCAGATCAGGCGTCGGTTCCTTGTCAACGCGCTCATCCCATAATTTTTGGAAATAGCCTCCCATTTCATAAAGATATCCCATCCGCTCTTCACGCCGCGTATGATCGGCAGCAAGCTCGATATCACCCGCCCAATCGGACCAAAAAGTGAGCTTGCGACGATCTTCCCACGGAAAATCAAACAGGATGGCAAGCATCCCGGTGGTGAGTTCAATTGAGACTTTATCGACCCAATCGAACGTTTCACCCCACGGCAGTGAATCAAGTGTTTCGCCAGTGCGCGCCCGGATTTCAGTCGCTATGCGGACCATTTCTGACGGGGTAAAGGCCGGCGCGACTGTACGGCGCTGATCCGTATGTTTTGGACGATCCATGGCAATGAACATCGGCAGTTGGATATCATTTTCCATCTCATCCCGGTCGACGATGGTGATACCGCCATTTTCCCAACTGGATGAATAGATGTCGGGCAATGCCTCAACATATTGGATCGCCTTGTGGCTCGTCACTGACCAATAGGCCCCGAATTTACTGTCTTTACAGCGATAGACCGGGGCTTCGGCACGCAGGCGCGCAAAGGGTTCGTGCCACAGATGGTTGGTATAGAGATCAGCCCGGCTGACATCGAGTGGGTCCGTAAATTCTGGTTCTGATTTATATGCCGTCGCCATGGGGTGATCCTCTCGTTTTTTTACAGTCTGTTCTTAATAATGCTCAAGCTCAACCATCATTTTTCGGTAGCCGTGAACAAAGCACGCAGGCACACGTTCCGGCTCTGCGAGAACTTTCACGCGCAAACGCCGTTTCGCCATTTCTTCGAGCAATGTATGCAGCTGTAATTCAGCCACACGCGCGCCAACACAGCGGTGAATACCATAGCCAAAAGCCAAATGTCGTCGCGCGTTTTCGCGGTCGACAATGATCTTGTCCGCATCGGGGAAAATGCTTTCATCACGGTTTGCCGAAATATACCATAAAGCGAGCTTATCGCCCTTTTTGATTTTATGGCCTTCTATTTCAGTGTCTTCCATCGCGGTCCGCCGCATATGCGCAAGCGGCGTCTGCCAGCGGATAAGTTCAGCCACGGCGTTGGGAATAAGGCTTGGGTCCGCTTCCAACTTCGCGCGTTCTTCAGGGAATTGATCGAGACCATAAGCATAGGCCGTCATGGAATTACGGGTGGTGTCGTTCCCACCAATGATCAGCAGTATGAGGTTCCCCATAAATTCGCCTTCATCCATATGCTTCATTGCATCTGAATTGAGCATCACCGAAATCAAGTCACTTGATGGTGGTTGATTGAGTTTAGAATCCCATAGCTGCTTGAATGCAAAACCCATTTCATACGCATTTTGAAGCCGAAATTGGCGCTCCTCAACAGTATCGAACAATTCAATATCGCCCAGTACATCGGACCAACGGGTTAGATTGTGGCGTTCCTCCCAAGGAAAATCGAACAATTTGGCGAGCATGCCCGTGGTAAGTTCAATCGAGACACGGTCAACCCAATCAAAGGCTTCCCCGATGGGCAATCCATCAAGAACCTCTGCTGTGCGTGCGCGCGCTTCATCGCGCATGTTTTCGACTTCGCTTGGACCAAAGGCCGGGGCAACCGTGCGGCGCTGGGCCGTATGCTGGGGCGGGTCCATCGCGATAAACATCGGCATCCGGACTTCGGCTTCTTTCAGACGTTCAACATCGCCAGCCACCGTGATTCCGCCATATTCCCATGACGATGAAAACACCTTGGGCAGCGCCTCAATATGCACAATCGGCTTATAGGTTGAGACTGACCAATAGGCGCCGAATTTCGAATCGGCACAGTAATAAATAGGGGCATTGGCCCGCAATTCGCGAAACGGTTCTTGCCAAGTGTCCGTGCTGTAGAGTTCCGCGCGTGTCACATCCCGCGGATCATGCTGGGGTTCAATGTCATTTAGAACGGTTTTCAGCACGGTGGCCATGGCAGGTTCCTCTTGTTCCTTTTTGGAATCAAGTTGCAATTTGCCACTGTTTACATTGATGTCAACAAGAAATCGTTCAACTGCCTTTTGCTCTCGATAATTGGCGGCTGAAAAAGGCCCCGGGTCCACCCCCTGTCTTCAACACACCGATACGAAAAAGGCGCGCGGCAACCATGATGGTTATGGCAACCCACAGCGCTTGCCACGCAAGCGCGAGCACATGGGGAAACAGCGCCGGATCCGTTGCCGCGCGGGCGGCCATGGCGAAGGGCGAACTGAACGGGAATATTTCAGCAAAGCGGGCGATTTCTGATCCCGGATTTGCGGCAGCCGAAGACGAAAGGCCGAACATCCCAATCTGAAAAACCGTAATGGGCAAAGACAACATTTGAATTTCTCGCATCGTCGCGGCGAGCGACCCAACCCCAAGGAAAACAGCCCCAAGCAACATATAAGCGGTGGCAAAATAACAAGCACAGAGCAGCATGAAAATGGGCATTCCAACCGCTGGCTGAAGTGCAGTCAGAACCCCTGCGGGAGCAAAGCTAAGGGCGACCGTGCCGAGCACACCCCAAAAGCCGACAAACAAAGTCGCAACGCCAAACATGCCCACCAGCTTGCCCAGAAAGACAGCCTCTAACGGAACAGCGGCGGCAAGAATTTCGATCACTTTGTTACTTTTTTCTTCAGCCAGCATACCAACAGCCTGGCCGGCAAGCAGCAACGTGAGGAAGAAAATACCAAAAACCGCAAAATAGCCCGCTGTCTGTTTGCCGCGCAATGATGACGCCACCGGCGCGATAGTTACATAGTCTGCACGGCTCAGCTGATCGTCAGAGGCTACCCCGCCCCTACGGTCGCGCAAAGTTTGTTCAGCAATTTCAGCCAAATATTGCGCAGCGCCCTGGCTGCGGTTGTCCTGTAAAACGGTCGGTTTGTCTAACGGACCATAGAGCACAGCCGCATAGTCGGTTTTCTTTGAAGCAAACAAAGCCTTGGCCATTTTTTCCTGATTGGCGTGCGGCGGGATAATGGAGAGTTTAGGCGGGGCATGTTCCGCACGCTTAAACAGCACGCGCATCCGCGCGTCTGTTGCGATCAAGGCGCGGGCATCTGCTTCAGTTGCGATCATGGCAATACGAGTCGATTGTTCAGAGCTTGCCGCCACCTGACTGGCACCGCTGCCACCGACAATCCCAAAACCGATCATAAAAAGTGGGGCGAGCAGAAACATGAGGAATGTCGGTGTCGCCACCACAGCCAAAAAATCACGTCGCGCGATGACGGTAGCTTGTTTGATCAGCCCGCTCATAACATCATCCCCGCATCCTGCTCTTTGGCAGCACCAACAATGCGAACAAAAGCATCATGAAGCCCGGGCCTTTCCATCGATAAACCCTCAATCCCGTGTCCAGCTTTGATCAGGCTGAGCAGGAGTTTTTCTGCTCCGCCTTCAGGAACGGTAAAGCGCCAGCCCGCGCCAATATGTTCGGCATCCGCAGGTAACAGTTTTGCAACGGCGTCACTGCCAGCACACGGCACATAATGGGCGCGCATGGGAAGAACGCCGCGCGCGTCCGCAACTGTACCTTCAAACCGCACCAGCCCACCCGCAATGATCGATAGACGGTCGCACAGGCGTTCGGCGTGGCCCATGACATGGGTTGAAAAAAGGATTGTTGCCCCGCGACCACGTTCGGCAAGAATCAAGGCTTCCAAATGTTCCTGATTCACCGGATCAAGACCCGAAAATGGTTCATCAAGCACGATTAATTCTGGCGTATGGACGATTGAACCGAGCAATTGCACGAGCTGCGCCATGCCCTTTGACATATGCTTGATCTTCTTATCGGTCGCAGCACCAAGTCCAGCGCGTTCCATCATCATGCCAGCGCGTTTGCGGCCTTCATTCCAATCCAGACCGCGCAGTGCGCCCATAAAGGCAATGGCTTCACGGGCCTTCATCGACGGATAGAGACCGCGTTCTTCGGGCAGATACCCAACCCGGTGGCTGGCCTTGCGCGGTGATGTTTCACCAAGCAAACGGCGCTGGCCGGTGTCAGGGTCAATAATCCCAAGCAGCATGCGCAGCGTCGTTGTTTTACCAGCACCATTGGGTCCAAGGACGCCGTAAATGCTGCCCTTTGGCACATTCAAATCAACGCCGCGCACGGCATGCGCCTTTCCAAACATTTTGGTGAGCCCGCTTGCCCAAACGGGGGTATCGTCTGTCACGTGAATTCGTTTCCTTCGAGTCTGGTCTTAACCGCGTTTTGCGTGGTAGCGCTGCATTGGCATGACTAGCAACCTATCCCTTGCGCAAGCGTTAAAGGTCGAAGCCCTGAGATTGGGTTTTGTTGCGTGCGGTATTACCCGCGCCGATGCGACACCGCTTGCCGGGCAACGCCTACACCAATGGTTGGGTGATGGTGCGCACGGTGAAATGGAATGGATAGAAACGCGCGCCGCCCAACGCGCCCATCCTGCCGCCCTTTGGCCAGAGGTTAAAAATGTCATCGCACTTGGTATGAGTTATGCGCCTGCACGCGTCCCCATCAACGTTTCGGAGCGCGGGCGTATATCGGTTTATGCGCAAGGCGCTGATTATCATGATGTCGTCAAAAAAGCCCTGAAGACGCTCGCCCGTTGGATGATCACAGCTGGCGGGGGTGATTTGAAGGTCTTTGTCGACACAGCGCCCGTCATGGAAAAACCACTTTCCGCAGCGGCAGGTATCGGGTGGCAGGGCAAGCATACAAACCTGGTCAGCCCCGAACATGGCAGCTGGCTGTTCCTTGGTGCGATTATGACAACACTCGAATTGGACGCCGATCCACCGCAGCGAGATCAATGTGGTTCATGCACAGCCTGCCAAGCCGCTTGCCCCACAAATGCCTTTCCAGAACCCTATAAGCTCGACGCACGCCGGTGTATTTCATATCTGACCATCGAACTCAAAGGACCAATTCCCCATGATTTGCGCAAGGGCATTGGCAACCGAATCTACGGCTGCGATGATTGCCTAGCCGCCTGCCCGTGGAACAAATTTGCAGATAATGCGGCGGCCAATCTTGCTTTTATCGGTCGCGCTGAGCTTGCCGCCCCAGCGCTTGGCGACATTCTTGCGCTTGATGATGCGAGTTTTCGCAAAATATTTTCAGGGTCCCCCATCAAACGCATTGGCCGCAACCGGATGGTCCGCAACGCCGCCATTGCTGCTGGAAACAGCAAGGCACCATCCCTCATTGTGCCATTGCAGCGTTTGTTAAACGATGAGGATGCGGTTGTCCGCGATGCCGCCGCGTGGGCGATTGGCGAACTTACCGCCGCTGGCTCAGTGTCGTGACACAGGATGCTTCATCGGCATCACGGCCATCTGGAACCCGTGCTGACAGATATGTGACCACCGGTTCTTTCCCCTTGGACGGCGGGTACAGATAAGCGTCAAGAATACACGCCACTCCAACAAACTGGAGCTTGCGCGCGCCTTCTTCACGCACGTCGAGCGCCGCTGGACCAAACATCTGGATCAGCGCGCGCGCATCACGCCCCAACACGCCGGTTCCGGTCACTGCAGGACGTGGGGGAAAAGGAATAGGGGCCGCTGTCACTGTCTTGGGTGCCGGCGTCTGCCCTCCGCACGCCGAGAGCAAAGTCGCCATTGTCAGCGCCAAAACCGATCTTTCAGTCATAACATACCCTTTTTGGAATGGAATAAATGTGTCGCCATTGCCGCCCCGATCAAGGGCGCGACAAAGTTGACCACTGGAATCATAAAAAGTACGGTCACGACAAGCCCCAACAAAGTCCGCGCCCCTCGGTTGGTCCGAAGCCACGCCCGCCGCGCCGCATCATCCAAATGGCGCACAGCCACCATATCCCCCAAGTCGCGACCCAGTAAGATCGCGTTGACAAACACAAAGGCGATGACCGGCCCAATCGCTGTAAGCAAAAGCGCCGCATAAACCGGCAACATCAACAGATTGATCGCGATTAACCGAAGCGCGGACATAAGACCCAAGCGCAGTGACAACGCAGTGCTTGGGTGTATCGCACCCGTCGCAGCCTCAGCATAATGCCGCCGCTCAACAGCGGCGACGACATCATCAGCAAAAACCCCCATCACCGGAATGGCAATGGCGCGGAACAAGAACCACCCGGCAACAACCGCGATGAGGACGGCCGCGACACCCACAAGTGTCCCACCTTCTTCTCCCCACCCGTACGACGTTGCCAAGGCCTGCGTTGCAAGAGTGAAACCAATCCCCACGGCGATGAAGATCACCAATGTTAGGAAGAGCGATTTGGCGAGGACGCGAATGATCGCCGGATCACGCAATTGTTCGAACGACAGAGTGAAAGCGCGCAACATCCAGCATGCATGACAGTTGCACGATGCGCGTGCAACGTTTAGGCGACGCGCTTTCGTTCTTCAGTTGAAAGATTATAACGTGAGCGCACCCACACTCGATATTGTCGCCATTGGTAACGCCATTGTTGATGTCATCGCATCGGCAACAGATGAATTCATCGTCAATGAAGGTCTGGTCAAGGGATCAATGCAGCTCCTTGATGCCGCGCAAGCAGCAGCGCTATACGGGAAAATGGGGCCCGGCAAAGAAATTAGCGGGGGTTCCGCCGCCAATACAATTGCAGGCATGGCTGCTCTTGGGTCCAAATGTGGTTTTATCGGGCAGGTCGCCGATGATCAGCTTGGCGCGGTGTTCGCACATGACATTCGTGCCATTGATGTTGCTTTCACAACCCCTGCGCGCGTCAGCGAACCACCAACGGCGCAGTGCCTGATCCTGGTCACACCAGACGGGCAGCGCACCATGAATACATTTTTGGGCGCATCCCAGTTCCTGCCAGCCACCGCGATCAACGTCAGCATGATCGAAAGTGCGGCCATTCTTTATCTTGAAGGGTATCTGTGGGATCCAGCCGAACCGCGTGCAGCAATGCAAGCCGCGATCCGTATCGCCCGCAGCGCTGGACGTAAGGTTGCTTTCACTTTGTCAGACACATTCTGCATCGAACGCCACCGCGACAGTTTTCTCGCGCTGATCGATAACGGAGATCTTGATATTTTATTTGCCAATGAAGGCGAAATCCATTCGCTGATGCAAACGGATGATTTTGATGCCGCCGTCGGCGCTGTTGCCAGCAAAGTACCACTGCTGGTTGTAACCCGCAGCGAACACGGGGCCATTGCGGTGAAGGACGGTGTCCGATCTGAAGTTGCCGCTGAACCCGTCGCAAAGGTCATCGACACAACCGGCGCTGGCGATTTGTTTGCCGCTGGTTTCTTGTCAGGTCAGGTGCAAGGCCGCTCGGTTGCAGACAGTCTGACCATGGGGTCAATCTGCGCCTCTGAAATCATCTCACATTTTGGCCCGCGCCCCGAAGCGGATTTGGCGGCACTTGTAACAGCGCGGCTGGGATAAAAAAACGGGAGGCCAAAACCTCCCGTTTAGTCCCCCGATTTTCGTTCGTCAGTCGTGTACTGGACCGGGTATTTCACCCATGTCTGGCGCATCAATTTGCTCTTCGCCATGCTGAAGCTTTGAATTCCGCATACCGTATATGAAATAGATAATAACCATCGTAAGCGTGTACCAGGCAAAGAAGATCAAAACTCTCTTTTCAACCGTCTGGATCAAGTACAAGCAGCTCAAAATGCCTAGGGCTGGCACGGCGGGATAGAGTGGCACTCTGAACCCGCGGGGTAGTTCTGGATGCGAACGACGTAGATAAATGACCGACAGGCAAACGATGGCAAAGGCCGCCAGCGTTCCGACCGAGGTCATGTCGCCCAGCACGTTAATGTCGAAAAATCCTGCTGCTAACGCGGTAATGAGCCCGACCAGCAACGTATTGATCCACGGGGTTTTATACTTTTCATGCACCGTCGCAAAAACACGCGGCAAAAGTCCGTCGCGCGCCATTGTGTAGAAGATGCGTGTCTGCCCGTACATCAACACCAGAACAACCGAAGTCAGGCCAATAATCGCGCCGACCTTGATCGTCTTTGCAAACCAACCCCATGTCGGCCCAAAACTGTCCACAACAACCGCAACCGGATCAGGAACGTCGAGTGTCTTGTAATTGACCAGCAGCGTCATAATTGCTGCAACTAGCATATAGATGACAGTACAAACGATCAACGAACCGAGAATGCCAAATGGCATATCTTTTTTCGGATCTTTCGATTCTTGTCCTGCGGTTGAGACCGCCTCAAAGCCGATATAGGCAAAGAACACAATCGAGGCGGCGCGCATGACACCCTCTACACCAAATTTTCCTTCCCCTTCATTCGTCGGAATGAACGGTGTCCAATTTTTGGCGATGAGTTCAGGAAGATTGCTGAGCACCATATAGCCGCCAATCGCGATAAAAGCGACAAGCACGCTCACTTTGATGGCAACGATCAAGTTATTGAACTTCGCCGATTCCGACACGCCAATAACGAGCAAAAAGGAAAGTGCAATACAGATCAAAAAGGCCGGAAGGTTGAAAATACCGATCACTTCGGCTCCGTCCCGCAACAGGGGAATACCGGCCTGTTTAATGGCAATTCCGGTCGGGCCGGTCCATTCGGGAGGGATGACAATCGATAAATCTCTAAGAAGGCTGACCACATATCCGCCCCAACCGACCGCGACGACCGATGCAGCAAGCCCGTATTCGAGCAAAAGGAGCGATCCCATCACCCAAGCGACGAATTCGCCAAGCGTTGTGTAGCTGTAGGTATAGGCCGAACCTGACACGGGGAGTGTGGAGGAGAGTTCCGCATAGCAAAGACCAGCAAATGCACAGACAACTCCTGCCACCACAAAGGACAGGAGAACAGCAGGGCCAGCATGGAGCGAAGCAGCACTGCCTGTTCGAACAAAAATACCCGCTCCAATGATGCAGCCGACACCGAGCAAGAGCAAATTCCATGGCCCAAGTGTGCGTTTTAATTCGCTATGTTCGGCCTCGCGTTGCACCTGCGCGACGGTTTTTCGCGCCATCATGCGCGCCATCACACCGCCTTGCTGTGTACTCGCCATTTTACTCTCCCCTAAAATTATTATTGCCGCGAACCTAACCGCAAATCTCATCGGCGCAACTTAAAAACCTATCGCGGCAACATCATACCCATTTGTTTTCCACCAAAAATATGAACATGCAGATGCGGGACCTCTTGATGGCCGTGAAATCCGGTGTTGGCCAAAAGCCTGTATCCCAGCGCTGGCAACCCAAGCGTGCGCGCGACAAGCCCGGTCGCACGGATAAATCCGGCAATTTCTGGATCTGTTGCCTGTGCCGTAAAATCATCCCAACTGACATATGCGCCCTTGGGGATCACCAGCACATGGACGGGCGCTTGCGGATTAATGTCATGGAAGGCGAGCGCCCATTCATCCTCATAAACGGTTTTATTGGGGATTTCCCCGCGCAGGATCCGTGCAAAGATGTTTTGATCGTCGTAAGGCGCGGTGGCATCAATGGGCATAAAACTCACTCCGATATTTTCACAGCACAGCGTTGAATATTTTCTAGTAAGATCATCGTGGCGAGACTGTCCTTCCCGCGGGTCGGAACAGCGCCGTTGCCGACCACGGCATCTCGAAATGCTTCCAACTGGAACGCATAGGTTGATTTTTTGGTGTAACTTTCCTCTGTCACCGTGCCTGCAATGGTCAATATAAGACTGTGTCCAGACTGAGGGGCAAGAGGATTCATGACAGTCAAGCTTCCTATGTCGCCCTCAACCTTAAGCCATGCCGCGAAATCTCCGTGCATCGCGCAGGACAAAGACACAGAAGAGCAAGATGGGAAGCGCAATTCAGCACGCGTTTCAATATCAGCGCCCGTATCTGCCAAAATCTGAGACGCAGAGATGATTTCTGGTTCCTCACCAAATGCAGAACGCAACCAATAAGCAGGGTAAACACCCAAATCCCAAAGCGCACCGCCTCCAACATCAGGGCTATAGCGAATTTCTCCTGGCGATTGTTTTACGGTCACTGAAAAATGCGCCGCCGCCGTTTTAATTTTTCCCAAAATGCCAGAGCGCATAATTTCACGCACCCGCGCGTTGAGGGGATGATAATGCGAATGTTGTGCTTCCATAAGCAACCGGCCTGTGCGCTGCTCAGCCTCCAACATCACCATTACGTCCTGCACGCAGAGGGCAAAAGGTTTTTCACAAAGCACAGGTTTTCCAGCTTCTAACGCTGCGATTGACCATGTGCGGTGAAGGTTGGGCGGAAGCGCATTGTAGACGGCGTCTACATCAGGCGCATCGATTATCGCCTGATAATTTTCGTATACCCTCGAGATGCCGTGTTCCGCTGCATAAATCCGCGCTCGTTCAGGGTCACGCGCTGCCACGCCGTGGACCACAACCCCCTCCACTGTGCGTGCAGCATCAATCACTGCATAAGTGGCAACCCGGGCGGCACCCAAAATGCCGATCCTGAGGCTCATTGTTGGCGGGCAGCCTTCTCCGCGATCCCCGACACACCTTCGCGACGGGCAAGTTCTGCCAGAACATCGTCCAACGCGACGCCCGTATCCGCGAGCAAAACCATCAGATGGAAGATAAGGTCGGCCGCTTCGCTGGTTACATCCGCTGCCTTGCCCGTCATCGCAGCTATGACTGTCTCGACGGCTTCTTCACCCACTTTTTGCGCTATTTTCGCGCGACCAGCAGCGCTCAATTTCGCAACATAAGACACTGCCGGGTCCAGAGACCGACGGTCTTTGATCATGATTTCAAGCGTATGAAGAATATCGGTCATGTCAAACGCATGTGGCGCAGGCGACCTTAGGGCGTCAAGCCTATTGCTCTTCGTTTTGGCGCAGACGTGTCCGCCCCGAACGCAGTCCAATCACCAAACCCGCGATCCCAATCAAAAAGAGTGTGAGATCAGTTGGTTCAGGAATGTCGTCACTGGCACTGGCAACCAGCGGCTGGGTCGCAGCTTGAGTCGCGGCAAGCGCGGTTTCCGAACAAAAGATTAGCGCTACCGCGAGGCAGCCCCCCACACCAAAATTCTTCATTTACTACCCCTGTACGCCGAGCAAAATACATCAAAGTTAATCGAATCGATGCAATCTTAAGATCAGTAACAGGATTCATCATGAATCACTACTGACTCAGTGGTTAATAGGAGAAATAATCTCGGCGAATGAAAATGGGACAGGCTATCCCCGCGCCGTAAGATGCCGAACCGGCAAATGCGCCTGCGCCAATGCCAAATGGGCGTCTGCTATGCTCGAATCGCCAAAGTGGAAAATTGATGCTGCCAAAACAGCGCTTGCATGCCCCTTCGTGACGCCATCCACCAGATGGCTTAGAGTGCCAACTCCGCCACTGGCGACAACAGGGACGCTGACTGAATCAGCGATGGTTCTGATCAGATCAAGGTCATATCCATCACGTGTCCCGTCCCGGTCCATGCTGGTTACCAACAATTCGCCAGCACCGAGCGCGGCAAGATTCCGGGCATGTGCGACGGCATCAATCCCGGTGGGCCGCCGTCCGCCGTGGGTAAAAACCTCCCACCGCCCCGATCCTACAGCGCGGGCATCAACCGAACCAACGATGCATTGGCTGCCAAAACGGTCCGCAATATCGGCAACCAGTTCGGGTCGCGCCACTGCGGCTGAATTCACGGCAACCTTATCCGCGCCAGCCAAGAGCAACGCCCGCGCATCTTCGGCGGAACGCACCCCCCCGCCAACGGTTAGCGGCATGAAACAAACCTCCGCGGTGCGCATGACAACATCTAAAATTGTATCGCGGCCTTCATGGCTTGCTGTGATGTCTAGGAAGCAGAGTTCATCTGCACCTGCCGCATCATAAGCGCGGGCAGCCTCCACCGGATCCCCTGCATCGCGCAGATCAACAAAATTGACGCCCTTCACAACACGGCCACCTGCAACGTCGAGACAGGGAATCACGCGAACGCGAACCGTCATATGGCTGCCAATGCCAAAGCAGCGGTCAAATCAAGCCGTCCATCATAAAGCGCACGTCCGGTAATCACGCCTTCGATGCCGTCACAGGCATGGATGGCAAGCATGCGAATATCACTGATGCCCGCCACGCCGCCACTGGCGATGACCGGAATATCTGTGCTGCGCGCCAGATCAACGGTCGCTTCGATGTTGCACCCCTTCAGCATCCCGTCTCGCCCGACATCTGTAAACAGCAGTGCCGCAACCCCGGCATCTTCAAACCTGCGCGCCATATCGACAATCGACACTGTGGAAACATCCGCCCAGCCCTTCGTCGCGACCATCCCGTCACGTGCATCCACGGCAACGACAATGCCACCGGGAAAATCGCGCGCCGCTGCGTGCACCAGTTCAGGATTATCAAGCGCTGCGGTTCCGATCACCACGCGTGACACCCCCAAATCAAACCAGCGCTCAATGCCTGCGCGATCGCGAATACCGCCCCCAAGCTGAACATGGCCGGGAAATGTTTTGACGATAGTTTCAACCGCGTCGGCATTCACGGGATGCCCGGCGAATGCACCGTCAAGATCGACCACGTGAAGATAGTCTGCGCCAGCCGCCGCAAACAGCATCGCCTGCGCCGCTGGATCATCACCATAAACCGTTGCGCGCTCCATATCGCCCTCTGCCAAACGGACAACCTGACCATTTTTCAGATCAATCGCCGGAAAAACGATCAGGCTCATGGCCGCCACTCCAAGAAACGGGATAGGAATTGAAGGCCAAAGGATTGGCTTTTTTCAGGGTGAAACTGCACGCCGATCCGATTATCCTTGCCAATAGCTGCCACAACGGACGTGCCGTGTTGGGTTGTCGCCAGAACGTCATCACCTTCAAAAGCAAAGCTGTGCAAAAAATAGGCCTCTCCGGCTTCGATCAACGGATGAGTGCCAACCGGGATCACATCGTTCCAGCCCATATGGGGTATTTTTATTGCAGAGTCGCTCGGCTTCATCATCCGCACGGTGCCAGCAATCCATCCAAGACCCGCGTGACGGCCATGTTCCTCCCCAGCGTCAGCCATCAACTGCATACCAACGCAAATGCCGAGGAAAGGCTTTCCACCTGCGCCTGTGGCATCGTTTAAAGCGTTGACCATGCCGTCAATCGACGAAAGCGCGTTCATACAGTGCGCAAATGCTCCTACACCGGGCAGAACAATATAATCTGCGCGGCGCACCGCATCTGGATCAGCCGTTACCATGATATTTTCAGCGCCCGCCGCTTTTAAGGCATTGCGGACCGATTGGAGATTGCCAGCGCCGTAATCAACCAGCGCAACGCAGCGCCCCACGTCAGAGGATCCCCTTGGTTGATGGCACCGCATCAGCCTTTCGTGGATCAATTTCTACTGCCATCCGCAGCGCGCGGGCCAAGGCCTTAAAACAGCTTTCGACAATGTGGTGATTGTTAGAGCCGTAGAGATTTTCAATATGGAGCGTGATACCTGCAGCTCCTGCAAAACTATGAAACCAGTGTTCGATCAGTTCGGTGTCCCATGCACCAAGCTGCGGCATCGTCAGTTCAGCTTTCCAGACCAAATAGGACCGCCCCGAAATATCGAGTGCACAGCGTGTCAGTGTTTCGTCCATGGGGGCATAAGCATGGCCGTAACGGGTAATGCCTTTTTTATCGCCAAGTGCCGCCAAAACCGCCTCACCGATCGCAATGCCGGTATCTTCTGTGGTGTGGTGTTGATCGATATGAAGATCACCCACAGCCTTCACAGTCAAATCCATCAAGGAATGGCGTGATAATTGTTCGAGCATATGGTCGAGAAAACCAATCCCCGTCGAAACCTCATATACGCCAGTGCCGTCGAGGTTGACCTCAACATCAATGGACGTTTCATTCGTCTTGCGGTGAATTGAGCCTTTGCGCATGATGAAGCGCCTATAACGTGATCCCGCATATGCGCAATATCTTGACCGGTCGGCCTTCTGCGTTCAACTGGACCCATTATGACAGAAGATACACCAGACAGCCTGATCGCTTATGACGAAATTGTGCAAGATGCACTCCGCGCGGTTGTCGGCCGCGTGCTTGGCCAGATTGGGTCCAATGGGGATTTGCCCGGCGCCCACCATTTTTTCATCACGTTCAAAACGGGCGCGCCCGGCGTATCGATCCCGCGCAGCCTGTCCGAACGATTTCCTGATGAAATGACAGTTGTTCTGCAAAATAAATTTTGGGATTTGAAGGTCACTGAAGAAGGGTTTGAAGTGGGCCTGACTTTTAGCGGCATCCCATCAAAGCTCTACATTCCCTTTGCCGCGATCACAGCATTTCATGATCCTGCGGTTGATTTTGTTTTACAATTTCATGTGCAGCTCGACGGCAGCGAACCTGTCGCACACGCACAGGCAGAAAATGATCGCCCCGTTGCCGTGCCCGTCGAGGACGGATCAAACGTCGTGTCTGTTGATTTCGGTCGAAAGAAATAATCCAGTGAATGCCTTTAGGATCGAAACAGACAGTTTTGGACCTATTGAAGTGCCCGAGGACGCTTATTGGGGCGCGCAAACCCAGCGCAGCATTACCAATTTCCCCTTTGGTGCGCGTGAACGCATGCCCATCCCCATCATCCACGCACTGGCGATTGTGAAGCAGGCGGCGGCGCGGGTGAACAGGAGCCACGGGCTGGATAGCGCCCTTGCCGATGCGATTGAGGCGGCGGCGGGCGATGTGGCGGCAGGCGAATTTGATGATCAATTCCCGCTCTCCATCTGGCAAACGGGATCCGGCACGCAGAGCAATATGAATGTCAACGAAGTGATCGCCGGGATCGCCAATGAACGGCTGACGGGAACGCGCGGTGGCAAGGTCCCGGTTCACCCCAACGACCACGTCAACATGGCGCAATCGTCGAACGACAGTTTTCCAACGGCCATGCACATTGCGACAGTCTTGGAAATGAAACAGCGCCTGATGCCTGCCATGCAGCAGTTGGAAGACGCATTGTTGGACAAGGCGACCCAGTGGCAATCTATTGTCAAGATTGGGCGGACCCATCTTCAGGATGCAACCCCGTTGACCCTCGGTGATGAATTTTCCGGCTATTACGCGCAAATACGCCTGTGCCGGATCCGCACCGAACCGATGGTTGATCAGGCCCTGATCCGCCTTGCCCAAGGGGGAACGGCGGTGGGAACCGGCCTTAACGCACCAAAGGGATTTGACGTCGCCATTGCCGCCGAAATTGCTCGGATAACGGCAATACCCTTCGTCACCGCGCCCAATAAATTTGAAGCCTTGGCAAGTCATGATGTGTTGGTTGATCTGTCCGGGCGGCTCAATACACTTGCCGTCGCACTCACCAAAATTGCCAATGATATCCGTTTATTGGGCAGCGGCCCGCGCTCTGGCTTGGGTGAACTCATCCTGCCTGAAAATGAACCGGGCAGTTCGATCATGCCCGGTAAGGTTAATCCGACCCAGTGCGAAATGCTAACCATGGTGGCAGCGCAAGTTATTGGCAATCACAGCGCAGTGACTGTGGGCGGGATGCAGGGTCATTTGGAGCTGAATGTTTTCAAACCGATGATCGGTGCCAATGTTCTGCGGTCGATAGATTTGTTGAGCACGGGGATGGAAAGTTTCGCCGCGCGCTGTGTTGACGGCCTTGAACCAGACCGCGACCGCATCGCTGCGTTGGTTGATCAGTCGCTGATGCTTGTCACCGCACTTGCTCCCGAAATTGGCTATGACAATGCAGCGAAAATTGCCAAACATGCGCACATGCATGGTTTGACCCTAAAAGAAGCTGGATTGGCGCTTGGGCTGATTGACGCCGCCCGTTTTGACCAGCTGGTGCGGCCCGCGGACATGGTTGGACGATAGCGCCTCTTTCGACCAACGTCGGATGGCATCCTACCAGTACCAGTTGCGCCAATTAAATCCCGTGCCATACTCGCGTCAAATTCCACTTGAAGGTAAAACTTATCATGATCTCCAACGCTTTGACGATCAACCGGCGGACGGCCTTGATTTCGGCACTTTCAACGGCTGCACTAACATCCTTTCCAACGTCACTCAGCGCCGCAACAAAAGCGGTCGCAACACCGTCCACGCGCTTTTCAAATATGCTTGCTGCGTTTTCAGAGGAAATTTTGCGGCTTGCGCCTGAACAAGCGACCGGCCTGGGCCTCGATTCGGGTGCTCGTTTAGCCCTGAAATCACGGCTTTCAGACAGCTCCCCAGCAGGAGAAGCAAAATGGACAGCGCATGTTAAATCCATGCTCACGCGCCTTTCCAGTGTGAACCGTGCGGCCCTTAAACCCGCAGACCAGATCCGCTATGACACCGTCAAATATGCCGCTGAACGCGGGATAGAGGGGACAAAATTCTTTTACGGCGGCGCGGCAGGAGGATTTTTCGGCGGCGCTACCCCGTATCCGGTCACACAGCAGGACGGTGCGGTCACAAGCATTCCCGAATTCCTCAATTCGCAACATCAGATCAAAACGGCGGCAGATGCCGAAGCCTACTTGGCACGTACCGCCGCAATGGCGCGCGTGCTGGATCAGGAAACAGCCCAGATCGCACGCGACGGGGCACGCGGGGTTATGCCACCAAACTTCATCGCCAAGGCCGCTCTTGGGCAATTAGATGAATATCGCAAAACACCTGCTGGTCAGCAGGGTCTTGTCACCTCGCTGGCTGAAAGCGCGCGAAAAGCGGGGGTGAAAGGCAATTGGGAGGCGCGCACGACCAAGATGGTCGAACAGCTCATCTATCCCGCAATCGCGCGCCAGATTGCAGCGTTGACCAAAGCGACGGCGAGCGCGCCTGACACTCCGGGCGTGCACCGCTTGCCCGACGGGGAAGCTTATTATGCTTATGCCCTCAAACTAGGCACAACAACCAATCTGAGCCCGCAGGAGATTCATGCGATTGGGATTGAACAGAATAAGATGATCCAATCACGGATGGACGCGATCCTGAAATCACAAGGCATGACCAAAGGCACTGTCGGAGAACGTGCTCTCGCGCTGACCAAGGACCCAGCTCAAATCTATCCTGACACGCCTGAGGGGCGCGCCGCTTTGATCGCATATTGCAATGAAAAGGTGGTGGCACAACGCGCGTTGATGCCCAAGTTTACCCATATGAACCTAAAAGCGCCCATGATCATCAAACGCGTTCCTGAAGACATTCAGGACGGCGCGTCTCTAGGCTATATGAACTTCGCCTCTCTTGATGGGTCACGCCCCGCAATTTATTACATCAACCTCAAATCAACCAGCCTGTGGCCCAAATATCAGCTGTCGACCCTCACCGCACATGAAGGGATTCCAGGGCATGCTTGGCAGGGCGCGTATCTGGCTGAAAACAGCAAAGATATTCCGCTCATTTCTTCATTGATGGGGTTCAATGCCTTTATCGAAGGCTGGGCGCTTTATTCTGAACAACTCTGTGATGAGGCTGGGCTTTATGCGAGCGATCCGCTCAGTCAGCTCGGCTATTTGCAAGCGCAACAGTTCCGCGCATGCCGCCTGATCGTTGACACGGGGTTGCATGCCATGCGCTGGACGCGCGAACAAACAATCCGTTTCCTGGTGGAAAATACAGGGCGCGGCGAAAATTCAATGCGCAGCGAAACGGATCGCTACAGCGTATCACCTGGACAAGCCTGTGGTTATAAAGTGGGTCACAACGAAATTCTCCGTCTTCGCGAAACGGCGCGCACGGCATTGGGCGACAAATTTGATACAGCTGCGTTTAATGATGCGGTGGTGAAAACCGGCGGCGTGCCACTGACCGTTCTGGCAACCGCTATTGATGCCTTTGTCAAGGATGCTAAGACTTAGGATCCCGCCTGCCACACCCGAACCGCGTCCAATGGCGACACCAGCATGAGGATGTTGAGTGTTAAATTGTCGCGGATCATCCAAAGTGTGAACAGTTCGAAAAGGATGGCAAGTCCAAGGGTTGCTTTCCAAGGCAGTCGACTTGCCACAAAAAACCCTAGCATCATCCAGCCGCCATCGCTGATTGAATTTAGGATTGAATCACCTGAATAGCCGACAGCCATCGTTGCTTGACGGTAGCGATCAATGACAGCGGGGCTATTTTCGGAAATTTCCCAAGCGAGTTCCAAGATACAAGCGATGATCAATCGCAGGCCAAGCGGTTTCGTACGGAGCAACCATGCGCCCAGTCCGTAGAATATGAACCCGTGAATAACGTGGCTAAAACTATACCAATCACTGATATGCTGGCTGTTTCCAGGGCCATTCACCACGCCCTCCCAAAACTTCACTGAGCCGCAAGTGCAAATGAGCGGGCGGTCCATTCCGAAAAGGATAAAAGTAGCGCCTCCGAAAACCGCCAGCACACCGAACCAATATTTTCGTGATATTTCCATAGGCGCGCATGATTGACGCCAAGCGCGCGGCGATGCAAGAGCAACTATGGCAGACGCGACACCCAATGATCCTTTCAAATTCAAACGGCGCGGTATTTTATTTATCGTGTCTTCGCCCTCTGGCGCTGGAAAATCAACGATCGCGCGGAAGCTATTGGCATCTGACGCCGGTCTGGAAATGTCGGTTTCTGCTACAACACGGCCTATGCGCTCCGGAGAAGCCAACGGCCAAGACTATCATTTCGTTGACACCGCAAAGTTCAAAGAAATGGTATCAGAAGGTGCATTCCTTGAATGGGCACATGTTTTTGGTCACCGATACGGAACACCTCATGTTGCTGTGGAAAAAGCACTTTCTGCTGGTCGTGATGTCCTGTTCGACATTGATTGGCAGGGTGCACAGCAATTGTATCAACTGGCTGGCGGCGATGTTGTGCGCGTTTTCATCTTCCCTCCCTCAATCGAAGAGCTGGAACGCCGCCTGCGCGCGCGCGGAACCGATAGCGAAGAGGTTATTACCGCGCGAATGGCACGTGCCGCCTCTGAAATCAGCCACTGGGACGGATATGACTATGTTTTGGTCAATGATGACGCGCAGATCTGTTTTGAAAAAGTGCGCTCCATCCTTCTGGCCGAACGCCTGAAACGCAGCCGCCAAACCGGCCTGATTGGCTTTGTACGCGGCCTTACCAAAACCGCTTGACCCGTCGCCCAATACGCTTAGCCTCTTTTCATTATCAGGGGAGAAGAACCATGTTCAAGATCAGTCTGGGCGCTTTTGTTGCTGCCATTGCCATGTTTATGACCGGGTTTGTGTTTTACGCGACGCCGCTGGGTATGATCCAGTATACATCTGTCGGAGAGGTGGAACAGGCAGCCGTTCAGAGCGCGCTTGCAACCCACCTGAACACGACTGGCACAGGCACCTATATGATTCCGTCTCCCTCAAGTGCCGAAGGCACTGTGATGTACGGAAAAGGCCCCGTTGCGACGGTCCACTACAACAGCAAAGGATACAGCACCGAAGACGTGTCGGCGATGATCAACGGCTTTGTCCAAGAATTTATCGTCTGCCTTATTTTGGGTTTTGCGCTGAGCCGTTTGGACCGTCGCATTCCCGATTTTGCATCACGCGCTCAGCTCGTTATCGGATTTGCGGTTGCTGGATCAGCACTAATCAATCTGGGCCAGCCCGTCTGGATGCATCATGACTGGACTTATGCGCTGTACGCATTCGTCGCGGATGCTGTCATGCTTGCGGTTGGTGGCCTTGTCATCGCGCGCTGGTTTTTGCCCACCACCGCTGAAATGCCCTCACCCGTTCAAAAGTATCAGGAACCGGCAGGCTGAGAGAAAATCAGCACGGTGTGCTTCGCGGGCTTGGGTGGCAAAGCTGTCCTCGCCCCATTTTTCAACCTGCCACAGTTCATCGAGATGCGCGGCATCAAATGCTGCGCCCGCCGCAATTGCGCCTTCGATCAAAGCAAGCGCAATCACCAGCGATCCGTTAATCGTCACGATATGCGATAATGCTGCCAGTTCAAATGGCGTTCGTGCCCCAATTGCAGCGGCGAGGCGGTTCAGCGTTTCAGGTGGCTGTGGCTGGTGCATGATCCCGCTGATCCGCGAAAAAGTAACGCCGTAACGCGTTTGCGCCCAGTCAAGGGTCGGTTCCCACAGGTCCAATTGGCGCGCTACCAAATCTGGCGGATCATTCGCGCGGTAACACAGAACATCGCTTTCACCGTAGGCAGCAAGGCTGGCCGCAAAGGGTGCAACGTCAGGCGCAATCACATCAATAGCCGCATTGGCAAGGCCTGTGATTTTCATGCTGTGGAGGTCGATTTTGTCCCCCTGCGCGCGCCATTCCTCTGCCACTGCATTGGCCAACCCGTCATTTGGCAATATCAACAAAGCTTTCTTAGGTGTGAGCACTGGTCGCATGTCGAGGAAAATGCCGCGCGCTTCTGACACTGTGACTTGCTTGTAAAACCGCTTCATACGTCGGGCGTGCGCCAACGCCGTTTGAGGAAAGTTGGCACAATGAAATAATCAACAGCGCCGATGGTCAGCAAAAAATAGCCCAGCCACGGCGTCATATCGGGAAGCAACTTTCCACTGATGTTGGCGATACCCGCCATAACTATCCCAATCGCTGCCAAGCGCACCATATTTAAAGCCAGGAAACGCTTTTTTGCCAATTCTTCGCCAGTGTTCATTGCAAAGCCTCCAAAATATGTCCGGGATGGTCAATCACCCGGTACGCCCCAGCGTCAATCAATTCGGGCGCATCATGATATCCCCAGTCAACGCCCAAAGACCGGGTTCCAGCCGCAACACCCATCATCATATCAAAACTGGTATCGCCAATCATCACCGTAGTTTCAGGCGATGCCCCTGCTTCTGAAATCGCTTGATATGCCATTGATGGATGCGGCTTTGACGGATGACGGTCCGCTGTTTGCAGGGTCACAAACCTGTTGCGTAGACCGTGATGGTCAAGACAGAGCGCCAATCCGCGGTCCGATTTTCCGGTCGCAACGCCGAGCAACCACCCCTCTGCCTCCAACGCATCGAGGCAATCGGCGATCCCGTCAAACAAGGGTTCTTCGATCATGCCCTGTCCGCGTAGGCTATGAAACGCATTTTTATAGTCGTGGGCCAATGCCGCGTGTTGTCCCGCATCGGCATCTGGCAACAACGCCTGCATCGCTTCAATCAAACTGAGACCAACAACGCGCCGAGTTGCGCTGCGCGACGGAGGATCAAGACGTGCAGCGGCAAAGGCATGTTCCACCGCCAAACAAATATTATGCTGACTGTCGACGAGTGTTCCATCGCAGTCGAACAAAGCGAGTTGCTTCATTTGGCCAATTGCCGCATCAAAAGTGCCACGGCCTGTTGTCCGTTAGCATCTAGCGCGTTTGCGATTTTTTCGCGCGGCGCAACCGCTTTGTTCTGACTCAGTTTCGCAGTTTCGCGCCACGCAGTCACCCGCATTTCAAAACCAACGATCGCGCCCAGCATTTTATCAAAAAGCCCCGGACTCATCTTATCCCGCGTCCATTCAGGCTTTGGCGCAAGGCGTGCTTCATGCAGGGCAGAAAGGGTGTCCACTTGTGCGATCAAGCCATCTTGATCCATTTTCACCACAGGCCCTTGAAGTTCTAGCGCAAGATAATTCCAAGTGGGCACTTGATCGTCCAATCCTGACCAATCAGGACTGATATAGGCATCAGGCCCCGTGATCACGAACAAGGCTTCGGCACCGTGAAGATGTTTGGTGAGGCCATTGCCGCGCGCGAGATGAAAGCCGATCCGATCATCATCCAAAAAAATAAGCGGCACATGCGCGACCCGGGGACCATCGGGTGTTGCAGCGAACACCGTACCAAAGCTGACCTCGGTCGCAAAAGCACGCTGCGCATCGCGATCATCCCAGCGGAAAGCAGAATTGGGCTGCATCAATCGCGCGTCCGACCTCGACCGCGCCGCTCTCCCTTGCGGTCTTTGCGCGCCGATTTGGCAATGTTGGCGGCGAGGCGGCGCTTGCCTTCTGGGGTGTCCTTAAACTTGACCTCATCAAGCACCATCGCGTCGCCTTTTTCAAAGTCAAAGCCCAAGCCTTCGATGGTTTCGGCAAAATGCAGCGGCAAGTCTGCGCGCACGTCAATCTGACCTCCGTCAGGATGGTCGACACGAATACGCCGTGCATGGAGGTGCATTTTGCGGCTGATCGACCCCGTCAGAAAACTATCGCGACCGCCGTATTTGCCGTCGCCCACAATCGGATGACCAATTGCGGCCATATGCACACGCAATTGATGTGTCCGCCCAGTGAAAGGCTGAAGTTCAACCCACGCAGCGGCATTTCCAGCACGTTCAATCACGCGGTAACGGGTGCGGGCGGGGCTGCCTTCTTTTTCATTCACATGCATTTTTTCGCCGCCACTGCCGGGTTGCTTAGCAATCGGCAGTTCAATCATGCCGTCATGGACTTCTGGAACACCGACAATGATCGCCCAGTATACTTTGCGCGCGGTACGGCTGGAAAATGCTTTGGCGAAATGGCCTGCCGCACGCGCTGTCCGCCCGATGAGCAGCGCACCAGATGTATCCTTGTCGAGACGGTGAACCAGCTTTGGTCGGCCATCAACTTCGTACCAAAGCGCGTCAAGAAGACGGTCAACATGATCGTCCGTCTTGGTCCCACCCTGCGTGGCAAGGCCCGGCGGCTTATTCAGAACCAAAGCAGCAGCATCTTTGTGAATGACCATCGCTTCGGCATAGGCTCTTTCATCCGCGCTGAGTTCAGGGCGTTCTTTCTTTTTACGCGGCGGCGGCGCGGTCTTGCCCTCGCGCTCGGCAACAGGTTCTGCAGGGGGTACGCGGATGTGTTGCCCCGCCTCAATGCGGTCGCCAGGTGTTGCGCGTTTGCCATCAACGCGAAGCTGACCTGTTCGCGCCCACCGCGACACGATGTTGAAACTAGCGTCCGGCAGATGGCGTTTGAACCAGCGGTCAAGACGAATACCGTCATCGTCAGGGTTAACCGTGAAGGTGCGGACTGTGTCGCTCATGCCCGTGCCATCCAAATTCCAGAACCAAGTGCCATAATAGATCCAATGACAGATGCCAAAGCATAGCCGCCAGCGAGAGCCCAATTTCCGCGCTCAATCATCTGCCAGCTTTCTAAGCTAAACGCCGAAAATGTTGTAAAACCGCCAAGGATACCAACGCCAACAAACAGGCGTGTTGTTTCCCCAACATTACCCTTCATTAAATGAGCAGCGAGCATCCCCATTGCAAATCCTCCCAGCAAATTGACCGCAAAGGTCGCCCAAGGCCAGTCACCTTGCAGGCGCGGCGTCAGTAGCACACCCGTGATATATCGAAGTCCAGCGCCGATTGCGCCGCCAAGCATTACAGGAAAAAGTGGAGTCATACCCTTGCCTTAGCGATAGTCGCGCCGTTGCGCTACAGCCGCGCGCTCCCATCAATACAAGTGACGCATTTTCCGCCAATATGGACGTCGGTGCCATCAATACGAACACTGACATAGCCATCGCGCCCCATTTGCGCCCCTTGCCTGGCTATATAGGCCGATCCGTCAGCAATTGATCCCGCATGCAGGCGGTATGCAGCAACTGCGCCATTGCCGCTGCCACACACCGGGTCCTCCATCAATCCATCTGTTGGGGCAAAGGATCGCACGATCAACCCACCCTTCCCGTCACCGGTTTCCGCAAAGAGAGTTAAGCCCGTCGTTTCTGTTCGGATGTTATAATCGGCGATGGCGTTTAGATCAGGTTTCAGTTGAGCGACGGCATCTGCCGACGCAAATTCAGCAATGACCCAGCGCGGTCCAACATCAACGATGGTCGGAGAGCCTTTTAGTGCACCGTGCCCGCCCAAAGCCATAACCAAGGTGTTATAATCATCTGCAGGAGCAACACTATGGCGCGGCAGGCGAAAGGATAATCCCGTGCTATGCCAATCGTCAGAAACTGAAATTTCCACCAGTCCAACTGCGCATTGCTGGATCAATTTGCTATTTGATGGTTTGACCAGACCAGCCTCTAACGCCGCAAAGGCAGTTCCTAAAGTGGGATGCCCCGCAAAGGGTAATTCACGTTGCGGCGTCCAGATGCGGACTGCATAATCAGCCGCAGGGTCCGTGGTTGGAACGATGAATGTGGTTTCGGATAGGTTCGTCCAATTGGCAAGTCGCAGCATCGCAGCGTCATTCAACCCTGCCCCGTCAAGAACAACTGCCACTGGGTTACCCAGAAGCGGCACTGCTGTAAAAACATCAACCTGTTTGAAGGCACGATCCTGAACCATTGAAACTCTCCTTGCGTCCTTAGGCTTTTATAAAGTAAGATTGTCACATTGCAATATAACGATGTGAATATTTATGGATAAAGACTTTGACGATCAACTGCGGGCCATCGCCAACCCCCACCGCATGGCGATATTGCGATGGTTGAAAGATCCGCGCGCGCATTTTCCGTCGCAAGTTTCGGGTGATTTGGTGGAGGACGGCGTTTGCGCGCTTTTTATCGGTGACAAGCTTGGGCTGGCGCAACCGACAGCAGCACAACATCTAAAACTGCTTGTCGATGCGCAATTGCTCATCCCAAAACGGATCAAAAAATGGACATTTTACCGCCGCAATGAAGCACAACTGGACCTGCTAAAACAGACGCTTGCTAACCGAATTTAGCACAATTAAGTGCCGCGATTGGTCACAATATCTGCCGCTGTGCCGCCACCCTGCCGAGGGGTGAGGATGATGTAATAGGCCGCACCGTCACTGCGCGTTCCGGCAACAATGCGATCAGCGCCGTCAATTTGCGTGCCCGAAGCATATCCCGCACGCTTTGACGTACCAAGATAATAGTCAATCAGCGCCTGAGGCGCGGCCTTGCTGGTAAACGTCACAGCACGCAATCTGCATTTCTGTGTATCACTGCCCGCTGCTTCTTCAACGCGCGCTTGCGGATAGAGCGTTAAACCTTCAGGCAGTTTCGCAGCCCAAGCCATCGAATAATCGACATCAATGCCGCACCCATTGAAATTGGTTTTATCGATCTTTGCTTGTTCTGCCGCGCGCTGGCCCAATGTGACTGTTTGCCGATCAGCACTGCCGTTTGACCCCGCTTCAAGGGGGGTCGGCGATTGCATCGGTTCGTTCGTCGGCCGGATGGCATTGGCATTGGATTGCCCGGAGAGTGCAGGATCGACCATGATCTGATCTTCAAGGGCCGCCGCCAGCGCAGGGTCAGTATTATTACCCTTGCCCAGCAATGTAGTGTCGATTTTATCCGCAGCGGTTTTGGTTGCATCGCCGCCACACGCCGAAAGCGCGCTCAAAGACAGCGCCAGAAGGATTGAAGATGTGACTCTATGCATGCAAAACGCCTCTAAGGAGAAGGGTTACTGCACTGTAAACGCTAAAATGTCGCCGACAAAGAGGGTTAATCCCGCAAACGTGCAGACCCCTACGCCAAAGGGACGACCCTTACTGGTAGACCGTCGCGCGGCTTGGGGATCGGCCACGCCTGCCATTTGTCACCGCTGCCGCTTGGCATTTCAATCCGATTGTGCCGCAGCATATGCCACATAAGGATTTTGATCTGCATATAAGCAAAGTGCAAACCCAGACACATATGTGCGCCCCCGCCAAAGGGCACCCATGCATATTTATGGCGCGCTTTGACCTGTGCAGGTTCAAAACGGAGCGGATCAAATTTTTCGGGTTCTGGCCAATAGTCTGCCATTTGGTGGGTGTAGGCAGGATTGATGCCAACATGGGTTCCGGCCGGAAAATCATAGCCGCCAAAGCTAAACGGCTTGATCGCACGGCGCGGGATGCTCGGCACCGGAGGGATCATCCGGAGGCTTTCCTTGAAAGCATAATCGGTCAGAACAAGATCATTCAGTCGCTCATAGGGCAAATCGTCACCATTGACGCCAAGCTCTTCCATTTCCTCACGAAGTTTATCCTGCCACTCTGGATTTTTGGCGAGCAGCATCACCATTGACGTTGCAGACGATGTGATGGTGTCATGCGCCGCCATCATCAGGAAGTTCATATGGTCGATGATTTCATCGTCACTCAAAAGTGCGCCGTCTTCATTGGTCGCACGGCAAATCTGGCTGAACATATCCTGTGCATCACCGGCGCGGCGCTTTGGCACTTCGCGTCCGAAATATTCGAGCAGGAATTTGCGCCCCGCCACACCGCGCCCCATTTGCGTTCCCGGCAAGGGAATCCGAACGACACCGATGGACGCCTGTACCATATCAACAAAGGCCTTGTTGATCTTTTCGGCGTCAGGGCCCCACGGAATGCCCAGAAATGATGACGCCGCGAGGTCGAGCGTCAGTTTCTTGATTGCAGGGTAGAATTCAAAACTTTTACCCGACCACTCCGCCATCCGTTTAGAGATGCCTTCATTAAGCGCATTGGCATAAAGCTTCATCGGTTCAGGCTTGAACGCAATCGACAATGTCTTGCGATCACCGCGGTGTTTTTCGAAATCCATCAGCATCAGGCCGCGCGGGAAAAGGAGATTGAGAACTGGTCCCCATCCTTGTTCGGATGAGAAAGTCTTATCGCGGTCAAACAAAACCAACTCATTTGCATCTGGGCCGATCAGGCTCACAAAACGGCCGCCAAAGCTGTGCGCGCGGTAGACAGGACCGTGCGTCGCCACCATGTGCTTGGTGAAGGCCGCTGGGTCTTTTAGCTGTTTGAAGGTCGTACCAACAATAGGCCAGCCGTCATCACCGGGAACAAAGTCCAATGCCTGCCCTTGCTTGGGCGGCAACCAATGGGGGTTTGCTTCGTGCGTGTGGGCATAGGCCATAGGGACGACTCCGATTGCGGAACAAAACTTACACAGGTGTTAATAGCTAATACTGCGCTGTCAATCAAACACGCGCGGGGGCATATTCAAGTCACGGCGTTCTGACCCTAGAGCCAGATGCCCTCAAGCAAGCTGAGAGTTGCCGCGAAAGCCCAAGACCATGCCAAGGCGCGTCGCATTGAGCGGATTGACGAATTCCCCGCCGATAAATCCCCCGCGAAGCCAAACCACGCGGCCAATAACAACGCCGAGACCCGGAATACGAAGGCGAATAATCGCGCCGCATGTCAACGCCAGATCAGCTTCAACCTTGAAGCCGAATTCGGAAATATCCCGGATAATGACATTATGTCCGTGGAACCCGCCCAATCCCAAATTGGCGGTAATTGCAACGGGCGCACGGGATTTGCGACGATCATCAGGCGTCGGCGAATGGACTGCTAAACGAGCGGCGATCTGCATAATTGTAACCCCCAATCAATCGTTTAGCCCAAATAAGGTTAATTTTCAGTTTTAAGAGCGAAAGATAAGCTGCCTTTGCGACCTTTGGTGTTTGCCGACTCTGAATGCGGTCATTAGGTTGATGTCAAACAATCATAAGGATGGAGTCGTAGATTATGGCATGGGGATCAAAAGGGGATGATGGACCACAGCGCACCGCTGGTGGCTCCTTGTCCTTCATCGGCACTGAAGTGAATATCACTGGCAACGTCAATGCGACGGGAGATATGCATGTTGATGGCAGCGTCGACGGCGACCTTTCCTGTGCAACGCTGACTTTGGGACAAAACGGTCGCGTTAAAGGCAATGTCACCGCACAAAAAGCCACGCTCGCCGGCACAATCGACGGCACCGTCAATGTCGGCACCTTGGTTGTTGAAAAATCGGCGCGGCTTTCGGGTGATCTCTCTTATGAAAACATCTCAATTGAAACCGGCGCAAAGGTTGACGGGCGTCTCTCTCAGCGCAGCGGCACGGGCGAGCTAAAATTGGTCAAGGCGATTGGTGAGTAATGAAGAACAGCGTTGCGACATTATCGCTTCTGAATTTTGAAAAAGATGCTGCCGGATTTGCAGCGGACCTTGGCCTTTCTTTTGAAACCTATGGCTTTGCCGTCATTGCGGATCACGGAATTGATGCTGCTTTGATCGATCAAGCTTGGGCTCTGACCAAAGCCTTTTTCGCACTGCCCATAGACATCAAAAATCAATATTATACCAAGGAACTTGCCGGGCAGCGCGGTTATACGCCCTTTGGCACTGAAATTGCCAAAGATGCTGACAAGCATGATTTGAAGGAATTCTGGCATGTTGGGCGCGACCTTCCTGCCGGGCACCGCTACCGCGATCACATGCCCGACAATATCTGGCCCAAAGAAATTGACAGATTTCAGGAAAGCCTGACCACATTGTTTGCCGCATTTGACACGGCAGGCGGAAAATTACTGTCGGCCATAGCACTCCATTTGGGACTGAATTCAGATTGGTTCGACGGGTCCGTTGAAAATGGCAATTCAATATTGCGCCTGCTGCATTATCCCCCCATCCCAGTTGATGCCGATGGGATTCGTGCTGGCGCACATGAAGATATCAATCTGATCACGCTGCTTTTGGGTGCAGAAGAAGCGGGCTTACAGCTGCTTGGCAAAGACGGGGAATGGCTTGCGATAGATCCGCCGCACGGGGCGATGGTGGTCAATGTCGGCGACATGCTGGAACGCCTGACTAATAACGTCATGCCATCAACAACCCACCGCGTGATTAACCCCCCGCCAGAACGGCGCCACTTACCGCGTTATTCAATGCCGTTTTTCCTGCACCTTGCGTCTGACTTTCTGATTGAGACACTGCCCAATTGTATCAATGAAAAGCAACCAGACCTCTATCCAGACCCAATCACTGCCAATGACTTCCTAACCGAAAGACTGATCGAAATTGGGCTGTTGAAGCCTTAAAGCTATTTGATGGCAGTATAAATGAAGGTTTTGCAAAACGGGCCTACGCATCCCTTGACGCGCAAAGTGCCATTGGCCAGTCGCGTTAGATAAGATTTGTAGGTTTTGCCCGCGCGCGGATCATAAATAGTCCCCTTCCATTCGGTACCAGCATCTGTGAATCCGCTGAGCAACGTCATGCCTTGGATCGGTCGATTGCGCAGTGATGGATTGGGGTTATTGCTATCCACTGCCGGTTTACCGTCAGGCGTTCCTTTGAGAATCTTGGCAATTTTTCCGCACTGCGCCGGGCCGCACGCACCAATTTCAATGATGCTGTCCTTTTCAGTGGTCAACCAGCGCCCCGCAATCGGTGCGGCGGCAAAGGCTGGCGATGTCAGACTGAACATCAGTCCAGATAGAAGTATATAACGCATGGCGACCCTCTCTTGGCTTTGGCGTTCATTAGTGCAATAAATTGCAGTATGAAACCATTTGTCACACTGTTCGCCTTATATGTTGGATTGGTTACCGTTCCTGCATCTGCTGAAACCTTCCGCGTCGCTGCGGGTGCCAATGCGCAGGAGCGCTTGCAAGGCGCACTGATCGAAGCAAAAGCTGGGGACATAGTGGAGATAGGCGCAGGGCGTTTTGATCTGACCGACGGCCTTTCGCTCGACGTGGATAAGGTTACCGTCAAAGGCGCAGGGCAGGATGCAACCATCCTTTCGTTCAAAGGACAAAAGGGTGCTGGCGAAGGATTGCTCGTCACATCAGACGATGTCGTGCTGCGTGATTTCGCGGTTGAGGACAGCCGCGGCGACGGCATCAAATCCAAGGCCGCAAACCGGATCACTTATTACAAACTGCGCGTGGAGTGGACCGGTGGGCCGAAAGAAACCAATGGTGCTTACGGCATTTATCCCGTGGAATCGAGCGATGTCCTGATCGATAGCGTGACGGTCAAAGGCGCATCTGACGCGGGAATATATGTTGGGCAGTCAAAAAACATCATCGTCCGCAATTCAGTTGCACTGTTCAATGTTGCGGGAATTGAGATTGAAAACAGTTATAATGCAGATGTCTTCTCTAACGTTGCAATGCACAATACGGGCGGAATCCTGATCTTCGATCTCCCCAATTTGCCGCAAATGGGCGGGCATTCGATCCGTGTCTTTTCCAATCGCGTCACCAAAAATGACACGCCCAATTTTGCACCAAAGGGCAATATCGTGGCAAGCGTCCCCAATGGTACGGGCGTGATGGTGATGGCCAACCGCGACGTTCATGTCTTTGCCAATGCGCTTGCGGACAATGCCACTACCAATGTGATGATCGTTGCGTACAAACAAAGCTTCAATGATGCGACCTATAATCCCCTGCCGCGCAGTGTTGTCGTGCGTGATAATGATCATGGCCGGGCGGGATGGAATCCCGGCTTTGTCGGCGGCAAAGAATTGGCCGCAGCGCTTGGCGGCGCACTGGCCCCCATTTTTTGGGACGGTGCAGGCGGTGCTGCGACCAACATCATCATCAAAGACAGCGTGCCAGCCATCACGCTTGGCCTTGATCGCTACGATACGCCGCTCGACCAAGCCAAACCTGGGCCAATCGCGCCCTTCACTGGCACCCTGCCCACCGAGCCTGCCAGGATTATTATGCCTGCGACAATGGAGGCCGCGATCCAGTGAAACGTACGGCGCTGGTGATGGGCGCTTGGTTGGCATTGGTCAGCACAGCTGCGCCAACACCGGTCAACCTCGCCCTGATTAACGGTGACACCCTGCCTGCCAAACTGTCTGATTTTCAGTTTTTCAGGGACGGTGCAGCGCAAGTGCCCAATGCACGGGTCAAGGGCTATACCCTCAATACCCCGCTCTTTTCAGATTATGCGGTGAAACAAAGGTTCATGTTTGTACCCGCAGGGACGAAGATACGCTATAACGCCGGCGCAGCATTCGAATTCCCGGTTGGCAGCGCGATCATAAAAAGCTTTGGCTATCCCGCCGATTTTCGCATTCAAAATGCCCCCATCACATTGATTGAAACCCGCGTTTTACTTAAGCGCGCGTCAGGCTGGATCGCACTGCCCTATATTTGGAATGCAGATGGGACAGATGCTGTGCTCAAGCGGGCGGGGACACGCATTCCCGTCTCCTTCATTGACACCAAAGGCGTAACGCAGAACATCAGTTACAGCGCCCCCAATGCCAATCAGTGCAAGGGATGCCATGATGTGAGTGGCGCGCTGATCCCAATAGGTCCAAAAGCGCGCAATTTGAACGACGGCAAACAGTTGCAATCTTTGGTTGCAACCAAAATGCTCGATCACCTGCCCAAAGATGCGCCGCGCGTTCCAATATGGGATGATCCGGCATCCGGCTCACTGAATGCCCGTGCGCGTGCCTATCTTGATGTCAATTGCGGTCATTGTCACAGCCGCGATGGCCCCGCAAACACATCAGGCCTTTGGCTCGATTGGCACCAACCACAAAACACCAATTTGGGATTGGGCAAGCGGCCAACCGCTGCGGGACGCGGCAGTGGCAACCTCGAATTCGCCATTGCGCCGGGACATCCTGAACTGTCCTACCTTCCCTTCCGGATGAAAAACCTTGATCCGGGAATTGCGATGCCAGAACTTGGGCGGCAGAGTGTGCATACAGAAGGGGTTGCTGTTATCGAAGCGTGGATCAGGACGCTTAAATGACAATCCGCCTTTATGATTATTTCCGGTCATCGGCCTGCTACCGCGTTCGTATTGCGCTGAACCTCAAAGACCTGACATATGAAGCTGTCGACACCAGCCTTATTGACGGCGCGCACCGCAGGCCGGACTATATTGCGATGAACCCCCAGGGGTTCGTGCCGATGCTGGAGGTGGGAGACCTGCGCCTGACGCAAAGTCTTGCGATTATCGAATGGCTTGATTTAACCTATCCCGAACCACGCTTTATCCCCAATGACCCCGCCGCCCGCGCGCGGGTGATGGCGCTTGCGCTCACCATCGCGGCAGATATTCACCCTGTTAACAATTTGCGCATCCTCAACTATCTCAAAAATGATTTGGGTATTGAACAAGGTGCGCGCGATCATTGGTATCGCCACTGGATCACTGAGGGTTTTGACGCGCTGGAAAAAATGGCGGACCCCGACCTTCCCTTTCTGAGCGGCCATACTCCTGGAATTGCCGACATTTGCCTCATCCCACAAATGTATAATGCGCGTCGTTTTGCCACACCGCTGACCGCTTACCCCAATCTGGTGCGCATCGATGCAGCCTGCACTGCGCTTGACGCCTTCAAAGCCGCGCATCCCGATACGAAAGGAGTATGATCATGATTGTTGAGGGTGGATGTTACTGCGGCGCAGTTCGGTATCGCGCAGAGGGTGAACCCATGCTCAAAGGCGAATGTTATTGTCGAGAATGCCAGTATATCTCGGGCGGTAATTCAAACTTGGTCATGGCCATGCCAAAAGAAGGGTTTACCATCACCAAGGGAGCGACAAAGGCTTTCGCCCGGCCTGATTTGGAACAAGCGGTTTCGCGGGAATTTTGCCCAAATTGTGGAACCCATCTGATCACGCGCGCACCGGGGTTTCCAACAGGCGTTATTGTGAAAATCGGCACACTGGATGATCCATCTCAGTTTGGCGGCCCTTCGATGGCTTGCTTCGCCCGCGATCAATACCCGCATCACCGTTTGCCTGATAATATTCCTGTTTTTGACGGATGGATGCGTTAAGCACGCCACCATGAAGATTATGATCGCCTCGATTGCGCTATTCGCGCCAAGCTTTGCTGTCGCGCAAACCACAGATATTGTTGTGACTGGCGCAGCGCTGCCAGCCGCCAAAAGTGACGCAGTCTATGATATTATTACCATCGACCGCACACGGATCACCGCGACGGCCAGCGGCCGGATCGAAGATGTTCTAAAGGATGTCGCGGGCCTTCAACAATTCCGCCGCACTGACGCGCGTTCAGCCAATGCCACCAGCCAAGGCGCGACCCTGCGCGGATTAGGCGGCAATGCATCATCGCGGGCGCTGCTCATCCTAGACGGTGTGCCGCAAAGCGATCCTTTCGGCGGGTGGATTACATGGCCCGCATTTTCGCCAGAGCGCTTGGGCCAAATCCGTGTCACACGCGGCGGCGGCAGTGGTGCTTTTGGTTCAGGTGCGCTGGCTGGCACCATCGACATGACAAGCATCGGGCCACAAATTTTATCAACTGCAAACATCGCTTACGGCAGCCGTAATGCGCTGGAAGCAAACGGCGTGCTCGCCGCCACGCTTGGCCAAGGCCATGGTTTTCTTGCCGCCAGCTATGCACGCGGTGACGGGTTCATTCCAATCGTGCAGGGTCAGCGCGGCACAGCAGATCAGGCCGCCCCCTACGACCAAGTCAGCCTTGCCGGACGCGCGGTGGTTGCGCTCGACACGGCGACCGAAATACAGGCCTCGGCCCTCGCTTTTACCGACCGGCGTACACGCGGCACGATTTTATCGGGTAATGGCGGCGACGGCGCAGATGCCAGCCTGCGGGTCGTGCACACAGGGGATTGGGGATGGTCCGCGCTCTCCTATATTCAAGCACGCAAATTTCAGAGCCGGTTTGTCAGCGTCAATGCCACGCGCAGCGCCGTCACCCAAACCGTCGATCAGTATAATGTCCCTTCAACAGGCCTTGGTGCACGTTTTGAAGTGCGGCCACCGGTTGGGGAAACGCTTGAACTGCGTCTTGGCGGAGATTGGCGGCGCACAAAGGGTGAAACACGCGAACTGTTCACCTATGTTGCTGGCCTTCCGACGCGCGGACGTCTGGGCGGCGGTGAAAGCGAAACGCTGGGTGCCTTTGCCGAATTGACAGCGACACTGGGCGCCCTGACCCTCACCGGCAGTGGGCGAATTGACCATTGGTCGATCAAGGACGGCCATTTGCAAGAACGCACGCTGAACACAGGCGCGCTGCTTCGCACTGATCGTTTTGTTGACCGTAACGGCAATGAACCCACGGGCCGTGTGGGGATCGCCTATCAGGTCGGTCCAATCACGCTGCGCAGCGCGGCATATATTGGATGGCGCCTGCCAACGCTCAATGAACTCTACCGCCCTTTTCGCGTCGGGACCGATGCAACCGCTGCCAATGCCGCCCTTTCGCCTGAACGGATGAAGGGTGTTGAGGTTGGATTTGCCTTAGCGATCAGCGATCACGCAACCCTAACCGCAACGGCATTTACCAACCGCTTGGAAGACGCCATTGCCAATGTGACATTGGGCAGAGGTCCAGGCGTGTTTCCCGGCGTCGGCTTTGTTGCCAGTGGCGGTGCCTATCGCCAGCGCCAAAACCTTGAAGCCATTGAATCTCGGGGACTCGAACTGGATACCCGCATTACAAAAGGCGATTGGCGCGTTTCTGCAAGCTATGCTTATACCGATGCGAAGGTGCGCGCTTCGGGCGTCGCCTTACCCCTTAACGGCCTTCGTCCCGCCCAAGTTGCCAAACATAGCGGCAGCGCTTCGCTAGGCTGGAAATGGATTTCTGTAACGGCGCGTTATGTCAGCAGTCAGTTTGAAGATGATCAAAATCTTCGCGCTCTGGGCGGCGCTGTGACGATTGACGGAGTCTTCAATCTACCGCTGACCGACCATTTTACTCTGTCCCTGCGCGGCGAAAATATCACCAACACACGGGTTGAGGCCGCGATCAGTGCCGCAGGAGTCATCGAACGCGCGACACCCCGAACGTTCTGGGTTGGGCTGAAATGGGGGCAGTGATTATTCTTCGAACATTTCGCGGAGAATGATGAGCGCCGCTGTCATTGTAGTAGCATCTACCTTGCCAATCTTTTTCAACAGTCGCTGTTTGGAAATGCTTCTCAATTGATCACCGAGCAGGAGCCCATCCTTGTCACCAAAATGTATAGGCCACCGAAAGGGCTCGGATCGCCTGGCACTTGTCATTGGCATTACGATCACGGTCCGAAGGTAAGTGTTCATGACATCAGGTGATACAATCAAACAGGGGCGCGTTTTCTGAATCTCACTGCCAACCGTAGGATCCAATCTGGAAAGCCAGATGTCACCGCGAATCACTTGCCTGAGCTTCACCAAGCCCACACTTCACAATCATCTTCAAAGCCAAGCCAAGCCTCAGTTTCCGTATCAAGTGGCTCAGCGCCAATGCGTTTTGCTGCTGCTTCCCAGCCCTCACGCACCTTATGCTTAATGGGGGTTGCAATAACCTCTCCTCCTTCCACCCGTAATTCCATCGCCGCGCCGGTCGTTACACCTAACGCCTTAAGGATTGGTTTTGGGAGGATCAAGCCAGTGGAGTTACCCATTTTTCGAAGCGCCGTTTGCATCATATTCTGTTAGCACAGTGTGGTAACAGAATCAATCCGTATCAAACAACCCCGCCAATTGCTCAACCATCGTCCCGCCCAATTGTTCAGCGTCCATGATCGTAACAGCCTTTGCATAATAGCGGGTGACATCATGGCCGATCCCAATGGCGCAGAGTTCAACGGGGGACCGTGCTTCGATCCAATTGATCACTTGGCGTAAATGGCGTTCGAGATACGCGCCGTTATTGACGGACAAAGTGCTGTCATCCACCGGCGCGCCGTCCGAAATCACCATCAAAATCTTGCGCTCTTCAGGGCGACCAATCAAACGGTTGTGCGCCCAGAGCAAGGCTTCCCCGTCAATATTTTCCTTGAGCAAGCCTTCGCGCATCATCAAGCCCAATGATTTACGCGCACGTCGCCAAGGCTCATCAGCCTTTTTATAGATGATGTGGCGCAGATCGTTGAGCCGCCCCGGCGTTGGTGGACGTCCCGCTGCGAGCCAAGCCTCGCGTGCCTGTCCGCCCTTCCACGCGCGGGTGGTAAAGCCTAGAATCTCTGTCTTCACGCCGCACCGTTCAAGCGTTCGCGCCATGATGTCGGCGCTGATCGCGGCAATGCTGATTGGACGTCCGCGCATTGACCCACTGTTATCGATCAGGATCGTGACGACTGTATCTCTGAAATCGGTTTCTCGTTCAACTTTGTAAGACAGTGACACACCCGGCGAAACCACGATCCGGGCCAGCCGTGCCGCGTCGAGTATGCCTTCTTCCTGATCAAAATCCCAACTGCGGTTCTGCTGCGCCATCAGCCGGCGTTGAAGACGGTTGGCGAGCTTGGTCACAGCGCCTTGTAGATGGAGCAATTGTTGATCCAGATAAGCACGCAGCCGCGTCAACTCATCCTCATCACACAAATCAGTCGCAGCAATTTCTTCGTCAAACTTTGTGACATAGGCTTGATAGTCAAAATGCGGCGGCAAGTCAGAGAGCGGCCGGTTGGGCCGCACGGGCATCATTCCTTCTTCGCCCTCATCACTGGGGTCGCCGTCGGCATCGGAATCCATTTCGGACTCCATATCCTGTGCTTCGCCGTCCTCTGCGTCGCCGTCAGAAGGTTGCGCTTGCGCTTCTATTTGCGCATCACTTTCGCCGTCTTGTCCTTCATCTTCGGATTGATCGGATCCGTCTTCCTCGTCAGAGTCCTCATCTTCTCCCTCGTCCGTCGGGTCCATTTCATCAGTGGCATCGACCAGATCGAGATCGACCAGAAGCTTCTGTGCCAGCGCCGCAAATGCCGTCTGATCATCCAGCGCAAGACCAAGTGCATCAAGGTCTCCGCCCGCCTTCTGCTCGATCCAATCGCGGACCAGATCGAGGCCTGCATTCGCCGTTTCAGGCGGCGCATCCCCCGTCAACCGTTCACGCACCAAAAGGGCAATCGCGGTTGAGAGCGGCACTTCATCGGCAACACGCGCCCGCGCGATGGGATCAGAACGCATCCGCATCTCTAGCGCATGGGTCAAATTCGCACGCACGCCCGCCATCGCCCGCGCACCCATCGCTTCTACCCGAGCATTTTCAACAGCATCAAAAACAGCACCTGCCACCGCATCACTGGGCCGGTTTTTGGCATGAAGCCCCCCGTCATGATGCCGCAGCTTAAGCGCCATACTGTCAGCAAACCCGCGCGCTTCGGCGACTTGTTCGACGGGCAAATTGCGTCCCGGCATCGGCACGCGAAAATTCTTACCGGCCTGTGTCGGCGCGTCCGCTGTAAATGCCAGCTCAACTTCCGGCTCATGCGCCATTGCCCGCGCGGTTCCGGTGAGGACAGATTTGAACTGATCAAGGGGGGATTGTTCGGACATGGTGACTATACCTTAACGCGTATTCGCACGCGTTGAAAGACCGTGAAACAACCTTGCTGCGCTAGATTCACTTTGTGAATAAAGGTCTAGCACATTTTTCTGCTTGTCGCTGTTAGGCACTTTTTGCAATATATGGAACACTGTGTCTTGATGAGTGGGGTGTTGTGCATGCGTCGTTTTATGGGAATTGCTTTTGCGATTGCGTTGGTGCCAAGCACTGCTTTTGCAGCCACCTGCCAAGAAAATTTCGTGAAAAAGGGCAACCCGCTGGGCGGAACCAATTATACGTCTTCTGTAAACGTGGCCAGCCTGACCCCGCTGATTGCCATTCGCCAGATGCGCGGCATCGCTGTCGGTAAAAGCTATGATGTAATCAGCGATGAAGCTGAGGACGGCAGCATGTTACTTGAACAGCGCCAAACGAGCAAAGCACGCGCCATTCAAATGCTCATTTCTGCAACCAGTGAAGGGGGTGGTGTTACAAAAGTCGAAATGCTGGTTAAATTATCCAAAGGCGTGATTGCCAAGCAGGATGCAGTGATGACCGAAATGTGCTCAATGCTCAATACCATCAAAGGTGGGAAAGCAGGGATCGCCGCCGCCGCCGCAGGTAAAAACGCGCTAAGCAGCAGCGCTCCAACGAAAATTGATGCCAATACACTGTCAATGCAACTGTCGCGTGAATCAAAAGCTGGGGCCGCACTCATTCCGCCGCGTTATAAAAACCGGTCATTCACAGTTACTGGACGCGTCGCTTATGTCATTAAGAATGGCGAAGGATACCGCGTTGCTTATGACATACTTGACCCCGCGAACCGGACGTTCATGCCAAGCCTTGGGCCACAGTTCAAAACAGACATAAGCTGTATGATGGCCAAAGGACAAAGCTCCTATGCGCTCAGCCTCAAGAAAGGCAACAAGATCAGTCTTACGGGCTCATTTCTTGATTATGATGAATTTAAAGATGTCATGTGGCTGGGCAATTGCCGCCCGAGCGAGTGAAGCAATCACTCGCCCATGTCGCATTGGTCGTTCGCGATTACGACGAAGCCATTGCATTTTATGTCAATGTCCTCGGTTTCTCACTGATCGAGGATCGTTATCAACCTGAGCAGGACAAACGCTGGGTTCTGGTTGCGCCTCCTGGATCGACCGGCACGTCTCTCCTGCTTGCGCGGGCATCATCACCTGAACAGGAATCCTTTATCGGCAACCAAGCTGGCGGCCGTGTATTTCTGTTTCTGCAAACAGATGATTTTGCGCGCGATTATCAAGCGCTGTGTGCAAAAGGCGTAAAGTTCGTTCGGCCCCCGCTTGACGCTCCTTATGGCATGGTTGCTGTTTTCGAGGATCTTTACGGTACGCTGTGGGATTTGGTGCAGTTCAAGTGAGCGGTTTGCGCGCAAATGGCCAATTGGTCACACTTCCAGCCCACAATGCCCACCAAATAAAAATCGGCTGAAAGGCGAGACGCGGCGCGTGATACCACCAGCTCATCTGGGCACCACCCACCGCTATACCTTCTAGGGCATGTTTGATGTTCGCCGGATAAACACACAGCGCATAAAGTGCGAGGGCGATGCCAGCCGCGCGGCGCAATTTTGGCACAAATGCCAGCGCTGCCGCCCCGGCAATTTCGCACACACCTGTTATAAATATAATGTGTTCAGGAAAAGGAACCCATTCCGGTGTGATTTGCAAAAATCCAGCAGGAGATCGCAGATGCGCAACACCAGCGAGCAGATAAATCAACGCGAGCAAAAACCGCGCGCTGGTTCTGACCTTTCCTTGTTGTACCATTTTAACGCCTCTTCACAAATTCAGCGCGCAGGACCAACCCTTTGATCCCATCAAAGCGGCAGTCAATTTCCTGCGCATCGCCGGTAAGGCGGATCGATTTAATCAGCGTACCGCGCTTCAAAGTCTGGCCTGCGCCTTTCACGGTCAAATCCTTGATCAGGGTGACGGCGTCCCCGTCCGCCAGCACATTTCCGACCGCATCTCGAACTTCAACGTCAGACGGATCGGTTTTATCACGCGCATCGGCTGCACTGATCCACTCCCCGCTCGCATCGTCATAGACATAATCTTCTTCGTCTTGCACCATGATGTCGTTCTTTCTGCGTGGCGAGATGTGGCGTTGCCATACAGTGGCAAATCATGGGCGTCCAATCTCCTATATGGTCACCACGCGCGGCAGCTAAAGCTTTCGTGATAATCAGGAGCCTTTATTTATTCTGGCTTGCTTGCGAGGCGAGGCACGGCGCGCGCGACATGTTAGCGCCGAAAACGTCAGACGTGAATCACCCGCGCTGGGGTTTTTTATCAGAAGCGCATGATAGCGGCATTAATGCCCATCAAAGGCCAGTAATGATACCACAGGCACGTCTTCTTTGGCCAGAACAGCCGCCCCGCCCAATTCCGGCAAATCCACCAGAAATGCGGCTACCACCACTTCTGCGCCAGTGGAGCGGAGCAACGTCGTCGCAGCAACAGCCGTGCCCCCCGTGGCAATCAAATCATCAATCAGCGCAATTTTGTCACCAGCACCAACCGCATCGGCATGAATTTCAATACGGTCACTGCCATATTCCAAGGCATAGTTGATCCCGATGGTTTGCCCGGGAAGTTTATCCTTCTTGCGAATGGGAACAAAGCCCAGCCCCATTTCCTTCGCAAGCGCCGCTCCGAAAATGAAGCCGCGCGCTTCAATCCCCGCAATCAGGGTCGGTGCATGCGGCATGATGGCATCCCGCATCCGTTCAATCGCCAAACCAAAACCTTGGGCATCGCTGATCAGCGTCGTGATGTCACGAAACTGAATCCCGGGCTTTGGATAATCCGGAATCGTGCGGATAAGCGAGAGCAAGTCGCGATTAGGCACGCGTTCAATTCTTCAACGTTGCAATCGATACGGGGCTTGGTTTTGAAGAAGGATTAGACGCATTGGTTTTTTCCTTCTTATTGGCCTTTGGCTTGCGTGTTTCCTTGTTCGATTTCATTTGTGATTTGGCCATGATTTTTCCTTAAGTCAGAAGGCTTACGCAAAGACTATCCTATATCCGCTTTGCATGCGCGTCTATTCGGTCACCGTGTTAGCGCATAATAAAGGACATAAAGCCAAGAGAAAAATCCGTGAACAATCGCCCAGATTATTGATTTATGCATGCTCCATGAAATTGTGATGGCCAGTGCGCTGCCAAAACCAATCCCCGCCTTGGTCGCAGAATAGGATGTCGATCTGATAGTGCCCATGTTGAACCTTTCTTCATAGTGTATTATGACTGTAGCACACACATAATGCTTGAACCAGCCACTTTGGCTGATGCAAAGGGATAATATGACAAACGCCCCCCTTCCCGTCATTTCTGCCACGGGTCTTTTCACCCCGGCGGACAGTATCTCCAACGCGGAGTTGGTGGCCAGTTTCAACACCTATGTGGACCGTCATAACGACGCCAATGCGGACGCAATTGCATCAGGCGATAGAGAAGCATTACTGCCTTCATCAGAAGAATTCATCGAAAAAGCGTCGGGAATTACCGCGCGCTTTGTCCTTTCAAAGACGTCGATACTGGACCCTGACATCATGTGCCCGCGCCTTCCCGAACGTCCAAACGAAGCACTTTCCGTTCTTGCCGAAATCGGTGTTGCGGCGGCGCGTGACGCCTTGGCGCGCGCGGGGCGGAATGCGGCAGACGTTGACGCAGTCATTTGTGCCTGTTCCAATATGCAACGCGCCTACCCGGCCATTGCTGTCGAAATTCAAGATGCGCTCGCCATTGTGGGTTTCGGCTTTGACATGAATGTCGCTTGTTCATCGGCAACATTTGGCATTCAAACTGCGGCCGATTTTATCCGCGCGGGCAACGCAAAATCGGTGCTGGTCATCAATCCAGAAGTCTGTTCAGGCCATCTCAATTGGCGCGACCGCGACAGTCATTTCATCTTTGGCGACGTCGCGACCGCGATCCTTGTGGAGGATAAACGCATTGCCCCGCCCCAGCATTGGGACATTTTGGGTACCAAATTGAAAACCCAGTTTTCAAACAATATCCGCAATAATTTCGGTTTCCTCAACCGTGCCGCGCCCGAAGGACAAAATGCGCCCGACAAATTGTTCGTGCAAGAGGGGCGTAAAGTTTTCAAAGAAGTGGTCCCAATGGTTGCGCAATTGATTACCGATCACCTGACGCACCTTGGCATTGCGGCCTCGGCACTGCGCCGGATGTGGTTGCATCAGGCAAACACCGGCATGAACCGCCTGATCGCAAGCCGGGTTTTGGGCCATGATGCCACTGCCGATGAAAGCCCCACGGTGCTGGATAGCTATGCCAACACATCGTCCGCGGGATCGATCATCGCCTTTCACAAACATAGCGATGATTTATCGGCGGGCGATATTGGCCTGATCTGTTCGTTCGGGGCAGGATATTCCGCCGGGTCGGTGATCGTGCAGCGGGTGGGCAATCCAGTCGGTACGAAGCGTCCTTAAGGGTTTTTGCTTGCAGCTCTATTTATTTGCATATACATATAATCTGTGAAAATTGAGTTTGATCCAGAGAAAAATGCCATAAACCGCGATAAGCATGGTATCTCTTTGGCCCGTGCCGTCGATCTTTCGGACATCATTGCCGTGGAAGATGGCCGATACGGCGAAGCCCGGTTTCGATTATACGGCCAGATTGATGGCGAATGGTATTGCGCGGCGGTGACCCAGCGCGAGGACGCCGTGCGGATCATCAGCCTTCGCCGCGCGCACAGTAAGGAGATTAAGCGTCATGTCTAAACAGAAACCAGTTGTTTTCGACGATGAAAATCCCGAGTGGACCGAGGCTGATTTTGCCAGCGCGCGTACAGTTGCGGATTACCCCGCCCTCGCCGCCGCCTTTCCAAAGGTGCGCGGTCGCCCTACCGGATCGACCATACCCGCACGCAAAGAACAGATCGCGCTGCGTGTCGATGCCGATGTGCTGGCGCGCTACAAAGCGGAAGGGCGCGGATGGCAGACGCGAATGAATGAAGTGCTGCGCGCGGGTGTGAGCTAATTGATAATATGCCCCTGAAATCTGAAAGATCACACTAAGGTCTCACCTAACAAGCCGCGCGGCGGCCCTAAAACGATCATATGTGCCATGATTGGATGCGCTGAGTGCAGGCCCAAACAGCGATAGGGCGGTTAGCGATTTTCTTAAGGGAGAGGCTGGCAGGAGAAATCCTACATTGCAAAGGGGCGGGTGGGTCTGTTGCGCTTTGGTTTCGGTGAGTTTGGGGACGTTTGCTCGGCTGGTTGAGGCTATCAAAAGCGGACATAATCTCTTCGTCACCCCGTGCTTGACACGGGGCTTGGCTTACTCTGCGCTCCATCCATCGGAAACCACTCGTCCCACAGATCGCGCCAGTCAGGGTTCTCCGCCTCAATCAGGGCGAACTTCCATTCACGCTTCCATTTTTTGACCAGTTTTTCACGAGCGATGGCAGCAGTGATGTCCTCGTGACGCGCGGCGTAAACAAGGCGCTTCTTGCCATAGTCTGCGACGTGCTTTGATCCTTCGCCTTCCCGATGTTGATAGACGCGCCAGATCACATTAGCGGTAACCCCGACATACATCCCGCCGCGATAACGGTTCGCCATAATGTAAACCCAGCCGCCCTTTTCCATGCATTCTTATGGCACAATTTTTACCGAAAGGAACAGCCAAGCCCCGTGTCAAGCACGGGGCGACGAAATAGATATAGCATATCCGAGGTGTTGGTAAAATCAGACGACAGTCTCATTTGTGCTCAGAACCTGAAGATTGATCTTGCCGCATCCGAGGCGCCGCAACGCGCCTTCTCCATGCCGGACCAAGATCGCTGAACTGGTCGCTACATAGTCGCAGTGGGATCAAATTTTTGTGCAAACGGCAGCTATCGCCAACTAAGCACCTAAATCAGTCCACCCATCTCACCCCCCCAATCCGCCCCCTAGCAAACCGTCCTCCCCCCCCAAGGGCGGCTGTCCTTGCTTTTTACGCATTCTCACGTTAAACGGCGCTTTGCTATCGTCGCCTGCGACGGAATTTGAGGCTCTGGGCGACAGAGCAACGTTTCCTACCACGACCCTGGCTTCACTGCTGCGCTTATGTAGGAGTGGTCACAAAAGTTTTCGTGAAAGGAAACAATCATGCCAATCGGCACAGTCAAATTTTTCAATGCAGACAAAGGCTATGGCTTCATTCAACCTGATGACGGCGGCCAGGACAGTTTTGTCCACATCACCGCTGTAGAGCGCGCCGGCATGGCGACTCTCAACAAGGATCAACGCGTTTCGTACGAAGTTGAAACCGGCAAAAACGGCAAAGAATCCGCCGTTAATCTGCAGTCAGCTTAAGCGGTATGGCCAAAGAGGAACTCTTGACCCTCGAGGGCCTGATCGACGAGATTCTGCCCGATGGACGCTTCGGCGTGACATTGGAAAATGATCACCGGATCATCGCCTATACCGCTGGCAAGATGCGCAAATTCCGCATCCGTTCAGTGGTAGGTGACCGGGTTCATGTAGAAATGACGCCTTATGACTTGACCAAGGGCCGGATCGTTTTTCGTGAACGGACGCCGGGCGTTGGCCCAAGCCAAAGACGCAGCTTTAAGCGCTAAACCCGTCTGACCCGCCTGGGGTAAAACCCGGGCGGGCGGGCTCTTTTTTGCAAGGGACGGGACGATGTCGACACTCGAATTCTATCTGACACGCGCGGCACAGTGCGGTCGTGAGGCTGATGAAACAAGCCTTGTGAACGTGCGAGACCGCCACCTTAATGCACAATCGGTTTGGCTGGAAATGGCGGAACGGTTGGAACGCACAAATGAAAGCCGCGCTGCTGTTGCTGCTCATAAAGCGGAAATGGCCGTTCTTTCTGTCGAATAAAATTTGCATTTATTGACGTAAATGATCAATCTTTGCCCTGATAGGGGGCAGGATGACACGCATACAGATTGGGCAAGCTGCGGCATTGACGCTGGTCAGCGCCAGTGCCATTTTGGTTTTGCTGACTGTGCTTGGGCCGGATTGGTCGGTCTATCCCCCCGCAACATGCACAGCCACGCGCTGTTTTTGCGAAGTGCCGCGGATCGGGGCGCTCATCGTCCAGCCCGCCAACAGCTGGTCATCATATGGGTATGTGTTTGCCGGGTTTTTGATGATCGTGCTTGCACGCGCGCGGGATTGGGGGTCGGCATTCCCGCTTGTTGCCGCCCAGGCTTTTGGCCTCACGGCGATTGCTGTCGGTCTGGGATCGGTGCTGCTCCACGCCACACTGACCCTGTGGGGTCAGTTTTTTGATGTGCTCGGCATGTATCTGGTCAGCGGCTTCATGCTGGTCAGCGCCGTTGCCAAATACAGGAATTTATCGGACCGCCACGCGGCCATCCTCTATTTTGCAGTCGTCGCCCTTTTGGGGGCACTTTTGTTCGCACTGCCCGAAGTCCGCCGTTGGTTATATGCGGTCGTCCTGATCGGCGCGATCATTGCCGAACTCGGCTTTGCTCGGCGTTTCCGCATGCAGGTCCGTGTCCGCTATTATTTTGCGGGAATTTTGATCAAGGCGACGGCGTTTGCCATCTGGAACCTCGATCAGCACGGCACAGTTTGCGCACCCGAAAGCATAATGCAGGGTCATGCGGTTTGGCATGTTTTGGGGGCGACAGCACTTTGGCTGACCTTCCTCTACTATCGTAGCGAACAGACCGCTTCCGTTCAGGACCGGTAGGTGCGGCTTATTTTTGTTTACAATGCAGAGGCCGGGTTGGTGAACGGGATACTCGATTCTGTTCATAAGCTGGTGTCGCCCGCAACCTATGAGTGCAGTTTATGCGCCATCACGCACGGTGCTTTTGCGATGAACAGGACGTGGCGCGGCTATATTCAGGGTTTGACATTTGAAACCGCTTTTTACCACCGCAAGGATTTTGCAAAGGCTTTCCCAAATGCGCAGGCGGCACTGCCGGCCATATTTTACGAAGAATCCGGTGCCCTGACAGCCTTAATCACGGCGGAGGAGATGAAAGCGCTCAAGACTGTTAATGTGTTGGTTGCTGCCTTAAATACGGCGTTGCGGGAGCGCGCGCTGCGCTAAAGCGCAGGCTTTCCGACCTGTTTATAAATATGTTCAAACACGGCCACATGCAGGGGCAAAGCAAAAGCAAATCCGTACAAATAGCCTTTGCGCCAGGCCACGCGCGCTTCCAGCGGAGCCAACCCGGGAATGGTCAGCCAGACGATATTATTCGGGATCAACGTGAAGCTTGTATTACACCGAAAGCCCGATTGGGACATATCGTCAATTCTAACTCTAAACTTGGTTGAGCCCGGCTCTCTCAAAGACGCATCAAAGCTCACGCCCAAGCGCCTGGACCTGCGCGCTTCATGGTGCGAGGGTTTAACCCGAATTTGCGATGCTCTCATTCTCTTGCTCCACCGCGCGAAGGTTTAAGCGCAAAGTGGTTAATTATTTGTTTTAATGCGCCACAAAACCGAAATAATCGCTTATTTCCCGCGCTTTTTGCGGTGCGTCTCAAGGTCCAGAACCGCACTGTCCGCGCCCTCTGGCAACAAGCCTAAGCGCCGTGCAACCTCTTGATAAGCCTCAACTTCTCCGCCCAAATCGCGCCGAAATCTATCCTTATCAAGCTTTTCATTTGTCGCCATATCCCATAAACGACACCCGTCAGGACTGATTTCATCCGCAAGGATCACGCGCGGATATTCATTTTCAAAAATGCGGCCAAATTCAAGTTTGAAATCAACAAGCTTGATACCAATGGCGGCAAACATGCCGGACATGAAATCATTCACGCGGATTGCCATATCCGCAATATCATGCATTTCTTCAGGACTGGCCCAGCCAAAACACGCTATATGTTCTTCCGTAATAAGCGGATCATTAAGCGCATCATCCTTGTAATAATATTCAAGGATCGTGCGCGAAAGCTGTGTGCCCTCTTCAATACCGTACCGCGTCGACAGCGATCCCGCCGCAACATTGCGGACAACGACTTCAATCGGGATGATTTCAACCTGACGGACAAGCTGTTCGCGCATATTCAAACGTTTGATGAAATGCGTGGGAATGCCGATATTGCCGAGCAGCGTGAAAACATGCTCAGAAATACGGTTGTTGATCACGCCCTTGCCGTTGATCGTGCCCTTTTTTTGCGCATTAAAGGCTGTCGCATCATCCTTAAAATACTGGATGATCGTACCTGGTTCCGGGCCCTCATAAAGGATTTTGGCCTTGCCTTCGTAAATCATGCGGCGGCGAGTCATTGGCAGTTCCCATATTTCTAAGTCATTGGCCAAAAAAAGTGCGAAGCCCCAGCGCGCGGCAGTCCGTGAAGGATGCCGCTGCTGAGGCATATCAAGGTCTATATCGCACTCGCCCATGCGGTGCAATGTGGTGAAGCGTTGCAATCCAAAACGTAAGCCTGCTATCGAAACTATATGACTGACCAAGCATCCCTTGTCGCCGAGCTCATCTCGCTCCTAGATGTCGAAACACTCGACACTGATCTTTATCGCGGACGGCGACGTCTTGACGGCGTTGGTCGTGTATTTGGGGGAGAGGTCATCGCACAGGCCCTTGCCGCAGCGCAGCGATCGGTTGACGAAGACCGCGTCGCTCATTCGCTTCATGCCTATTTCATGCGTCCGGGAAGTGAAGCCCACCCCACAATTTACCGCGTAGAGCGCGACCATGACGGGGGAAGTTTTTCCACGCGTCGGATTATCGCAATCCAGCAAGGTCAGCCGATCCTCAATATGGCGGCCTCGTTTCAAAAGGTTCAGACCGGCCTCTCCTATCAAAGCGATATGCCTGATGTACCGCCGCCTGAATCGCTGAAAACCGAAAGCGAGTTGCGCGCGCTTTTTGCCGATAAAATTCCAGCAAAGTTCCGCGACAATTTTTTGCGAGACCGGCCGATTGAATATCGCCCGCTTGACCCGCGTGATTGGTTTGGCGGCGACAAACGCGTGCCCGCAACGCAAAATGTATGGTTCCGCACTGTCGCACCGGTCGGTGATGATCCCGCTGTCCACCGCGCAATCTTGGCCTATGCCAGCGACAGTTATCTCCTCAGCACCAGCACTTTACCGCACGGCGTCAATTGGATGACCCCGGGAATGCAGAGCGCAAGCTTGGATCACGCCCTGTGGCTCCATGATGATTTCCGCGTTGATGACTGGATGCTATATACTTGCGACAGCCCTTGGTCTGGCCGGTCGCGCGGTTTCAACCGGGGGTCAATTTACACCCGTGATGGTCGTCTTGTGGCAAGTGCGGCGCAGGAAGGCCTGGTCAGAATGCGCAGCTAAACCGGCTGCAACGGGATATGGGGCAAGGGCGGGAACGTTATTTCAATCCCGTCGCCTAGTTTGACGACCCCGCCCGTGATCACAATTCCCATCACGCCTGCCTTTCTGATTAAATTCCCATCGGCAGCGTGTTCCAATACGGCATCCATCAGGCCCGGCGTTATGCCGTTGAGTTGATGGCATGGGTTTCGCAAACCTGTTATTTCGACAACCGCGCTTTTGCCAACAGACAATAGCGCGCCGGTAGGAAGCGCAAGCAAATCGACCCCGCGCGTCAGGATATTTTCACCCATCATTGCCGGGGCCACAACAAAACAGTTTTCCAGCAGCGCTTCGTGCAACTCCACATGGATCAGATGCACCTGCCGTAAATTGGGTTGTGTCGGATCCTTGGCAACACGCGAACGGTGCTTGACCGTGGTGCCAAGATGCGCGTCACCCTCAACACCCTGACCTTTTACAAGGCAGATGGAGTCTTTGCTGACTTTTGTAATATTGTGCGTCGCCCGCGCTGCGACTGATACCACGACCCCCATCACTGCCGACCAAACAATTTTTTAATATTAGTGATCATCAGTTTCACCAAGGTCGCAACACAAAATTGTCCCAGAAATTCGTGGTTTTTCTTGTATTGTTGGCATCGGTATCGCGACCATATGGTCGCGGCTGCAGCCCGCTTAGGCTAGGTATCATGAACTATTGCCTCGATTACTCGATCATTCTCCCAGCGAACTCGCAGAACCCAGATGTCGATAAAACTTGGGCAGAGGGCCCAATAGCTAGCGGTGGGGTCTCTCGCGAGCGATTCTGATTTGCCCAACATCTTTTCCAAATCACTTCTCGTTTTACCAACGATCCCGGTGCGATATTTTAGGTCAGTAATCATGCTACATCGGATGCTATCGACCCCCGGATCGGCTGCGTTCCATCTTTCTGCACTGAAAATTCTCGGCAAGTGCGAAGTGTAAGGCATGCCAGAAACCCAAACGAAGGCAAACGCGAGCAATCCGACTGGGAAGGCGATCAGAGCCATGCAGCCAAAAAGGTGAGGACTTTTGTCAGAATATGGCATTTAAAATTATGCATACCAAGATCGCGTTAGGTCCGCAATTGAGTCTTAGCGGAGCTACGAAAATCAAGGTCACGCCCGCTAAGAATAAATCGTAGGCTCAATAAAATAACCCTTTCATTTTCTGCTGAAAAACTTTTCAATATCAGAGTTTATCAGCTTCAAACACGTTTCAATGTATATCTTTGGCAGAAATTCATGATTTTTATTGGCGCGAGCTCGGTCGATTTTTCGGCATCGAGGTAATCACCCCCCTAGAAATCGAGTTGTCAGGGGTCAAAGTGCGCTTCACTGCTCTGCTCCCGCAGTTCGGCGCAGCAAAAGGTTTGATTGTAGATGCTAATTGGGATGCAATAGCCCCGCACGAATCCGCACTTTTAAATGCGGGCTACGGCTTCAGTTGTGTTGGCGCTGGCGATCCAAATCGTTTCGATAAGCCTGACGAAACCAATTCTGCCCGCGAAATGCTCGTTGATTGGGGTTGGACGGATGCTGCTCCAGCGCCAGAATGGCTCGCTCCCTAATGTCCGAACCTTGGATAATCACGATCGCGCCACTTGTAAAAATCGCAAAACGACTTCAGTTAAGTCATTCATCTTCTGCCAAACAGTTTCTCAATGTCCCCGTGCGCCAGTTTCACCCATGTTGGCCGACCGTGATTACATTGGCCCGAATGGGGCGTGGCCTCCATTTCGCGCAGCAATGCGTTCATTTCAGCAACTGAGAGCACCCGTCCCGCGCGCACTGACCCGTGACACGCCATCGTTCCAGCGACCGCGTCGAGACGTTCTTTGAGGCTGAGTGTTTCGCCGAAAGCCGCCAATTCGTCGGCCAAATCTGTCACAAGGCCGCGCACATCGCCGCTGCCCAGCAGCGCCGGGGTTGCACGGACCAGCATCGCGCCTGCACCGAACCGTTCAATGTCCAGTCCAAATTCTGAAAGTTCGGCGATCCGCGCCTCCAGCCGATCACAAGCACTTTCGTCGAGTTCGACCACTTCTGGCAGGAGCAAAGCCTGACTTGCGACCGTGCCGCCGTCAAGCGCGCGGCGCATCCGTTCAAGCACCAACCGTTCATGTGCGGCGTGTTGATCCACGATGACCAACCCGTCCTCTGCCTCTGCGACGATATAGGTCTTTGCTACCTGACCGCGCGCGACGCCCATGGGATAGGTAATCGCCTCTGGCGGCGGCGCATAAGCCGGTTCAGCGCGGGCCATCGGCTGGGGGGTTGTAAAGCTTGTCCGCCGGTCCCAGACTGACGATTGCAGCGGCATAGCGGGCACAGCATAATCGGGGCCAAGCGGTTCGCTCTGCCACTTATCAAACGCGGCAACATTTGGGCTTTGGACACTGCGGTGGCCGCCCGCGTTCAGGGCAGCGCGCAAGCCGCTGACAATCATGCCGCGCACCAATGCGGGATCACGAAAGCGAACTTCTGTTTTGGCAGGATGGACATTCACATCAACTTCCTTGGGCGGCACGTCCAAGAACAGCGCCACAACAGGATGACGGTCACGCGCCAAAAAATCCGCATAGGCCCCGCGCAGTGCCCCGATCAACAGCCGGTCTTTGACCGGACGCCCATTGACGAACAGATATTGATGGTCCGCGACCCCGCGGTTAAACGTCGGTATGCCAGCGACACCGCCGAGCCGAAGCCCTTCACGTTCCAAATCAACCGGCACACTATTTTCAACCAGCGCCCGGTCAGTCAGCGCTGCAACGCGTTCAGGACCATTTTGACCTGCGGGCACTTGCAGCGATTTTCGTCCGTCATGGTCCAGCGAAAACCCAATTTCAGGGCGCGCCATTGCGAGGCGTTTCACAACGTCGATACAGGCCGCATATTCAGAGCGCGGCGTCCTCAGAAATTTTCGACGCGCGGGCACATTTTCAAACAGCGCTTCGACACGGACACGCGTTCCAGGGGGGAGCGCAGCGGGGCCTTCAGACATCAGGCGTCCATTATCAATTTTGCGCATCCAGCCATCGCCGCCGCGAACCCGGCTTTCCAAAGTCAGGCGCGCAACGCTTGCGATGGAGGGTAAGGCTTCGCCGCGAAACCCCATTGTGGTGACAGCATCAATCGCTTCATAGGGCAATTTTGAAGTCGCATGCCGTTCAAGCGCGAGTGCCATTTCTGGCGCTGTCATTCCGCAACCATCGTCTGCCACCTCGACCAGATCCGTGCCACCAGCGCTTAGACGTATATCAATGCGGGTTGCCCCTGCATCAATGGCATTTTCGACAAGTTCCTTCAACGCACTGGCGGGTCGTTCCACCACTTCACCGGCAGCAATGCGATTGATCAGATGTTCGGGCAGACGGCGTATTGACATGCTTAACGCTCTAGACCAAGCGGCATCAGCTTGCGACCCGACAGTGTAAAGAATCGGACACATTTTTGGTGTCCGTGCTATCAGGAGCAGAATCAGGATTTCATCGGGCCAAGATGTTGGCTCCATTCAGACTTCAGGACGTTCAAACTATGTGGTTTTCGCGCTTTTTCCGGTTAATGTCACAGGATATGGCCATTGATCTCGGCACCGCCAACACAATCGTTTATGTGCGTGGACGTGGCATTGTTCTCAACGAACCCTCTGTTGTGGCAATTGAAACAATCAACGGCGTTAAAAAAGTGAAAGCTGTCGGCGAAGATGCCAAGCTGATGATGGGCAAAACCCCGGGAAATATCGAAGCGATTCGTCCCTTACGTGACGGCGTGATTGCGGACATTGAAGTCGCCGAAGCCATGATCAAACATTTTATCCATAAAGTGCACGGTCAGCGCAATTTCATGCGGTTCCCTGAAATCGTTATTTGCGTGCCGTCAGGCTCAACCTCTGTTGAACGACGCGCGATCCGCGATGCCGCATCCAACGCTGGGGCAAGCAAAGTATCACTGATCCTTGAGCCGATGGCGGCTGCAATTGGCGCTGACATGCCGGTGACTGAACCGGTTGGTTCGATGGTGGTCGATATTGGCGGCGGCACCACCGAAGTTGCGGTTCTGTCCTTGCGCGGCCTTGCCTACACCACATCCGTGCGCGTTGGCGGGGACAAGATGGATGAAGCCATCGTCTCCTATGTTCGCCGCAACCATAACCTTTTGATCGGTGAAGCCACCGCTGAACGCATCAAAAAAGATGTCGGTGTTGCGCGGCCACCAGCAGACGGCATTGGCCGCACCATTCACATCAAAGGCCGCGACCTTGTGAACGGCGTACCCAAAGAAATCACCATCAATCAGGGTCAAATCGCTGAAGCCCTGTCCGAACCTGTCGGGACAATTGTTGAAGGCGTGCGGATCGCGCTGGAGAACACCGCGCCGGAACTGGCTGCTGATATCGTCGAACAAGGCATTGTCCTGACCGGCGGCGGCGCGTTGCTTCAGGGGCTTGATGAGGTTCTGCGCGATGAAACTGGTTTGCCCGTGACAGTGGCTGATGATCCCTTGACCTGCGTTGCGCTTGGCACAGGCCGCGCGCTGGAAGATCCAATCTTCCGCGGCGTCCTGCTGACCGCATAAGCAGAAGCGGCCCGCCGTGGCGCCGCCATCCCCAAGGCGTCCCGGATTTTCTCGGCGCGCACAATATGGCATTTTTGCTGGCTATGTCATTGCGGTGGCAGGGGCGGGCTTGGCCCTATTGCTTGCCCTGACGGCGCGGTTTGATCCCCAAGGCCATGCGGCAATGCAGGGTTTTCTAAGCGACATAACTGCTCCGCTTTCATCCGCCGGTCGCGCGGTCGTCACAGGGGGGAGCAACGCATTTTCAAGTGTCTCGGCTTATTTTGATGCAGCATCAAAAAACAAGGCAATGGAAGCAGAACAAAAAAAATCACGTCTCCGTTTGATCCAAGCTGATGTAGATGCACTGGAAAACAAACGTCTAAAACGCCTTCTGGGCATAATCGAAACAGAGGGCAAGGCCGTTGCATCGGCGCGCCTGATTGGATCCACAGGCTCTAGCAGCAGGCGCTACGCCACACTGGCGGCAGGCCGCAACGCTGGCATATTAAGCGGGCAGCCTGTGCGCGCACTCGAAGGTTTGGTGGGGCGTATTGTCTATGCAGGACGCAGCACGTCACGCGTGTTGTTGATTGTCGACGGTGGCAATATCGTCCCGGTCAAACGCGTGAAGGATAATGTCCCTGCCCTTGCCATTGGGATTGGCGATGGCCGTCTGGAAATGCGGGCGCTTGCCGCTGGTTCCAATCCGTTCCGCGTCGGGGATATCTTTGTGACGTCTGGTTCTGGGGGTATTTACCCGCCGGGCATCCCTGTTGCTGTTGGGGTTACCCACACCCGCGAGGGGACAATTGGCCGCCCGCTCGCTGATCCAGCACAGCTTGATTTTGCAATTGTCGAACCTGTCTTTGTAACGGCACTACCCGCAGAACCCGTTATCGCGGACGCAGTTGAATAATGGCGCGCCGGTATCGCCCCAGCTTGGAACGGGCACCCTCTGCGCTGGCCTTAATTGGCATTCCGGCGGCGTCGGTTATGCTGGGATCAATGGCACCCATTCTGCCAATGATTGCTACCGCACCTATCCTGCCGCCACTGGGGTTGCTGATGCTGTTGGCGTGGCGGCTGTTGGTGCGCGAGCTTTGGCCCGTATGGGCGGCACTCCCGCTTGGTCTGTTTGATGACCTGTCAAGCGGGCAACCGTTGGGGTCGTCAGCATTCCTCTGGACGCTGGCCTTCTTCATCATAGATTTGTTTGACCGCCGGATGATGTGGCGGGATTATAAACAGGATTGGATGATCGGCGCGGGCCTGTTGGCCACAACCCTTCTCGGCGGATTGCTGATCGCCAATTTGACCGGGGGGGCAACAAATCCGCTTTATGTTGTGCCACAGATCGTGGTGACATGTTTGTGCTTGCCGTTTGCGCTGCGGCTTTGTTCATCACTTGACCGGTTGCGGTGGTCATTATGAAACGTCCGGGTAAAATCGTAACGGGCGCGCAGCAAGAATTTACTTTTTCCCGGCGTGCGTTTTTCTTGGGCGGTGCGCAGGCGACAATTGGCGCGGTCCTTGCCACCCGCATGGGCTGGATTTCAGTAGCGCAAAATGAAAAATATGCGCTTTTGTCGGAAAGCAACCGCGTCAATTTAACATTAACGCCGCCCCGGCGCGGATGGATTGTCGACCGCAAAGGCGTGCCATTGGCCCTGAACCGCACCGCGTTTCGCGTCGATATTATTCCTGACCGTCTGTCAAAACCGGACTTTGTTTTTGGACAATTGCAACACTTACTGCGCCTTTCGCCCAGTGATGTTGAACGGATCAAGGCTGATGTTGAAAAGGCGGCTGGTTTTCAACCTGTGTCGGTTGCAGAGAATATGGATTGGGAAACATTTGCTGCAGTCAGCATCCGGGTGCCGGATCTGCCGGGCGTTGCCCCCGCACAGTCCTTTACACGCTTCTATCCAGACGGTGCGGCGGTGGGCCATTTGCTCGGATATGTCGGGGTCGCATCTGCCAAGGATTATGAAAAGTCCAAAGATCAGCTTCTGATCACGCCTGGTTTTAAAATTGGCAAAGAAGGCATCGAAAAAACGCGCGAAGACATGTTGCGCGGTAAACCGGGTGCCAAACGGACCGAGGTCACGGCCCGGGGTAAGCTGGTGCGCGATCTTGCCACGCGCGCTGATACACCTGGTGATACCCTAAAACTGACCATTGACGCTGGGCTCCAACAATTTGCCGCGCGGCGATTGGGCAGCGAATCCGGCTCCGTCGTTGTAATTGATTGCCTGACAGGTGGCATCCTGACGATGGCATCGATGCCGTCCTATGATCCCAATAATTTCTCGGACGGGATCAGCAGGGGCGAATGGAAAATGTTGCAGGAGGATGACCATGTCCCACTGCTTAACAAATCTTTGCAAGGTTTGTACCCACCGGGATCTACCGTCAAACCCATGGCCGCGCTGGCGATGCTTCAAAACGGCATAGATCCGGATGAAACTGTATTTTGCGGGGGCGGGTACCGCCTTGGCAATCGGACTTTCAAATGCCTTGGACGCCACGGGTCCATGAATATGCGCAGCGCCATAATGAAAAGCTGCAACACATATTTCTACGCAATGGGTCGGCGCATTGGCTATGATAGGATCGCGCCGGTGGCAAAAATGTTAGGACTTGGGCAGGAATTCGTCCTTCCTTTCACGTCTCAGCGTTACGGCACCGTTCCTGATAGCGTTTGGAAGAAAAAGAAGTTTGATAAGGATTGGAGCCAATCCGACACACTGAATGCAACCATCGGGCAAGGCTATGTGTTGACCAGCCCTTTCCAATTGGCCGTCATGGCCGCGCGCATCGCTTCTGGTAAGATGCTGCAACCCCATATTATCGCGACCACAGAAAAACCCGCTGCCCCGCTCCCTATCTCGGCGGAACATCTTGCTGTTGTGCGCGAAGGTATGGATCTGGTTGTTAACGGCGCTGGAACCGCCGTACGCAGCCGCCTGCCGCTTGCTGACGTTAAAATGGCTGGCAAAACAGGTACAGCGCAGGTGCGTAAAATATCGGGCAGCCAGCGCGGCCAATCCGGCACTTGGAAGTTCCGCGATCACGGTCTTTTCGTCTGTTTCGCGCCGGTCGATGCACCGCGCTATGCCGCCGCCGTCGTTATCGAACACGGACTTGGCGGCGCGCGCGCGGCAGCACCTGTGGCAAAGGATGTTCTCACCTACCTTTATGATCCAGAAGCCGCAAATGCCGCGCTCACATCTTTGGAAACAGCCTGGGGCGGCGATATAAAAACCCGCATGGCGCGCAAAACCGCGGCATGGAAATCTGCGAACCAGCCGAGCATAGAAAAAAAGGGCAGTGTCGAAGACAGCGAATTTGCCAAAACAGTGAAAGCAAAGACCGAAGAACAGCAATCACCAACAACCCACCCTTCCCAAGCGGACATCATTGCGACCCCGCGTGCGCCAGACCCCCTAAACGGCAATGCTTCTGCTCCAGAAGGCGATGACTGATGACAGAAGGTTTTATTCCAGCCCCCATTGCGCGCCTGCCTTGGCGCCTGATCTTTCTGGTGCTCGCGCTTGGCGGATTTGGGGCTGTTGTCCTTTATTCAGCGGCAGGAGGGCACATCACCCCATGGTCGGCAAGTCATATAACAAGGTTTTCGGTCTTTTTGCTTATGGCGATAGGATTATCCTATTTCCGCGTCGAATTTTGGGAGGCTATCGCTTTTCCCGGCTATGCTGTGATCTTGCTCATGCTCGTGGGTGTCGAAATTCTTGGAGCGGTAAGCGGTGGCAGCCAGAGGTGGCTCGATCTCGGTTTTATTCGTCTTCAGCCTTCAGAACTGATGAAGCTCATGATCATTTTGGCCACGGCACGCTTCTACTCCCTTCTTCCGGCAGGTGAGATTAGGCGGTGGAATGCAATTTGGCCCGCTGCCGGGATGATCGGGGTTCCCGCTGCCCTTGTCATGCTGCAACCCGATTTGGGCACTGCGCTGATGATTACAGCAGGCGGCCTGACCATTATGTTTTTGGCCGGCCTTCCACTGCGTCTTTTTGTTATCAGCGGCGGATTGATGACCGCCGCTTTGCCAGTCGTTTACAGTATGATGCATGAATATCAGCAAAAACGTGTCCTGATTTTCCTTGATCCGGAAAGCGATCCTCTCGGCGCTGGTTATCACATTACACAGTCCAAGATCGCGATTGGATCAGGCGGAATTTTTGGCAAAGGCTTTCTCAATGGCACACAAAGTCACCTGGATTATCTTCCCGAAGGTCATACAGATTTTGTTTTCGCGACAATGGCAGAAGAATGGGGCTTCATCGGCGGGCTTTTTGTTATTGCCATGTATGTCCTTATCGCGCGCTGGGGTATGAGGGTTGCAAACAACGCCCCCACCCGCTTTGGCCGTTTGGTCGCGGCAGGACTGACCATGACCATTTTCTTTTACGCGACCATAAACCTGCTAATGGTCATGGGTCTTGCCCCCGTTGTTGGCATACCCCTGCCCTTGGTCTCACACGGCGGCACTGCCATGCTGACAGTCATGCTGTGTTTGGGCATCCTCATGTCAATCGAACGACACAGCCGCCGCCAATCAGGGCTATGATTTAACTCGGGCGCCGCATTGCATCACCAATGCGTCACTGCTAGTGCCCGCTTTCGCAAGCGAATCATCGCCATTACGTGGCCGATGAACAGCGATATGGACGCATAGCTCAGTTGGTAGAGCAGCTGACTCTTAATCAGCGGGTCCTTGGTTCGAACCCAAGTGTGTCCACCATTTTATCATCATCGCCCTTGGGCATCGTGCTTTTGATAACGGATATTGGCTCTGGCGCGGTCTTGCTTGGCTTCAATCCGCGCATATCGCCTGCACCCTTCGTGTTATATTTGAATTTAGGGGTGACTCTTTGCCGTTGTGACTGATAATGGAATTTCTTATTTTTCAGTCAGGATTTCTTCAATGGTTGCTTATGTTGTTTTTACCCGAGAAAGGCTCCGCGATGAAGCCAAATTGGCTGAATATAGCGCCAACGTCGGTAATGCGCGCGGTGGCCATGAACTGAAACCGCTGGCTTATTACGGCGCCTGCGAAACGCTAGAAGGCGCCGAAGTCGACGGGGCGGTGATCCTTGAATTTCCAACAATGGACGCTGCCAAAGCATGGTATGATAGCCCTGCTTATCAGGAAGTTCGCACGCACCGGTTGCTGGGTGCCGATTACCGGGTCTTCATCACACAAGGGATATAGGATCAGGAACTGAGGTCTTATTCGCACTGGCAATCTGGGCGTTAAGCCGCGTGTCTTGTGTGCGCGACGGTTTCATTCATCATTCGGCCGGCCGCCGCCTGTAAATTATAAAAACCTTCGCGCTGTTCGGGGAAGCTTTCAAGAAAGCGATCGAACCCTAGGCTGATTTTCCAACAACACTTTCAGGCAGGTCTTTGCCAAAAACCCTCTGGTAATATTCGGCGACCAGCGCGCGTTCGGCTTCATCACATTTGTTGAGAAAGGTCAGGCGAAAGGCAAAACCAACATCGTTAAAAATCATGGCATTCTGTGCCCATGTAATCACGGTGCGCGGGCTCATCACGGTGGAAATATTCCCACCGATAAAGCCCTGCCGCGTCATATCAGCAACCTTGACCATATTGGCGACAGTCGCTGGGTCGGTGTCACCCGCCTTTGCCAATATGATCTGCGCCTCGACTGCAGCGGGCAAATAGTTGAGCGTAACGACAATGCTCCACCGGTCCATCTGGCCCTGATTGATCTGCTGCGTCCCGTGATACAGCCCGCTGGTGTCGCCCAAACCGACCGTGTTGGCAGTTGCGAACATGCGGAAAAACGGATTGGGGCGGATGACACGGTTCTGATCAAGCAGGGTCAATTTACCCTCTGTTTCGAGCACACGTTGGATCACAAACATCACATCAGGACGCCCGGCATCATATTCGTCAAACACCAGTGCCGTCGGCGTTTGCAATGCCCAAGGAAGCAAGCCTTCCCGGAATTCGGTGACCTGCTGACCGTCGCGCAGGACAATGGCATCACGCCCAATCAAGTCGATCCGGCTGATATGGGCGTCTAGGTTGATGCGGATACACGGCCAGTTGAGCCGCGCTGCAACCTGTTCAATATGCGTGGATTTCCCGGTACCGTGATAGCCCTGCACCATGACGCGGCGATTGTGCGCGAACCCGGCACAGATGGCGAGCGTGGTGTCTGGATCAAAAACATAGCCGGCATCGAGATCAGGCACGCGTTCATCGGCTTCGCTAAATGCGGGCACCTGCATATCTGAATCAATCCCGAACAGAGCGCGAACGCTCACCATTTTGTCGGGCGCTTCAAGCACAGTTGCAGTGCGTGAATCGGGCTGGATGTTTGGAATATCAGTCATGGTGTTGTGCCTATACGCGGCGGCGCATTGCTGCAATACTCTTGATCTGCCTCTCAAAAAGGATGCTTTGCCCTGAAAGCCGCGCTGTATGCGCGGGCGGGCTGTTCTGCACCAATCTAAAGGACACCATCTATACCATGACAGTCTTTGTCGCCCTTCTCCGCGCCGTCAATGTTTGCGGCACTGGCGTCAAGCAAAAGCGGGGGATGACCGCAACAGTTGATAGGCCGCAATCACGGCCTGTAATGCTTTTTCATGAGACCTGTCGCCGCCGTTGCGATCAGGGTGAAATTTGCGGACCAATTCTGAATAACGTGCGCGCAGGGCACGGCGGTCTGCATTTTCGTCCAACCCCAATGTTTTAAGGGCAGCACGGTCACCGCCGGACAAGGGTTTTCCGTCGGCCCGTTCTTTTGGCACTTTGTTGCGAAACCGTGCTGAAATTGCATCGAGCGGATCATGGAAATTCGACCAATTGGGCGGGCTGTCTGCGCCGCCACCTGCAAATGCGCGCGTTTCACGTTCCCATCCAGCGATGGGCATTTGTGCATCCTCTATTTCTTCACGGCTCATCCCGTTGAAAAAATTATAGCGCGCGTTGAATTCCCTGACATGATCCAGACACAGCCAACGGTAATCACTGGGGCCATCGGACGCGTGGGCATAATAGCCTGGTGCGCGAAACTCACCGGCCTCTGTGCAGCCAGGGTGCGCGCAACTTTGCACGCGTCCACGAACTCGGCCATGAAACCGGTCATGTGTGCGATCACCTTCCATCTTGGCTCTTTGGCAAAAATCGGGCAGGATGAAAAGTATGAACAGCGACACAAAAGGCCCACTCCAAATTGAAATGGAGCGGCTGTTGACAGCAGCACTCTCTCCCACACGCCTCGCAGTGATCAATGACAGCGATCATCACCGCGGCCACGCCGGGCATGACGGAACGGGGGAAAGCCATTTCACCGTTGAAGTTGAAAGCGCGGCCTTCGTGGGGCAAAGCCGCGTCAATCGCCAGCGTATGGTCAACAAGGCGCTTGGTGACCTGCCGGGAGAGCGCGTCCACGCATTGGCGATCAAGGCCACGGTGGCAGGGGAGTGACTGATCTTTCTCATGCGCGCATCCCTCTACCGACCGGCGTTGAATTAGATGTTTGGACGGCTGGCGATCTGGCCCATCCACCGATCATTTTCCTGCACGGCTTTCCAGAATCGCACCGCACATGGCGGTATCAGATGGCAGAACTGGCGCGTGACCATTATGTGATTGCCCCTGATCAACGGGGTTTTGGATCATCGTCAAAGCCGCCAGAGGTGAGCGATTACACCCCCGATAAGCCGGTCGCTGATTTGTTTGCGCTTGCAGATGCGCTGCATCTGAACACTTTTACACTCGCGGCGCATGATTGGGGTGGTGCAATTGCATGGATGGCGGCGCTAAGACAGCCCGAACGCATCGCACGCCTGATGATCTGTAACGCCGCCCATCCATTGGTGTTCCAACGCACATTGTATGAGGATATGGCGCAGCGTCAGGCATCGCAATATATGCTCGCTTTCCGAGATCCAGCTATGGACATTCGGATCGCTGAAAAGGGGTTGGAATGGTTCTTCGATCACAGCTTCATGCGTCACTTAAAAACAACGCAGGTGACCGCTGATGACCGCGCGGCCTATTTGAAGGAATGGGGGCAACCCGGCGCGATGACAGCGATGCTCAATTGGTATAAAGCCACCAATATGCATGTGCCGGGGATGGATGAAACACCCGAACGCCCTGCGTTTTTAGACCGCCCTTTCCCCCTCCTCACACTGCCTGTGTTGGTGGTCTGGGGGATGAACGACCCTGCACTTTTGCCGTGTCAGCTTGACGGGTTGACAGACCTTATTTCGGACCTCACCATTGTCAAAATTGACGCAGGTCATTTCATCCCATGGGAAGCGCCCGCGGCTGTTAACGCTGCAATGCGGGCTTGGCTCGCGTCAAATGCGCTGACAAATGCTTGAACGCGCAACACGTTCGTGTTCCCGATCGACGTTTCATTGATCAGGATTTGTACGCCGTAATCTCTGGAAACACCGCATGCATCGCGCGGCGTCGCCCATAGGCCGTGATAACGGTCTGGTATCCGTAGCATATCAGTATCAGATAAGGAGCTGCGAATTTTAGGGCCCGCATAAGATGAGCACCCTGCCACAAGCATGAAGGCCAATAGTATGATAACCCGATAGCGCAATTTCACCTTTGTTACACCCATGCGGAATTCAACAAAGCAAAGTTAGTGTCGACCTGCGTTTCCGACACGGTATCAGACCCGCTAGAACATGATCATAAGGGTGCCCGGCGAAAACAGGCCAAAATAATCCCCGTAGACATAGCAAAACATCGTCGACGCCCAGAGCGCACTAATTTTTATGCGTGTTGGCACTTGGCAATCTTCAAGAGCAGCCTTGCTTTGTTTGGTCATTATCCTGTTCCCTTCATGTCCTGCTTGGTGTTGACGCCAAACGCGATCAACCAGAAACACAGAGCCAGTTCGCCGATCAAGGCGGTTATCGTCGTATACGCAGGGAGAATTCCGTAAAGAGCAGGTGAAACAATATTTACAATGCTTACCACGAGATAGCTAAGCCCACCAAGGATCATCGACAAACCAATTGCAGCAGGAACTTGTTTTCCCTTGATGATCAAATATCCAATCAACAGGCAATAAAATCCAAAAAATACCAAGCATGTCGCATAACCATAGCCATGGAGCTTTAGAAAAAACAACGACAGAGCCTGCACTTGATCTGTCGGAAACGGTGCGAGATATTCAGCCCCTGACAGCAAAAGCAAGGGAGCAATCAGGGTGAGCGTATTGCTTGCCAAGACGGCGCTACCGGCAAGGCTCATCATAGCTGCAAGCAGCGATAAACGTCTGTCGACCAGTTTGAATATCTCAAAGAAATAGCACGTCACCCCAACATAGCATAAAGCGGAAGCAAGTTCTGCGGCAACGCCCCATCGGTATAGCGATTCAGACGCAGCAAGGTTCACCGCCGTTGCGGTTGCGTTCCCAGAAACAACGACATCACCAATCACAAAAAATGCAGCAAACACCCCTGTTATAATTGTCCCTAAATAATAAACGCCAGAGGTTCGTGCCATTGACCGCAGTGATCCATCCGTAGTCATCACTCTTGCTCCCTCATATCTTAGGCATATGTAATTTCGTTGCCTTAAGGAGCAGATTCTATTTGAAACCAAACCCTAGACATCCGTGTTATATTTGTAATACACGGGTTGCCATGACCGCTGATTGCAGAAATATGACCTTGGGGTTCATCCATGGATAATCGGACCGTTTCGGCAGGCTATACAAAGGCATTGATCGATATGGCCGTGTCACGCGGCGCGGATCAGGATGTGCTTGCAGCGCGTGTTGGCCTGAATTTAGAAACGCTTAATGATCCGGATACGCGGGTTCCGTTTGTGGCTTTCAAGGCGCTCATGCTGGCGAGCAAAACTGCCTGCAATGATCCTGCTTTTGGCCTTCATTTCGGTGAAACATCGCATTTTGAAGACATGTCGATTGTTGGGCTTATTTGTCATGCCGCTGGGACAATTGGTGAGGCGTTTACACAAATGAACCGCTTTGCGCGGTTGGCCATTGAAGTGGACGGTCACGATACCAACAATCGGTTTGATCTTATCCGCGTCGGTCAAGATTTATGGCTTGAGGATCAGCGTCGCAACCCAAATGATTTTCCAGAGCTGACGGAATCTTCGTTTGCACGTTTCATTTGCGACACGAAACGCCATTTTGGCGACATACCCTTTGCCAAGGCCGTACACTTTACGCACAGCGCCCCTTCCTATCGCGCTGAATATGACCGCGTATTAAGGGTGCCGCTTGTTTTCAACAGTGATAAAAACGCAATTCTTATCCATGAATCATGGCTGCGTGTCCCCACGACAAACGAAAACAGATATGTTTTTGGTATTTTTAGCGAGCGTGCCGAAGCGCTCCTTAAAAGTTTAGAGAATGCCGCAACCACCAAAGGTGAGGTCGAAACACGGATTATCCCCATCCTGCATACCGGCGCTCTGAGCATGGTCCAGATCGCAAAAGCCATGGGTTTGAGCCGCACCACGCTTTACCGGAGGCTAAAAAAGGAAGGCGTAAATTTTGATGCCTTGGTCGATGCTTTGCGGCACAAAATGGCGCTCCATTATTTGAATGACAAAAAAGTCTCTGTGAATGAGACTGCCTATTTGGTTGGGTTTTCTGACCCGACCGCATTTTCGCGCGCATTCAAAAGATGGACAGGGAAAAGCCCAGCCAAACGAGAGGTCGACACACAAGCTTGAACACAGAGTCATGTGCTGTCATAGATTCTCAATGATGACAACGACCGAAATTTTCCTGATCGCGATGATGCTGATTTTTGTGGTGCCCTATCTGGTGTGGCGGATGGGACGTACTGAATATTATGCGCCACTGGTCGTAGTGCAGATCATCTGCGGCATATTGCTTGGGCCAGGCGTTATGGGTGCGGTATTCCCAGGTTATTACAGCCTGGTGTTCAACCCGCAGGTCATCACCGCGCTTAACGGTATTGCATGGTGGGCTGTGATGATCTTTGTCTGGATTGCGGGCGTTGAGTTGGATCTGAGCGAAGCGTGGAAACGCCGCCGTGAGACAGGCATAACATCTGGCTTGGCGCTCGCCGTCCCCCTCCTTTTTGGAAGTGCTGCTGCGCTTTTGCTCCTGAATTTCGGTGGGCAATGGATCGGCGCGAAAGGCCAGTCTTGGCAATTTGTCATCGGAATTGGCATGGCCTGCGCGGTTACGGCTTTGCCCATCCTTGTGCTCCTGATGGAAAAGCTTGAAATCCTGCGTGAACCCCTGGGTCAACGCATTCTGCGTTATGCCAGCCTTGACGATATCGCTATCTGGGGCGTGTTGGCGCTGATCCTGCTCGATTGGGAGCGCATAGGACGGCAAGGCGCGTTCCTCCTCATCTTTGCAATTGCGAGTTATATGTACCGAAAGGCGATGCCACGATTGCCCGAAAATGATCGCTGGTACGTCAGCCTGTTCTGGCTGATCTCCTGTGGGTTTTTGGCGGACTGGGCCGGATTGCATTATATGGTCGGGGCGTTCCTCTCCGGGGCTGTGACCGAAGGCCGCTGGTTCGATCAGGAACGGATGGACCGCTACCGCCAGACGGTGTTGCTGGCGTTCATGCCGGTCTTTTTCCTGAGCACCGGCCTCCGAACCAACTGGGATATGGGCGGAATCGCCGTTTTCGGGGCCGCCGCGCTGCTGCTTGTGGTTTCGGTCGCTGGCAAACTTGCTGGTACTCACCTCGCCGGCCGGATCCTCAAATGGCAAGCCGGTGAGGCATCGCTGATTGGCTGGCTGTTACAGACCAAAGCCCTGATTATGATCATCTTTGCCAACATCCTTCTCGATAAAGCCATTATCACCAATGAGACCTTTACGGCGCTGCTTGTTATGGCAGTGGGGAGCACCATGCTGACCATTCCGGTCGTGACACCAAAGCTGATAAAGCTTGCCGCATTGCGGGGTAAATCAGCTTAGAACGCGGCTCCATCACTCCATCGGCCTCGGTTCCCAAAGCTCAACCTTGCGGCCTTCGGGGTCCATGATGTGGGCAAAGCGGCCATTGGGTTCGTCGATGATCGGCGCGACCGGCATCACCCTGTGTTCGCCGCAGCGGGCGAGGATACCGTCAAGATCATCGACCATCAGGTTGAACATAAACGCTGCGTCCGACGGCGCAAAATAATCGGTATCGGCGCTAAACGGAGCAAAGACCGTCGCAGCGCCGGGATGCGCAGCGGCGGCATCGGGGGTGAAGGCCGTGCCCCACGGCTCAAACGCTATGCCAAGCACGCGACCATACCATGCGCGACAAGCCGCAGGGTCAGCCGATTTGAAAAACAGGCCGCCAATACCAAGGACTTTAGGCATGATGTTCATTCCCTTTTCGCGTCAATACAAGCGTCATCGGACGGATCCAGCCGCGCCACCCACTGCGGATAACCTTCGGCTGACATGATAATATCGTGCGAAGACACCAGATCATCCCCCGTTTCAATCCAGCCGCGACCATCGCATTTGTCGCAGCAATGTCGTTTTGAACGCTGGCTCACAAGGTCGATCTCACTGTTCCACTGGCCGTGGCCAGCGCAAAGCGGGCATGGGGCATCAAGATTGCCCTGCCGCAGCTGGCGCGGAATGCCGTCAAAAGCATGTGCATCCTGCGGACCAGAGCATGTGACGATGCGTTTTTCATGTGACACGGTGTTGGGCCTTCATCCGTCGTTGGTATTGCAAGGGGCGTGATACAGTCTGGCGAAACTGTTCGCAATGCGGTGGGGTAAGCGCGATATGAATTGAGCGCAGTGACAGCCCAAAGGTCACACTAAAGTCTCACCTGAAACGTCTTTTCCCGCGTTCTTCACGCTGGACCGGATCAAGATAGGCGCACATATCCCTGAAGTCCTCTTTGCTCAATTCTCCCTGTTTTTCGCAAGCGGCCTTTCCGCGCTCCATTTGCGCAGCGACCGCCTCTGCTTCCAGCCGCACTGCCGATTTCACCGGCCGTTGTTCGGACAGGAAATCAGGCAGCCTGCCATCTGCAATCTCAGCAATGACAAACTCATCTTTCAACGTTTCGTCATCCAGTAAGTCTTCCACAGGTGCTGGCAATTGTGGTTCCATGGCGCGCAAACATGCTTCAAGCGCGTCGCTTATGAGAGGCGTGACAGGCGCTTCCGTGGCGGACATAGGCTGCGCATAGCGGCCATAACGTTCTGGCTTCAAATGGCACAGCAGAAAGGTCAACAGCCGGTCATTATACACCCGTTTGGTGCAGACGACCGCGCCATTTTCGTCATAGATATTCTGTTCGACCCCCTCAATCGCGCGTTCAAAGGCAATATCCTCAAGCGCCGCCCCGGCATGATGCCGTGCCGCATCCCACGCTTGGGAAAAAGCCGCCCCGTGCGGCGAACGGCGCAGACGATTGGCGGATTCGCGGCTCATCCCAACGCTTTTGGCGGCATGGCTGACCAGCCCGGTATCGGCCAGCGCCTCAATAAAGCGCCGCTGCTTCTCCTCCGTCCACCCATCCAGCCGCGGTCGCCGCCGGACAGGCACCCAGCGATAATCGGCGGGATTGTAGGGGGTGTCTAATTCAGAGGGAGCCACCGCGAAAGCATCGTCAGTGTAGGCGGGCGTTGTGTGTTCCTGTGTCATTCATAAGTGTAGAACATGTTAAGAACATGTAGGACAGCGTTTTTTGGGTGAGGGTGAATTTTTTAGGCTTGGTGCGACACTTTAGGGCATTGTCACGGGCACGGTAATGTAATGTAATGTAATGAGTATAGGAATTCTTGACCGAGGTTTTTGAAAAAAGCTCATAATTCAAATTTAAATCAAATTATACGCAGCAGTTTTTGATATAAAATGCACGCAAATCGAAGGGTTTCAATTTTTATACAAAAAAAACTTAAAAAAAATGGACAGGCCGTCAAATCACCATCAAATTTCTAAATTCATGCTCATGAAGGCACATAGCCTGCTTTTGGATGTTCAGTATCAGCGGCGCGAATCATCCCCTAATCACGAGGGCTATCATATCGGACAGTTTCGACACCGCCGATGACTGGATCGCGGAGCAGGCCAGCCCGCGCAGTGTGGTGATCACCGCCGACATACTGCTTGCGGACCGGTGCCTGAAGGCAGGAGCCATTGTCATCGGCAATAATGGCAAGCCTTTCACCAGCGCCTCCATCGGCGGCGCCATCGCCACCCGAGCAATCATGGCCGACCTGCGCGCCGGAATGGACGGGATCGGCGGTGGGCCTGCGCCGTTTGCCAAAGCCGACCGGTCAAGGTTTTTGCAGGCGCTTGATGAAGCGTTGGTAAGGTTGGGGTAAGCGTTTGATTAGTATTGAGTTCCCGAAATTTGCTGTGTCCCCGGAATTTGCTGAAACGATGACTCGGCGAACATATCAGACCCGACATGTTAAAAAATCCCGGATTCTTTAACATATGCGAGAGCGTTCAAGCCGCTTCAAGCACCAGCACTCTTGCCGCCGCATCGCGTTTGGGCCGCACTATGATCTCCACATCGCGGCCAAGCGCGACGATGAAATCCATCAGCTTTTCGACCGAAAAGCCGTCGAGCCGGTAATTGACCAGCGCCGAGACCTTTGGTTGAGGTACGCCGAGCAGGTGGGCGGCATCAATCTGTTTTAGGCCCTGATCCTTTATGATCCGGTTGATGGCGAGGGCAAGGCGGGTTTTGGTCTGGCGCTCCGCTGGATCGGGCAGGCCGAGATCGGCAAAGACGTTCGTCGTGCCGCGAGTGATATTGGTGTCAGTCATTGGCTCTAGTCCTTACTTCATAGTCGTCTCGAGCTAGCCGTAATCGCGCTTTGATCATCGCAACATCGGTTGCAGCAGTGGCAATGCCCTTGGTCGATTTCTTCTGAAAAGCGTGCAGCACATAAATCACCTCGGCAAAGCGAACCGTATAAACCGCGCGGTAGGTATCGCCCGAAAAGTCCTCGACCACCTCAAACACCCCGCCGCCTTCGCCCTTCCAAGGCTTGGCATGCGGATGTTTCCCACCCAGTTGTGCAACGCCCAACGCATAGCCCATCGCGTCGATCACGGGTCCGGGGAAGGCGAGCAAATCCTTCTTTGACGAACCGATCCAGTCGAGAGGCGTTTCGCTAGGCATTAGGGGAATGAGTATACCTATTTTAGTATATTGTCAAGTGAGAGGTCAGCGTTACGATATTGGGATTTACATGCAGAATATCAGGTAATGCCAAACTTAACGCTATCGACCTCGTCGATGAATTCCTTGTGAGTCTTATATTTTCCAAACTTTGCCAGAAGAAGATAGAATGCGCGCCACACATACTGAAAGAAACGTTCCATCTCAATTTCGTCTCTTACCGAAACGCTATGGTGAAGGTATTTTGAGCGAATTTTGTATATGTGGGCATAGTTTTTGACGATAATTTTCCGCTCATCGGCTTTATCCGATATAAAAAATGCCAACCGTTCTCCTACATTCGAGAGTGGGCCCTCAGAGCCATTTGGCAAGAATAGGGTTTCAAGTGCACCAACCGCCGCTACCAAGCGTTCGTGGACATCGAACTGCCCCACTCCTCGGGAATATGAGAGAAAGGCCCTCTTAAGACAGCTTTGAAAGTCGTTTAGCTTTCTGCTTTCCAGAAAAGCGACAGCATTTCCCATCGGGCGCTGCATAACATCTTCAATTTCAGCGTGCGACAGCTTCCAGTTGAAAAGACCACGGTTTCTCAAGCCCTCGTTCAGCAGGCTCATCTGACCGTCCTTCAGAAAGATTGTTGTTTGTTTTGCGACCAGTTCAGAACCGAGCGGAGAGCAGGGATAAGCAACGTTGTGAGAAACAGACGCAGACGAGAGGAACCGAAGGACAGAACACATCAGTTCAGCCGTTTCGATAGCTAGCTCTTTCGCAAGGCCGGATTCCGCCGTGCATGAAACCTCGATAGCAGTATGATTTCCATATCGTTCGCGCATTTCAGACAATGCTGCCAAAGTGTCGGGCTTTGGGTCATCTTGCACAGGGCGAAATGCTGATTCCGGAATTATAGCGAGTTTGACGTCGCCCAGAATCATATCTGACTCAATTTCAATCCCAAACAACGGGCAGTAGATTGTAAATTCATGGACCGCCTTACCAGCCTCGCTGAGCAAGAACTGATCCAACGGCGATATGTCGCCGTCTCGAAGGCGCATCTTGCACCAGAGGAAAATCGTTTTTTCGCAGAACTCCTGATTTATCTTGAACCGGAACGGCTTTTTGGATCTGATAGCCTCGGAAATTTCGCGAAAACGCAGATAATTGTCTCCGTAGATACCGAACTCCTGACCCTCCTTGAAGAAAGACCGGCCAATGACGTGCCCTGCCCAGTCCGTGTAAGCTGAGTCAATTTCTCCTACCACGTCTTTCCGAGTGATAGTAATTGTTGGCGCTCGACGGCTTTGAAACGGTGGCTTTGTCGATGGCTCGCGTGCTAAGGACTTCATCAAGCCGAGAAGCTCTTCGCCCCTCTTCCCGATCCACGCCTTTGCGCGATCATCTAATTGACGCTCATCGAATGGCTCGCCAAGGGACACATTCCAAATGTCCAACTAGCCCGCCTTTTCCTGCTGCAAGACAAATCTCGCGGCGCACATATCAATCATGCTCCCGATCACCAGCGCCCATATAGAGTTCGCGGCCGGTTTCGTCATAGACCTTGCTCATTTGGGCCATTCCGGCCTCGGCTTCGCGCTTTGCCTCTTCTATGGGGTCAGTGATCAGCGAGGGTTGTGCCGCAATGCTGTGACGCTCGCCATCGCTCACTTTTACCGAGCCTTGCCCAGCTTCTCGGCAGCCTGATCGACCATTTCACGCGTTACGCGATCATTTTCAGTGTGCGCGTTACCATAGGCAAAGCTACGCCTCTGCGCCTCTTTTTCTGTGTCAGACATGGCCTTACCGCGAGAGGCGTCGATCAGCTTTTGCAAATGCTCACTCATGATAGCCTCCTTTCTTGTGCCTAATAAACGGCACAAACCGAGTCCACGTCAATCGCAAAGCGACAATCAGCGCTAGGAATAATCCGAATTCCGGTGACAGTGCACTCAACTCCCGAACTCATGCCGCCTTCAGTATCGGGATAGCATCCAACGCATCGCCAATCTCTGCCTCCGCCATCCGCAAATCATAGGTGCGCTGAAGGTTGAGCCAGATGTCCGGCCCGTTCCCGCACATCTTGCCGATACGCAATGCCATTTGCGCGGTGACCGGCTGCTTCTCGTTGAGAATATCATAGAGCGTCTGCCGCGAAATGCCGAGCAGGCGGGCGATTTCAGTTTTTGGGCGACCGAGTGCGGGAAGAACGTCTTCGCGCAGGATTTCGCCGGGGTGAATCGGGCGGATGGCCCAAGGGCGCTTTTTAGTCATCAGTGATAATCCTCTAAATCAACGTCTATCGCATCCTTGCCATCCCAGCCGAATGTGAGCCGCCAATTGCCGGACGCATCGACAGCATAACGGCCTTTGTCCTGCCCTTTAAGCCCGTGAAATCGCAGGCCAGGGCCGTTCATATCCTGTGGCTCCCGCGCGTGATCGAGTTCGGTCAATATGCGCTCAAGCCTTCGAACATTGGGCACACTCAATTTCGAAGCATCGCCTTGCTCGACAAAACGTTGCAAGGCTTTGCTTCGAAACGAACTGATCATAAATGTAAGCTAATGCCTTTCAGGTATATTGTCAAGCACTGGCTGACACCAACCCTCAATCATGCTCCCTGTCCCCAGCGCCCATATAGAGCTCGCGGCCGGTCTCGTCATAGACCTTGCTCATCTCTGCCATACCGGCCTCTGCTTCCTCCGCCGCGACGAAATCGCCCGCCGGCTGATTCTGCAATCGCGCGAATTCCCGCACCTCTTGGCTGATCTTCATCGAGCAGAATTTCGGGCCGCACATGCTGCAGAAATGCGCGGTCTTCGCGCCTTCTGCCGGCAGCGTCTGGTCGTGATATTGCTCGGCTGTGTCGGGGTCGAGGCTCAGGTTGAACTGGTCGCGCCAGCGAAATTCGAAGCGCGCCTTGCTCAGCGCGTCGTCGCGGACTTGTGCTGCCGGGTGGCCCTTCGCCAGATCCGCTGCGTGGGCGGCCAACTTGTACGTCACCACGCCAACCTTCACATCGTCGCGGTCGGGCAGGCCCAGATGCTCCTTGGGCGTGACGTAGCAGAGCATTGCGGTGCCGTACCAGCCGATCATCGCCGCACCGATGCCGCTGGTGATATGGTCGTAGCCCGGCGCGATGTCGGTGGTGAGCGGCCCGAGCGTGTAGAACGG